>JACCXM010000467.1 GCA_013697005.1 Chloroflexia bacterium | reverse complement strand
ACGACCTGGCCGCCAGGTGTCAAGACGCATCGTCCCGCGTAGGGTCGACCCTGCGGTCCTTGAGGGCCCGGTAGAGGGTGGCCCGCGAGATGCCGAGGGTGGCACAGATGGTGGCGATGTCGGTCTGTCCCCCGCCGTAGAGCGTCGCGCCAGCTCAAGTTGCTTGGCATCGGCGAGCTTCCGCGGTCGGCCACCGAGTCGTCCCCGCGCCCGTGCTGCGGCAAGACCAGCCTGGGTCCGCTCGCGGATGAGATCGCGCTCGAACTCGGCCAGGGCGCCGAAGACGTGGAAGATCAGCTTGCCACCGGGTGTGGTGGTGTCGATCTGCTCCGTGAGCGACTTGAACCCAATGCCGCGCGCAGCCAAGGCGGCGACGACCTCGATGAGGTGCTTCAGCGAGCGGCCCAACCGATCGAGCCGCCAGACGACGAGGGTGTCCCCGTTCCGCAGATAGCCGAGGACCTCCTCCAACACAGGACGATCGGCTTTCGCTCCACTGGCGGTTTCTCGATAGACCTTGCCGCAGCCGGCCTTGGTGAGGGCATCGAGTTGCAGGTCGAGCGTCTGTTCCCCGGTCGACACCCGAGCATAGCCAATATCCATGATCTCATCGTCTCAAAACCTAGAGACAATAGCAAGTAGCGAAATTGTGATTTCGAGACAAGTTGTGCAACACCGATTCCTGCGGAAACCTATGCAAGAAGAAGGACTTTGGAAACCGTCTCACAAAGGACGTTTTCGAGACAGCATCATTGCTGCGGGTGATAGGTGCTCCGGGCAGGACCAGATGGATGCGCCGGGGTGCGGAAGAGCCGCCGCGGACACCCGCCGCGACGGCTCTCCAAGGAAGGGGCTTCGCTCCGTTACGCGGACGGGGTGGCCTCCGCCACCGGCGTCATGATGTGCTCGTAGGGGGTGCCCGCCCACACGATGTAGGGCCCACCGGAGTCGTGATCGGTCGAGTAGACGCTCAGGTCCAACTCCCCCGGCAGGAGGAGCATCACGTGGGGTCCTGAGTTCACCCACTCCTCACCTGCTGCCGGCTCGGTGGCAAAGGGATCGGTGTTGCTGGCATCGCTGCCACCCTGCAGCATGTAAGCGAACCTGGCCACTGTCGGGTTCGGCTCTTCTCCGGCTAGGAACGCATAGTTCCAGTCCAGCCACGTTTGGTCGTAGCAGGCGGGATCCGGTCCCTGGAGCAAGGCGGACCTGGCAAACGTCCCCGGGGTGACGCTGTTCGTGGAGCGGGCTCAGGCCGCCGATGCCGACTTCGTCCTGGACGACAGCGGAGCAGACCGGGGGCGGCTACTCCTTGATGTTGCAGCTTTGCCCCCACGGGTCCGGTGCTGGTCCCCACTCCCACGACCAGGACGAGCAGTTCTTCGTCATCGACGGCCGGATCACCTACCGTGCCAGTGGCAGGGAGCTCGAGGCCGGACCGGGGTCATTCGTTCTCATTCCGCGCGGTACGGTCCACTCCTTCCGCGTGGACTCCGAGACGGCGACGCTGCTCAACTCTTACACCCCGGCCGGCTTCGAGCGCACGATCATGGAACTCGGGGAGCGGGCTCGGACTCGCACGCTCCCGCCCGCCGATCGACCGGCCATCCCCGGCGGCATGGACAACGCGGTCACCCTCTTCCGCGAGATCGGGATGCACCTGGTCCAGGAGTCCGACGCTCTCAGGGAAGGGCGAGGAGAGGTCTGAGAGCAAGGAGCGGGAGGTCAGAGGGCACGCGATGGCGTCGCAGAAGAAAACAAGCAGCTGAAAAAGTTCTCCGGCGGCCTGAGAGTCTGCGCAAGTCCGAGTCTAACCGATCGAATTGGCCATCATCCTCATCAACAAGACCCTCAAACATAGTCCTACCGAGAGAGCCATGGAGACTGTCAGCCGTCTACGATTTTGGCGTTTTTCAGCAGCCTGGGACGTGCGAGGGCCTTTCATCCAACAGTGGTGCCACACCGCGGCATGAGGAGGTAATAGGAACCGGTTTCAACACTGTGCCGTGTCTGGTTCAACCGCGTGATAACCAGAATGTCCACGGCCACGGTCAGTGCGGGGTCGATCAGCCGCACCTTGGGTACCGAGGGCCGCTCGGGGCTGGTGCACCGGGGCTGCAAACCGACCCTCCGCTACCTGTCCGCTCTCCAGATCGTTCTTGGCGATGGTCAAGGCATTCTCCAGCATGGCATGAATCGCCCGGATCAGCACCGCCTCCACGAGGAGGCCAGTCAGGCCATTGGTGGGAATCGCCCGATAGGTCCACTCGATCTTGGTCCGGTCGGAGCCCTCGGCGGTGAACCGCCATTCCCCCTCCAGGCGTTCGAGCAGAAAGCCCAGGACGGGGGCCGTGAAGTGGTCGTTCTGGTAGGAAAAGGAGGTCGGGGGCGAGATCGCCAGCAGAGTCTCCTGAGAGGTTGGTCCATCGCTGAACGAGATCGTCCGCACGAGACCCGCCGTGTTCCAACCCTCTTTGATGCTGGTATCAACGACAGCGGGGATCAATCGGGTTTCCCGAAAGATGTGCGTCAAGTTGATCGGCGCGATGTAGGCAAACGCGGTATCGATGGGGGCCTTCACGGTCATGATCACCGTGGTTTGAAGATGCCTTGGCCTTCGGGTCGCCGCGTACAGCGCGGCCAAACCACCAGCGAGGGCGACTGCGTAGACCAGCCTCTTCATGTGCTCTGCTCCTGATTGACGGTTGTTTGGTTAAGCCCTGGGCACCGCTCGCCGGCAAGGCCAGGCGCTCATTCGTCTGCGGACAAGCGAACGCTCGCTGACCCAGACGCCGGGAGTCAAACCGCCGTGGCGAGCTCCCGCTCCAGGACCACGGTAGGTCAGTCGTCCAGGAGCGTGTACAGGGCCGTGATTCTGCCCTCGTTCACGATCGCGATGTCCGTGCCGGAGACAACGGGGGGCTGATTGTCTGGGCCGAGGTGCCAGGACAGGAGACCAAGGTTCCCAACGTGGCGGACGGGACCCGTGGGACGAAACACCAACCCGGGTGCTCCATCGAGCACGTGCTGCGCCTTCTCGTTGAGCGCCTCGCGGCCAGTCACAACCCCCTCCGGGTCACTGAACACCACATCCTCCGCGTACGTACCGGCGATAGCCGTGATGCGCTGTGCCTGGTCCCGTTGATTGAAGCCCCCGAGCAGACTTGCCGGCATCAAGCTCGGGATGGCGTTGTCCATGGCGACGTGCTCCTCATTGGCAAATGCGGTTCCCCGCGCGACGCAACTGATTGACACGTCAACAATCATGACCTAAAGTGTGTGACATGTCAACTACGTACGGGGGGTCACCGAGAAACGATCGCCTGAGCACCGAGGAGCTTCGTGCCTGGCGCGGGTTCTTCGTCACCGCCGCCGCGCTGCGGGCCCAGCTGGAAGCGCTGATGCAGGAGGCCTCGGGTCTCTCCGGGGGAGACTACGCCGTTCTGCTCGCCTTGATAGAGGCGGGTGACCGGGCACTGCGACCGTCTGAGCTCGCCGAGGCGATCAGTTGGGAGCGCAGCCGACTCTCCCATCATCTCGGCCGCATGGAACGGCGTGGACTGGTCCGGCGCGACCCCTGCGTCGTCGACAGCAGAGGATCGGAACTGCGCATCACCCCGGCAGGGCGGCGGGCGCAGCGCGCCGCAGCAGGACCGCACATGCGGGCGATTAGGGAGTACTTCGCGGAGGCGCTGACCCCGGAACAGATGCACGCCCTGGTCGAGATCACCGACGCGCTCACCACCCATCTCGCGTCGCTCCCAGCTGACTCATCCGACGCGGTCGCTCGTGAGGAGCGCGTACGCATTCAATCGTGAGGAGGGACATATGGAACGAGTTCCGTGATTCCCCTGAGGTCAAGACTGGCCCTCGATGGCCGCTGCTCTTGACATGGACTCGACACCGGCGATGACGTCAACTTTTAGACAACAAAGAGCAGCCGCTCGAGCACGGCGTGGCTGCCTACCCGAAAGGAATCATGATGTCCGTCCAGGCACCTCTCGAGGACGATCAGACGCGTCAGCAAGCAAACAAAGACCTCATCCGCAAGTACACGCGGGTGGTGTTCAACGCCCACAACCCTGAGCGCGCTGCGGAGTTCCTCGCCCCAGAAGCCACGTGGCACGGCGGCACGCTGGGCACCGTCGAGGGACGCGACAATATCATCGGCCTCCTGCAGGGATTCATCGGCGCCCTGCCCGATATCGACGCGGTCGAGCAGGAGATGGTCGCGGTGGACAACACGGTCTGGGTGCGTTTCGTCATCAACGCCACGCACCAAGGCGACCTCCTAGGCATTCCTGCCACCGGCCGCCCGGTGCAGTGGACTGCCGTTTACGTCTACCACCTTGAGGAGGGCAAGATCGTCGAGGAGTGGGCCGCTGACGACCTGCTCGCCATCCTGCACGACATCGGGTTCGTCACCCCGCCCTGGCTGGCCGGAATCAATCAAGGTGCGTAATCGCGCAGAGCTACGCGGCTCCATTGGCAGAGTCATGGCACGGTCCGAAGCCGGTTTGACCACGACGACACGAGGAGGCTTTCTGTTTTGACCGTTGTCCTAGTTCATGGGATCCCCGAAACCCCCGAAGTGTGGGACCTGCTGGCGGCCCGGCTGGCTGAGGCGGGTCACAAGGACCAGATCCGGTTGTCGCCGCCCGGATTTGGGGCTGCGGTACCGAACGGGTTCGGCGCGACCGTTTTCGAGTACCGGGATTGGCTGATTGCCGAACTCGAGCGGATCGCGGGGCCGGTCAACCTCGTCGGCCACGACTTGGGCGGCGGACTCACGATGATCGTCGCGATGGCGCGCCCGGGCTTGATTCAAAGCTGGTGCTCCGACGCGATCGGGCTGTTCGACCCCGACTATGTCTGGCACGAGTCGGCCCAACTCTGGCAGACGCCCGGCGCCGGCGAGGCGTTCGTAGCCCGGGCCGTGGAGCAGTCGGTGGAGGAGCGGGCGGAGCCGCTGACGTCTAGAGGAATGGACCCCGTCATCGCGGCGCGAGTTTCCGCCGGGTTCGATGCGCGGATGGGCGAGAGCATCCTCCGGATGTATCGGTCCGCGGTCCAGCCGGTGATGGCCGAGCTTGGCGCCGACCTGGAGGCTGCGGCGGCCCGTCCCGGGCTGGTCATTATTCCGACGGAGGATCAGGCCGTCGGTACGGACGAGCAGCGGCGGCGATCGGCGGCGCGGGCGGCGGCGCGGGTTGAGGTGCTTCCGGGTTTTGGACACTGGTGGATGACCGAGGACGAGGGGCGACGCGGGGCAGCCGCACTGGATGCGTTCTGGGCCTCATTCGCAAACGGGAAAGCGAGCAAGTAGCGAGTGAAGACGGTGCCCGGCTAGCGTCTCCTCGTCTGCTAGCGGGGCAACGATGGTCGCCACACGGTAGTCGGGGCCGCGCACCTCACGCCTCGCCACAGCATCCGAGTGAAGTGGAACGGGGGCCTGCGCGCGCCGCGCCGCCGGTCAGCCGGTCCGCGGTCTCCCAGAGCTCGGCCTCGCGGTCGGGGTTGTACGACTCGTCCGACGACCGCTCGGTCCGCGTCTTGTTGATGTAGGACCCACTCTCGCCGGGCGTCGGACCGATCGCCGCGGCGGCCAGGTTGGCGCCGGCGTCGTCGACGCTGGAGGTGAACGGCATCAGGAAGGTCAGCCGCGGCATGATCGACTTGAAGACGAACGCACCGAAGCGTCCCCCGTCTCGGGCGAGGTCGGTCCCGGGGACGAGGCTCGGATTGAACGAATACACGTCCACCCCGGCGGGAAGCCGACCCGCCAGGGCGTGGACGAGGGAGACGACGCCGAGCTTGCTGGTCGAGTAGGCGGTAGGGCCGTCCAGGCCACCGCCCATCCCACCCGGCTCCGTCGAGCTGGCGAGGCGCTCCGCTGAGCTCCACCTCGGTGCCGGGATCAGGCCGGCGGTATGCTTGAAGTCCCCGAAGTGCGTGTCGCTGGTGGTCAGGACGATCCGGGCGGGCGCCCGGAGAAGGTCCGCGAGCTCGCGGATCAGCAGGTGGTGGGCGAGCACGTTCACGGCGAACGTCGGCTCGAGGCCGTCGACCGTGGGCTGCTTCGAGGCCCGACGCTGGATCCCGGCGTTGCCGACGATGCCCCGCAGCGGCGGGAGCGTGCCATCCTCGAGGCGGGAACGGAGGGTGGCCGCCGCGGCGCGGACGCACCCGAGGGAGGCGAGGTCGCCCGCCACCGCGCTGACGCTGGTGTTGCCGCTCGCCGCCGTCAGGTCGTCGACGACGCGCTGCCCGTCCCCCCGCGCGAGAACGGCGAGGTGGAGGTCGGGAGCGTCGCGCAGCATGTGGATCGCCGCCGCCCGCCCAATCCCCCGCGTGGCGCCGGTCATGAGAACGGTTCGTGTCGGCTGGGTCATGGGGTGCTCCTTTGATATCTCGTACTTGGTGCCGGTGAGGTGAAGGTGCTCATGCAGCGCATCGCGCACGGCCAGCATCGCCGCTAGCTGACCGCCAGCGGAGTGGCCGTAGGCGCAGATGCGCTCGGGGTCGATCCCGTAGCGGTCGGCATTCGCCCGCACCCACCGCACCGCTAACTGGGCGTCATCGATGAACTCCGGCCAGTCCATGCGGTAGTCGACCATGACCGCGACATAGCCGGCCTGCGCCAGGTCCTGCGCCTCCGTGGCCCGGGCGTAGCGGCTCTCACCCCAGCCAGGAAAGAGCACGACCGCCGGATGCAGCTGATCGGTTGCCGGTGGGCGGACGACATCAACAAATAACGGACCTCCCTCCGCGTCGCTGTAGGTCACCCGGACCTCGCTGTCGACCTTCGGGGCTGGGCCGAGATCCAGGCGGTGCATGCCCGCTTCTTCGCCGACTACAACCAGCAAGCGCACTTTGCGCATCGCGAGCGCATGGACGGCAGGCACAGCCCGGCAGCGGTGCTGGGCTGGGTGCAGGACGCCTGGTGCGACCCCGCCGACCTTGGACCGCCTCTTCCGCCTGCGCGCCACGCGTCGCCTCAACGCGTGCGGTTGCATCCGGTTCCGCCACTGGCGGCTCTATGGGGAGCGGGGGCTCGCCGGTGCGCGGGCGGCGGTGTGGGTGTGGGACGAGACGCTCACCATCGAGCACGCGAGCGAGACGCTGGCTCAATACCGCGTGGCGGTCGAGGCAGACGGACGACGACTGCGAGACGTCGTCGACCCGCGCTTCTTCGCCACCGGCCACGCCTCGCCGCAGCCATTCCTCGCGCCGTTGGACGAAACCGAGTGGCATCCGGCCCAACGAGCGGCGCCCTACCGGCCGCGCCGCACGCCGGTCGAGACGGGGCACCAGACGCCCCTCCCCGAGCCGGACCGGGGTACGTCTGCCGGGTGAGCTCCACCCGCGCCGCGGCACCGGTGACGAACCGTCTCCGCCGACGCCGTGAGGGCATCGCTGCGACCCGCCCCAGCGGCCAGCAATCCTGCTGCGATCGGTGCGTCGAGGCGGCGGAGCTTGGGCGGACCGAGCATCAGCGAGCTCCAGAACGTCGCCTTCCACCCGGGTCAAGGAGCGGTTTAGACGACCTCGCGGTCGGGCACGACCAGGTTCAGGACGTGGTCAGCCTCCTCGATGTGGAAGTCGACATCGACGAGGGCAAACACCTCCAGCCAGACCAGCGGCGTCGTCCAGCGCCGAAACGCCTCTTGCAAGAACGGGCTCGGACCCTCCGCTTCCGGGACAAGCGCCAGCCGGCTCTGGACATCGAACGGCGCATCGATGGTCGCGAAGTCGAAGCCGCGCATGTAAGCCTGGGTCGCCTCCGCAGCCGCCGTGTAGTACTCCCGCAGCGCATCGAGGTCGATCTGCTCGGTGAGGGCGAGCATCTCCTCGCGGCCCATACCGCCGCCGAAGCCGGGGTACGAGATCCCCATCCTGCGATCCCAGCCGTCGCACGTCAGCAACTGCTCGCCCCCTTGCAGAATGGTCTGGATGGCCCAGTCCTCGCCACGAGCGATGTGCCAGAGGCACCAGGCGACCGAGTTGTGGCCCGGGCGCACCGTCCGATAGTGGGGAACCATGGCCGCATCCAGCGTCCAGGCCGCCTTGCCGGTGAAGTGGGTGGCGTGGTGGAGGTAGAGGAAGAACTGGCGGACATCCATGATCGCCTCCTGAACGAGGGGATCGTACGCGTTCTCGTTCGCTCGTCAAGCGCGGACCGAGCGGGAGGTCTCCACGTCGCCCCGTGACGGCTTTTTCAACACCCTGGGGCGTTACAGGAACCGGTTTCAAAAGTGCTCTGAGCTGACACGAGCCGCAGGACCGGGAGGTGTTCCCGGCCCTGCGATTGTGGCCCTACAACGTGGAGCGTGCCGACTTGGCGCTCGAGTGGTGAATGCGAACCGCGCCGAGCCAGGTCAGGAGATTTGCACGCGCCGGGTGATTTGGCCGTTGCTCTCCCAGTACGTCGTCTTGCCAGCCAGGAGTGGGTCATCTGGGGCTGGCTGGACCTCGCCATTTTCGGCAATCGCGCGCGAGCTGATGGTGTGCTCGCCCGAGGACGGGGTACCCCAATCAAGCGTCCAGAAGGTCCAGGCGAACGCCTCCCCCGCGCCCTCCGTGAGGGTCGCCGGCTGCCAGGGCTCCTCGTCGATCTGGACCTCGACCCCAGCGATCGGGTCGCCCCACGCCGCGCCCATGATCTGGTACGCGTCGCCCTGTTTGGTCACCTTGGCCGGCGCGGACTTGAGCCGGTTGGGCCCGACCGACGTGAAGGTCCAGACCGTCTCACCATCCCGCTCCTCTTCGCGGATGGACACATAGTCGCGGGCCATGAAGTTGCCCTGGTAGGCTCGATCCAAGATCTCGATACGCGTCAGCCACTTCACATTGGCGATCCCGTACCAGCCCGGCAAGATCAATCGCACCGGGAAGCCGTTCAGATTCGGCAGCGGTTCGCCGTTCATCTCGTAGACGAGCAAATTGTCGGGGTTCATGGCGTCTTGTAGCGCCATGGAGCGGGCGAACTGCTCCGTAATGGTCATCTCTCGCCACATCTGCTCCCCGGCATCCGCGCCCCAGAAGACGACCTCGCGGCCTTCCTCTTGGACACCCGCTTCCGCGAGGAGTGGCGCCAGCGGTGTACCTGCCCAGGTCGCGTTACCGATACCCCCCCAGAAGAACGGCAGCCCCGTGTTGCCGGAGCACTCCAGGGTGAACGTGACCTCTTGACGCTCCCGGGCTTTCAGGTCATCGAGTGTGAGCGTCATCGGCTGGTCCACCAGACCGCTGATGTCCAGGCGCCAGTCGTTCTCATTCAGTTGGGGCTCGTTGAAGTGCTTGATGACGAAGAACTGGTCATTCGGAGTGATCCAGGAATCGAGTTGCTCCCACGCCAGCTGCCGGACGATCGCCTCTGGTGCCGGGTTAGGCTCGGGCTGGTCCAGCCAGGGAATCACCTCCCCCGTGACCGGGGTCTGGAACGCATAGGTTGGTCCCGCCACCCGCAGCACGCTCAACCCGGCCACGGCCGCGCTGCCCTGCTGCAAAAGTGTCCGTCGAGAGATCGGCATTGGAGTCATGTCCTGCCTCCTTACGTGGTGTCACAAACCGGCGAGAACACGATGAACCCGCGTCGCCTCCTGTGCACCTTTCCCCCACGCCCACGTCCCAACGAGACCACCGAGTAGCTCGGTGCCGAGCACGCTGAACCTATGGTCGATCGGGAAGGGACTGCCAGCCGATAGTGAAGGTGTCGAACACGGGGGTGTTCACGGGACGTACCTCCTGGTGGCGCAAACGACGGGACGACCAGAGGACCGGTGAACAGGAGCAGGGGCCCATCATACACCCGTATGGCCTGAACTGATAGAGCACAGGCGAAGCGGTTCGTCTCGTGGAGGGCATCACGGCCTAGTTTTGAAACCGGTTCCTGGAACCAGATGGTCACGAACCCGGGATAGGACTTATCAGATGACTTGGCTGGAAGCGGATAGTGCGACATGCCGTGCAGCGGAGTCCCGCCACTGGCGGGCCGTTCAGCACCAAGCATTCACCTTTCAGGGACGAACTGCGATCGGCTCCGGACTGGCACCCAGGGCCGACCGTCGTGATGTCACATCGCTCCCGGATGGTGCTACGACGTCGGGGTCCCAGCGATCAGCGGGAGGACAGCCGGAGCAGCAATCGTGACCTCCCCGGCGATCATCTCGCCGGTAAAGGCCGGGTTGGGACCGAAGATCGCGTGGTTCAGCGGCGCCTGCTCGGGATCGAAGAAGACCGTGAAGACGAAGGTGTCGCGCGCCGCCCCACCCCCATGCCCGCCATCGGTGGCCTCGATCTCGAAGAACGCCGGCTCCTCCGCCTCCCGCGACCCTACCCGCCCACTGGCCGTACCGGCTTCGGTGGCGCACCCCAGGGCTCCGGTCAGTTTCGCGACCCGCGTGCCGTTCCCCGCGTCACGGATGCTGACCAGGCTGACCTCGTTGGCATACATGGCCATAAAGAAGCTGTGGGCCTCAATCACGACCTTGCCCATGGTGTATGTGTCCATGGAGAAGGGTTCGGGGTTGTCCTCGATGATGCATTGGGCGTAGCGGGCGTCAAAACTGAACGACTCCCGGAGTGGTACTGTCGGCGCCCCCTCCACATCCGGCATCAGCTTGAGATTGACCCCACCGCCCGAGGCGGTCAGTTTCTCCTCCTGCGCCGTGGTTCCCTGCCTGGTGAGCGGGGATCCCGCCGCGAGTCCCCCGGCCACGGCCACGCCGAGTTTGAGTGTTCCCCGGCGGGAGAGCCCCGCTGGTCCCGGAGTGCCCATCGGTCTCCTCCTAACTGCCCTGCGGTAGCATGAGCTCGAAGACCGCCCGCACCACGTTTTGCCCGGCTGCTGGCGTGCCGGGACCTGGCGTCGCCATCGTTCCTTCTGCTGCGCTTGGCCCCGGGAGTTGTTGGAACGTCCCCAGGGCACTCGTAAAGCGCCCGGTGCCGCCTTGCACCGCCCCCACAATACGGGCGCTATCATCGGGACCAATCTCGTTGATGAGACCCATGATCGATCCCTCATCCATCAGGAACTGCACCGTGGTGAGGCGCATATAGGGCGCGTCGGTGGCATCGGCGGCGGAGGTCCAAGCGCCAAAGCAGTGGTACATGCCAATCTGCGTGCCGTTGACGTCATCGGCGGCGTAGATTGCCCCGTCGACATAGAAGTAATCGCCCCGTTGCGGCGGCCCACCGCCAGCAAGGGTGATGGTGACCGGGTCGACCGGCGTAAAGACGACCTCGAGCTGCTCGCTCTGCATCCCGGCTGGCGTGGCGTCCTGGGCGGCACGCACGGGACCGACTGCGGCGACCGTCATCCCCACCCCTGCGGCGCTGGCAGCCGCCCCGACTCGGAGTGCCGTGCGACGACTGATGGGTGCATTCGTGCTGGGTGATTGGTCGTGTGACACGGTTGTCCTCCTGGGTGAGTCGTGCATCGCGACGAAGGGGCTTGAGTTCGTGCCGGATAGTTCCCCCAAAGGCATCACCTCCTTGTGATCCTTCCATGGCGCAGCAGCCCACGACGAGACCTTGAGCAACCTAGTTGGCACCATCCTCCCGAGCGCGAACCACCACGAGGCGCCCGATCATGCCGCCACCCAGCGCCCCCATCTCGTTGTCGATCGGGAAGTGGATGCCGGCCCACAGACGGGAACTCTTGGCCTCATCGGCTCGCGCGGCGAGATCGGCTTCATCGGCTGGGAAGAGATAGCCCAGCACCGTCGCCGCGGCGGTCGAGATCGTGGAGTGGCCTGAGGTATACGAAGGGAACGGCGGCGTCGGGATCAGCACGTCTAACTCTGGGTCGGCCGTGATCGGCCGCTCCGTCCAGTAGGTGTACTTGGCATCCCAGCAACAGATGAAGGCGTCGGCCATGGCCACGCTCGTCAGCGCCAGCACTCGTGCCGCGTGCGCGGGATCCAGCCCATCGCGGACGATCAGGTTGCGCGCGATCTCAATCCACAATCCGGCCGGCGTGACCGTTCCCGGGCCACCGGCCCAGAACCGGACGGCGGCTTCCTGCTCGGGGGTGCGCCGCGCAACGGCCTCCTGCACCCCGGCCAGTTCCGCCTCCCAGCTCGGCGAGCGAAACGCGGGTGGCGCGGGCGGCCGATATTGGTCGCCGCTCGACAGAATCCATGTCCGCCACGTTCCGGCAAGCGGTTCCGCAGGTTGCTGGAAATAGCCAGGTGGCGTTGGTTGCCAGGAGCCGGGATCAGTGAGCCGACCCGAACCATCCCACGAGGTGCTCGCCCTGTCCACTTTGCCACGGGCCACCGCGCGCTCGCCGACAGCGCGCCCGATCGCTTGCCCGGCTTCGATATCACTGCGGAAAGCACGTGCGGCCAGAAGCTGACTCGTTGCCGCCTGGTCTGCAAGCGCGGCAAACGTTGCGGCGGACTCCTTGGGGAAGAGATAGGTGAGCACCGTCGAGGCGGCTGCTGCCACGGCAGCGTGGTCTGATGGGAACGACGACATCCCCGATACCGAGCTTCCCAGGGGCACGACGGCGTTATCCGACATCGGAGCTGGATGCGGGTAGGTCGACCGCGCATCCGCAGTCGCCACCAGGGTGTCATAGAGCGCAACATGCAGGAGAGCCAGCGCGCGTGCGGCGCGGACGGGATTCGGCGTGTGGACTCGGATGAGGTCGAGGGTGAGGTTCGTCCAGGGCAGGACGGCCGTCGGATCGTCCCATGGCGCGATGGTCGCGAGGGTCGAAGCCGTTCGTTGCCCCTGAAGCTCGACTAGCTCGCTGAGCTCCTCCGGAGTGGGTGCCGCTGGCTTTGCCGGTCGCACCTCGTCACCTGAGGTCAGCAGCCAGGTACGCCAGAGTCCAGGCGTGACTTCGGACTGCGACTGCGATGCCGCCGCGTGCAGAGCCGCGGTGGGGAACGCCAGTGACGCGCTTGCGGCGAGCGCCGAACCGAGGAGCGCTCGCCGCGAGTACTGATGCGGAAACGTGCTACGCCCGGACACGGCACTCGGCGTCCGCGTCGTCCGAGCCCCGGCGCCCGCGGCGACTTCCACGTTCATGGCGCCGTTTCCGCCACGGTCAACCCGATCGGTTTGCCGATGGTGATCTTGCCGGCGACCATCTCTCCGGTGAAGGTGAACTCGGGGCCGAAGATGCCGTGGTTGACCGGCGCCTCGTCCGAGTCGAAGTAGACGGTGAAGGCAAAGGTGTCCGGCGGCGCCCCGCCACCGACACCGCCGTCCGTCGCCTCGATCAAGAACTTGGCATGCTCTTTGGCCTCTCGGGAGCCGACCGCAACGCTGGACGTACCGGCGAAGGTCGTGCAGAAGAGTGAGCCGAGCATTGTTGCGGTCCACGATCCGTTCGCGTTCTGCCGGATCTCATCCAGTCCCACGCTATCGGCATACATGGCCATGAAGAACTGATGGGGCTCAATCACGACCCGGCCCATCTCGAAGGTGTCCATCGCGAAGCGCTCGGCGTTGTCCTCGACAATACATTGGGCATAGATGGGATCGAACGCGAACGACTCGCGCATCGGCACCACGGGGGCGCCGTCGACGTCGGGCATCAGTTTCAGATTGACTCCGGCACCATAGGCGGTCATCAGCACCTCCTCGGCGCCGACTTGCACCGGGACCGCAGAGGCGCCGAGCGCCGCAGCCAGACCGCCGGCCGCCCCTGCTCGCAGGAGCTGGCGGCGATGGACACGAGAAGTCACAGTGCTCATGGTCCGTATCCTTCAGCTCGGCTCGATTCCGGCGTTCGCCTCGAGCGCCTGGTTGCGGTGAGAGGGAGGACGATGGGCTCGCGACGCCGTGCGATGCGACTCCGCGAGCCGATGAGCGGTCTACGCCGAGGGCGTCGCCATCTCTTCCATCGGAAGGAGATCGATGATGAGCAGCGAGAGCGTGTCTGGCCCATCGTTGCGGCCGCCGTCGAGTACTTCCGGTGGAACGTAGATCGCCTCGCCGGTGTTGACTGGGAACTCCCCTTCACCGATCTCCCGTACGCTGCCGTCGGCGGCGATGATGTACCGGGGAGCCCCGCCCGGACACATCAGGGTGCCCGACTCGACATAGGCAATTTCGGGGTAGGCCAATGTGCTCTCCGGAGACACCGAGCCGACCTCAAAGGTGAGGCGGGCAATGCTCAAGGTGAACCCGCCCGCCGGAACGTCGGCGGTGGGAATGGGGATGTTGGTCAGCGGCGTGGCGGCGATGCCAGCCGGCATTCCACCCTCGGCGGCGGGCGTTGCGTCCTGGGCGGAAGCCTGGCTGATGCTGCGGGCCAGCAGCGCCAAGGCGAGACCGGTAGCGCTGGCACTTACGACGGTGCGTCGGGAGAGACCGTCCGACGGTGAGGAACCGGGCTGGTCGATCCTGGGGATATCCACGAAACGTACCTCCTGATGACGCGAACGACGAGACGACGCAGAGGAACTATGAAGAGGATCAGTTGAACATTATACACCCGCATCGGACGAATCGATAGAGCACAGGCGGCCGAGTTCATTCTAGGAGTGATGTGATGGCGCCTATCCAGACAGCTGAAGAGCGACTTCAAGTGCCTCTGGCCGAAACCCCAGCACCTTCGTTTTCTCCGTGACGAGGAGGGGCGTGGCAAACGTACCAGTGGCGGCAAGAGTCTGGGCTGCCTCCACATCAGCACTCGCATCTCGCTCAGTGAAGTCGATGCCGTGATCGGTGAGCCAGGAGCGGACCTTCGCGCTTTCGGCACAGTCAGCTTGGGTGTAGAGGATCGGCTTGGACTGCATGTTAGGCATCACGAGACTGTCCCCAACGCCTTCCACGGGGCCGGCTGGCTGGTATCACCTCAGTTAGCAGGCTGCCGAAGATCTCCTCGGCGTGCCTGAGCGCCTCAGTGAGGGGGAGCCCCTGGGTGCCGGCGATCCGGCGCATGAATTGATCGGCGTGCTCCTGGCCGCAGACGAAGACCGTAAAGGGACAACAGGTCGCAAAGGCCGGTTCAGCCTCATCGGGACGAGCCACGACCATCGCCTCTGAGGGGGTGGCTGCCACAATCGTGCCGGGGGCAACACGGAATGTGATCGGACGGTCGCACACCGCACAGCCTGCGGCGATATCCAGTGCCTGACCGAGCATCGCGGGCATCCCGAGGGCATCGATGGAACACATGGCGTACTGCGGCTGTCCATTGATGACGATGACGTGCGATGTAGGCGTGGTCGAGAAGGGGTAGAGACACGAGACCTGGCCGCGGTCATCAAGGGCTACGTAATCCGCGATGGCCAACTCGGCCTGCCCTGAATGGATGGCATCCTCCGTCGTCCCGAGGCGATCAGCCAGCTCGCGGACCGACGGGACCGATCCCGTCGCGAGCACCGCTTCGATCAGGCTGCGATGGAGGCGACGTGCTTCCATCGCCAACCCGGGGTCCGGGCCTGCATCGCCGACCGCCTCAGGCGGCGACGAAGCGCGCGTAGTGGACACGGACCATCTCCTTTCGATCACCGATGATGCGCGCTGGTGTCGTCGGTGCCGCCGTCTCTGTTGCCTCCTCAAGAAGCGGTACCAGCGCGTCCATCAACTCCGGGACGCGGCCGACAATAGGAGCGCCCCAGGCGAGGAGGTCTGTCGGTGCGCTGTCCCAGGTCGCCTCCGGGCCAAACAGGAGAAACGCATCCCACACGATCGCAACGGTATTCCCAAGATCGAGGTTCTGATCGTCCGCCAACCACTGGCCCATCACGCGCTCCGGATCCCAGAGGTGCGTCACCCGAGGCGTTGTTCAACGGGCTAGGCCGGGCTGTGAAAATGGTCCCGGCATGCAGGAGCGACGAGCGCTTTCTTCCACCGGTGGTGCCTCGCCGAGGCATGGGCAAGTTATCGGAACCGTGGGAGCCACTGCGAGAAGGCAACCGTAGCTCTCACGCAAAGGCGCCGACGATGAGCCGTTCCAGATTCAGCGTGAGCAGCGACAGGAGGACCGCCAGCAGCGTCACCGGGATGCCGACCCTGATGTAGAGTCCATACG
>JACCXM010000461.1 GCA_013697005.1 Chloroflexia bacterium | reverse complement strand
CCCTGGCCGCGCTCGGCGCTCCGGAGCGCGTGGGGATCACCATCTTCCAGGCATTAGGGGGCCGAGAGTCCGGGGGCGATTTCTCCCTGGAACGGCTGGCGCGACTCGTCGGCGATCGCGCGCTGCTGCTGGTGATCGACAACTTCGAACATCTCGTATCCGCCGCGGCGGCGATCACCGATCTGCTGGCGGCCTGTCCAGGGCTGAACATCCTCGTCACCAGCCGGGTCGCGCTGCGCCTGTCCGGCGAGCAGGAATTCGCGGTGCCGCCGTTGTCGCTCCCCGATGTCAGCGCGCCGCTGCCGCTGGGTGAAATGCCGCGCGGTGATGCTGTAAGGCTGTTCGTGCAACGCGCACAGTCGGCGCAGCCTGGATTCGACCTGACCGCCGAGGTGCTGACGGACATCGGCGCTATCTGCCATCGTCTGGACGGGTTGCCCCTGGCGATCGAGCTCGCGGCCGCGCGCGTCAATCACCTCTCTCCCCGCGCCATGCGAAGCCGGCTCGACGAGCCGGGTACAACTCGCCTGCCGCTGTTGACCAGCGGCCCGCGCGATCAGCCGGCTCGTCTGCAAACGATGCGTGCGGCGATCGCCTGGAGCTACGACCTGCTCGACGCGGCCGAGCAAGCGCTGGTGCAGCGGCTGGCCGTCTTCGTCGGCGGGTTCTTGGTCGAGGCGGCCGCCGCGGCCGGTAATGCCGAAGAAGCTGACGTCCTGGAGGGGATCAGCTCTCTGGTCGCCAAGAGCCTTATCTGGTACGAGGGCGATTGCGGCGGCGAGCCACGCTACGGCATGCTGGAAACGATCCGGGAGTTCGCTCTGGAGCAGTTGGCGGCGAGCGCGGAGGAGGATGCTGTCCGCCACCGGCACGCGTGCTGGTGTCTCGCCCTGGCCGCGCAGGCCGGACCGATGATCCACGGCCCGGATGACGCGGTCTGGCTGGAGCGGCTGGAACGAGACCATGCCAACCTGCGGACAGCGTTGTCCTGGCTGACGGAGCAGGGCGACGCGCCACGCCTCCTCCAATTGGCGGGGATGCTCTGGCCGTTCTGGGAAGAGCACGCCCATTACCGCGAGGGACGGCGCTGGCTGGAAACCGCGCTGGCGCTCGATGGCGCGGCATCAGCGGCCGATCGCCTCCAGGTGTTGAGCGGCGCGGGCACGATGGCCTGGTACGAGGGCGATTTTGCGCCGGCGATGCGCTGGCACGAGCAGGCGTTGGCGCTGGCGTGGGAGCTTGGGAATCAGGTGGCCGAGGCCACGGCGCGCAACAATCTCGGCGTGCAGGCGATGGAGCTGGGCGATCACGAACAGGCGGTGACCCACTTTGAGGCGAGCCTGGCCGTCGCCCGCGCCGCGCACGAACCGCGCGCGACGCTCTTCGCCCTGCACAATCTGGCCCAGATCGCCCGGCTGCGACGTGAAGGAGCGACGGCGGCGCCGCGGATCGAGGAAGCGCTGGCGCTGGCGCGAGAGCTTGGCGACGCGTCGCTGGTGGTGGCCGGTCTCAACGCATTGGGGCACACGCTGCTCGATGCCGGCGACTCCCGCCGCGCCGCGCTCGTGTTCGGCGAAAGTCTCGACCTCGCGCACGATCGAGGAAACGTGGGCGATGTCATCGACGCCTTGGAGGGTCAGGCGCGGCTCGGCGCCGAGACCGGGCGCGAGGAGCGGGCGGCACGGCTGTTCGGGGCAACCTCAGTCTTGCGTGATGCCGTTGGCGTGCCCGCATCGCCGTCGGACATCGCCTACTTCGTGCCGACCATGGAGATCCTGCGCAACGCATTGGGAGCGGAAGGCTGCGCCGCCGCCGCCGCGGCGGGCCGCGCGCTCTCACAGCGGCAGGCGATGGACGAGGCCGTCGCGCTTGCCGTCTCCGCTGGATCCCCCGAGATAGCGACGCTCCCCACCGCGAGCAGTGCCGCCGCGCACAGCTTGACCGAACGCGAGCTGGAGGTGCTGCGCTTGCTCGCCGCGGGACAGAGCAACCGCGAGATCGGCGAGCTGCTCTTCATCAGCCCGGTCACGGCGGCGAGCCACGTCGCCAACCTCACCACCAAGCTTGGGGTCGACTCGCGGGCCAAGGCGACCGCGTACGCCCATCAGCATGGTCTTATCTGACGAATGAGCGCGGCGAAGCACGCAAAAGCCCCTCTCCCGGCTCGACGGGAGAGGGGTTGGGGTGAGGGTTTCAGCTCGCCAACCGCACCGCCCCCGCCAGCACCCGGCCCAGCACGTGCTCTTTGCCGCGCGCGTTGCCGCTGGTGAGGACCCGCACCCGCACCGGCCCTTCGAAGGGGAGATGCTCCACGACCGCCACACGCGCCCCGGGTACGATCCCGAGCGCGCCGAGGTAGCGGAGTTGCTCCGGGTCGCGGTCCGAGACACGGCTGACCGTGCCCTCCGCACCGGCGGGGGTCTGCAACAGCGTCGGCCCCTGAGCGAGGTCGGCTCCCGTGCGCGGGATCGGGTCGCCGTGGGGATCGGTCGCGGGAAACCCGAGCAGCGAGTCGAGCCGGGCCTCGAGCCGCTCCGAGAGGTAATGCTCCAGCCGCTCCGCCTCGTCGTGGACTTCATCCCAGCCGAGCCCAACCGCTTCCGCCAGATAGGTCTCCAGCAGGCGGTGGCGGCGGACGACGTCGAGCGCGGCTTGTCGTCCCGCCGGGGTCAGGGTGACACCGTGATAGGGCGCGTGGGTGAGCAGTCCCAGCTCGTGCAGCCGCTTCGCCATATTCGTCGCGGATGGCGCCGCCACACCCAGCGCCTCCGCCAATTGCTGCGTGGCGACAGGGCCCATCTCGCCGAGCTGGTAGACCGCTTTCAGGTAATCCTGCATGGCAGGGGTGATCGTGATCCCCGGCGAGATCGTGACGGTCGTTGCGTTATCGGTTTCGGTATCGGTCATGCGCTGCTCCATCGTCAGGCCGCGACCAACAGGGCGGTAAGGTACATCACCGCGATCCCCGCGGCCGCCCCACCAAAGGTGGCCCAGGTCAGCGCCGGTTCGCCGGCCCGCTCCTGCGCCCGCCGGATCAGCCGCGAGACCTCGACGATCACCTGCAGGATGGCGCCGATGCCGATCGCGAGAAAGATCGTGGTCCAGAACGGCGAGTAGACGAAGGCGCCGATCCAGGTGCCGAGAATCGCCGGGGCGCCGGCCAGGGCGGCGAGGGCCAGGAAGTGGGGCAGGGCCGGCCGGTCGCGGACGACCGGGGCGGCGATGCCGATCCCCTCGGTGACGTTGTGGAGGGTGAAGCCCAGGATCAGGAAGACGCCGAGGGCCGCCTCGCCGAGGGCGAAGGCCGCCCCGATCGCCAACCCCTCGCCGAGGTTGTGGAGGCCGATGCCGAGGGCGATCTGGTAGGCCAGGGCCAAGCC
>JACCXM010000460.1 GCA_013697005.1 Chloroflexia bacterium | reverse complement strand
TCCTCTGCCCGTCGCATGGTCCCTTGCTCCTGTGTCTGACTGGCATCCCATTGCTCGACCCTGCCGCGGGGGCGCGGATCGACCGCAACAGCTCTCGATGCCAGCAATCATCCCCGGCCGGCGATTTCGTCCGCCGCGGGAGCGCCGGGCCGCACGCGCTACGTCTCGCGCCAGTGGGGGAGACTATACTTTCCTTTGCTCCCGGGCGTTGCCAAGTGGGCATCGCTCCATCGAGAACCGACCCAAGGAACGAACGCTTGTCAGCCGTACACGCTATTGCCCCCGCCCAGGACATGACCCGATCTCCCGCGACACCACTTTCCGGTAAACGTGTGGCCGTGGCCCAGGAACTTGGCTATTGCTGGGGCGTGCGCCGCGCCCTTGAAATCGTCGAAGCGGCGGCCGAGAGCACGGGACCGATCGCCCCGATCGGCGATGTCATCCACAACCCGCAGGTCGTGGAGCGCTTGCGCGAGCGCGGCATCTCGGGCGCGGCATCGGTCGAGGAGGCCGCGAACCGGGGTTTCCGGCGGATTGCCATTACCGCGCACGGCATGGGTCCGCACCTGGCGGGAGAGGCCGCGAACGCGGGGCTGGAGCTGATCGATACGACGTGCCCGCTGGTCACCAAAGTCCAGCGGTTGGCGCAAAAGCTGGTGCGACAGGGGTATTTCCTGGTCGTATACGGCGACTCGTACCACCCCGAGGTGCGCAGCGTCATCGGTTGGGCGGGGACATCGAAAGCGGTCGCCGTCAAAAAGATTGCCGATCTCCCCTGGAACGCGCCGCGCGGCGCGACCGGGGATGGGGTGATCACTCCACCGCGCAAGGTCGCGGTGGTCTCCCAGACCACCAAGAATGTCGACGAGCTCATGACGTTCGCGCAGACGTTGCAGGGCATGGTGATGCCCGAAGGCGGCGAGTTCCGCCTCTGCAACACGATTTGTGAACCCACCTCCGAACGGCAGAACGCGCTGAAACGGCTGGTCGAGCAGGATCAGGTCGATCTCATTCTGGCGATCGGCGGCCGCAAGAGCTCCAATACCGCGCGGCTGGCGGAGGTCGGCAACGCACTGGGGGTCCGCTCGTACCACATCGAACGGCCCGAAGACATCGACGACGACTGGCTGAACGAGGTCGCCGTGGTGGGCGTCACGGCGGGCGCATCGACGCCGGACGACGTCATCGAGTCCGTGGTCGCCACCCTTGCCGAGCGCGGTTACGCCCCGCCGCAGGGCGGAATCCGGCCGCCGGACGCGGATTACGTACCGGCCTATTGAGTCGAATGTCGACTTCGTTAAATTGACATGCCCCACGCGCTGGGATATGCTCCGGCAACGTCCGAATTGTGGTCCCAGGTCGGGGCCGGGCAGCGCGTGTGTTTGACATGCCTGTCCTGATACTTGCCGATAGGCGCCCGGATCGGGCGCGGGCGCATGCGTTGATGCCGGCGATGAAGCCGGTGCGTGTTCGTTTATGGAGGACTCGCGAATGGATAACCGCTTCAAGTTCGAGAAGTTGCTGGATCAGTTGCAGCGGGGCGCGATCGACCGCCGCACATTCATGGTACGTGCCTTCGCACTCGGCGTCACCGGCTCCGCGGTCGCCTCGGGGCTTTCCCGGGTCGGTCTGGCCGCCGCGCAGGATGAGAGTGCCACGTCGATTGGCAACCCGGACATCGAGCACATCACGACGACCGACAAGGGCGTGATCCGCATCTACTCGTCATGGCCGTTGACCGGCGCCATGGATCAGACCGGTGGTGACGCGGTTGAAGCGGTCCGCATGGCGCTGAGCGATTTCGGCAATGCCGCGGGCGGTTTCGCGTTGGAGTACGAGGCCCTCGACGACGGCATCGCCGCGAACAATGGCGGTTGGGATGCCGGCGTTGAATCGGCAAACGCGAACACTGTCATCTCCGATCCCGACGCCGTGGTGTACATGGCGACCTACAACTCCGGCGCGGCCAAGATCTCGATTCCGATCATGAACGAGGCCGGGATGGCGATGATCTCCTACGCCAATACCTATCCCGGTCTGACCAAGGCGATCGAAGGCGCCACCGAAGAGGGTGAGCCCGACACCTATTACCCGAGTGGCAAACGCAACTACATGCGCTCGGTCCCCGCGGATGACATTCAGGGCGTTGCCGCCGCCAACTGGGCCTACGAATCGAAGGCGTTGCGCAAGGCATACGTGCTCGACGACCAGAGCTTGTATGGGCACGGCGTGGCGCAGGTCTTCAACAACGCCTTCGCCGAGCTCGGTGGCGAGATTCTCGGCGCCGAGGGGTATGACCCCAAGGCTCCCGACTATCAAGCGCTCATGACGAAGGTCGCGGACATGGGCCCGGATATCGTCTACGTCGGCGCCACGGTCGACCAGAATCCGGCGAAAGTGCTGCTCGACATGCGCTCGCTGATGCCGAGAGATCAGGTCGTCTTCATGGGCGCCGACGGGCTCATCAACCAGGCGTTCATCGATGGCGCGGGCGATGCCGCCGAAGGCGCGTTCGTAACCTTCGCCGGTTTCCCGCCCGCCGAGCTGACGGGTCCCGGCGCCGACTACGCGACCCGCATCACCGAGATTCTGGGTCACTCACCGGATTCGTACGCGGTCTACGGGTACGAATGCATGGTCGCCGTGATCCAGGCGATCGATGCGGTCCAGGAGAAGGACCGCGCCGCGATTCTGGACGCGCTCTTCGCGACCGAGAACTTCAAGAGCTTACTCGGCATCACCTGGGCGTTCACCGAGACGGGTGACACCGATGCCCTGACGATGGTGGTCAATGAGATCAAGCCGAACGCCGAAGGCAATCTTGACTTCGCGTTCCTCGAGGGGATCGGCGTCTAGCCGGTACTCCTGAGCTAAAAGACGAGCGGGTCCGGGATCAGCCCGGACCCGCTCGCGCTATCCAGCAGGCCGGCGCCCAAGCGAGGCAAACGCGACGCTGAGGACGGCATGGACTTCAACGGGACGCTCTTTACCCAGTATCTGATTCTGGGAATCACGAACGGCGCGTTGATCGCCCTGATCGCGCTGGGCTACACCCTCGTCTACGGTATCGTCGAGCTCATCAACTTCGCCCACGGTGAAGTGTTCATGATGGGGGCGTTCCTGGCGCTCACCGCGGTCGGCTCATTTGGCATCGCGAGCGGGGCTCCCTGGTGGCAGATCGCGCTGGTCTCGCTCGTGGCGATGCTGGCCGCCATGCTATTCAGCGGCGCCCTCAACTGGAGCATCGACCGGATCGTGTACCAGCGATTACGCAACTCGCCCCGGTTGGCTCCCCTCATCGCCGCGATCGGCATCAGTTTCATCCTGCAAGGCATCGGCATCTACTGGAAGGGCTCCAATACGATCCTGCCTCCGGAGCTGATCCCGACCGACGTCCGCGCGATCAACATTCTCACCGACTGGTTTGGGCTGGAAACACGACTGCGTTTTCGGGTACTCGATCTGGCGGTCATTCTTCTGACCATTCCGCTCCTCCTCGGTCTCTCCTGGCTCGTTTACCGGACCCGCACTGGCAAAGCGATGCGCGCGGTGGCCCAGGATCGCGGCGCGGCGGCCCTGATGGGGATCGACGTCAACCGCACGATCGCCACGGCCTTTCTGGTCGGCGGGGTTTTGGCGGGCGCGGCCGGATTCATCATTGCCTACTACACCAATACCGCGCGCTTTCAGATGGGATTTCGCTACGGATTGTTTGCCTTCACCGCGGCGGTGCTGGGCGGCATCGGGAATCTCAACGGCGCGGTGCTGGGTGGTCTGATCATCGGACTGGTCTGGTCGATGAGCGATGGATTCCTGCAACAGTACGTCCCGTGGTGGGGCGCCCAGTGGACCCCGTTGATGATCTTCGGTGTGCTCGTCCTGGTGATGATCTTCCGGCCGACCGGTCTCCTTGGCGAAGCCGTTCCCGAAAAGGTCTAGGAGGCGCCCATGGCTAACCTTGTCCAGACCCAGACGGTTGGGGGAAGTCCCGCTCCCGCTTACGCCGCGAGCGGCCGCACGCGGCGGGAGTTGGCGGGATTCGCCATAGCGGCCGCGTTTCTCTTTATTTACCCATTCATCGACCAGGCGCTCGGGCTGCGGCTGATGGGGGCACTGCTCCCGATCGGCATCTACGCGGTGTTGGCGATGGGTCTCAATATCGTCGTCGGCTATGCCGGTCTGCTCGATCTGGGATACGCGGCCTTCTTCGCGATCGGCGCCTATACCGTCGGCTTTCTGACATCGCCGGGATCGGTGTTCGTACGCGCGGGCTGGATTCCCCCATTTTTTCAACAGTTCTGGCCGGCGCTGGTGGTCGCATTCGTCGTGGCGGCCATCTTCGGGGTGTTGCTGGGGGCGCCGACGCTGCGCTTGCGGGGGGACTATCTCGCCATCGTCACGCTCGGTTTCGGCGAGATCGTACCGAACTTTTTCCTCAACGCCGTGCCGCTGACCGGGGGTACGCGCGGCATCAACCCCATCGCCAAGCCGCCGGCACTCGGGCCGCTGAGCTTCGGTCAGACCGACCAGCGCAACTGGTACTGGCTGATTCTGGTGATCGGGATGTTCTCGGTGTTCATCATTTTGCGCATGTATGACTCCCGGCTCGGCCGCGCCTGGCAGGCCGTGCGCGAGGATGAGCTGGCGGCCTCCAGCATGGGTATCAACCTGACCCGGACCAAACTGTGGGCCTTCGCCCTCGGCGCGTCATTTTCCGGGTTTGCCGGTTCGCTCTACTCGGCGGCGTTCCAGTACGTTCACCCGAGCCAGTTCGAGTTTACGCTCTCGATCCTGATTCTCTCCGCGGTCATCCTGGGCGGGATCGGAAATGTCTACGGCGCGGTGATTGGCGCCTTGATCATCGGCTCATTCGACCGCATCCTGGCCGAACGGTTGACCGGGCCGCTCAACGCCTTCGGCGAGCAGATCGGCAACGACTTCCTCGCCAACCACAACGTCGGCGAGGACCGCTATCTCGTTTTCGGGCTGGCCCT
>JACCXM010000444.1 GCA_013697005.1 Chloroflexia bacterium | reverse complement strand
TCTGGCATTTGGCGACTGGCATCGCTCTTGCAGCACCCTCGGAGGCGAGGGCAGCGACACCCGACGCCGCCGTCGTACCATGACGGCAGGACGCTACAGACCAGGAGGTCACACTCATGACGAGACGACGATACATCGCGGCCGCACTCGCCGTGGTCATGCTGATCTCGGCGACCCTCTCAGGGTTCGTCGGAGGAGCGACCGCACAGGAAGGCGACCGCCCCACCCTGCGCTTCGGGGTCAATGCCGCCGATCTGGCCACGCTCGATCCCCACTTCGCCTCCGGCACTCAGGACCGCACCGTCGTCGATATGGTCTTCAACGGGCTGGTCCGCTTCGTACCCGGCAACAGCGCCGAGATCGAGCCCGATCTCGCCACCGCCATCCCGGAGCCGGAAACCGTCGACGGCAAACAGGTCTGGACCTTCCAGATTCGGGAAGGAGTGATGTGTCACCCCGGTCCCGACTCCGAGGCCTACGAGCTGACCGCCGACGACGTCGTCTCCTCCTTGCAGAAGTCGGCCGATAGCGAGCGCTCCGCCTTCGCCGGTGACTACGCCGGGATGACCGTGGAGAAGGTCGACGATTACACCGTCGCCATCACCATGGACTCCCCGCTCTCCGACATCCTCTTCCTGCCCAAGGTCGCCAACTACTCCGGTGGCTTCATCGTCTGTGCTCAGGCGGTCGACGCGATGGGCGATGAGGCGTTCAAGACCCATCCCGTCGGCACCGGGCCGTTCATGTTCGAGAACTACACCCCCCAGAACAGCGTCGTCCTCGTCGCCAACGACGACTATTTCCGCGGCGCTCCCAAGCTCGGCGGGGTCGAGGTTCGCTACATGCCGGACACCTCCAGCCGCGAGCTCGGTCTGCAAGCCGGCGAGCTCGATGTTGCCGCCGGGCTCAACGAAGCCCAGTGGGTCGAACGCATCAACGCCGAGGGTAATCTCATCGCCGATGTCTTCGGTGTCGCCGAGGCCGTCTTCATCAACCTCAACGTGACCCAGGAACCGCTCGACGATCCCCTCGTGCGCGAGGCGATCGCCCTCGCCGTCAGCCCCGACGAGCACGCCGCGCTGCGCGGGGCGCCGGTCTCGGAGAACATCTACTCGGTCGTCCCGGCCCAACAGATGCCGGGCGGGTTGACCGCCGAGGAAGCCGCCGCCGCCGGAGTCGTCTACGAGCAGAATCTGGAGCGGGCGCGGGAGCTGCTGACCGAGGCCGGCCATCCGGATGGCTTCACCATCGATCTCGTCACGTCGGAGATGACCGACTACCGTGCCAACTACGAGGTGCTTCAGGCCGAGCTGGCGGAGATCGGCATCACCCTCAATCTGACCGTCGTCGATCACGCCACGATGCACGAGCAGATTCGCGAAGACGTCAATCCGATCGTCATCTACGTCGCTTTCCGCCCCAACGCCGACGTCTATCTCACCAACTTTTTCCACTCCGACTCGATCGTCGTCGACGGCGCCTCCCCCATCACCAACTTCGCTCACTACTCCGGGGTCGACGATCTGATCGAGTCGGCGCGGGCCGAAACCGACCCCGAGGCCCAGGCGGAGCTCTGGCGGCGGGCCAACATCCAAATTCAGAAGGATCTGGCCGCGCTCCCACTCTACATGCAGAACTTGGTCTATGCCCGCGCCCAGGGTGTCGATTACGGGCACGAGCTGATCTCGATCCCAGCCCTCTACCCGCAGATCACCGAGCTCACGACCGTGGAGCGGTAGTCACGAAACGCCGGGACACGATATCCGGCTGGGACCGCTAACCGCATGGTCCGCCATATCGGGCGGCGCCTGGCGCTGGCGGTCCCCACCCTGCTCGCCGTCTTCACCATCATCTTCATCATCGTCCGCGTCGCGCCGGGTGATCCGGCCGTCGCGGCGCTCGGAGACTACGCCTCGGCCGACGCGGTTGCCGCGCTGCGGGAGCGTATGGGTCTCAACGAGCCGCTCTGGAAGCAATACTTCAGCTTCCTCGGCGATCTCGCCCGCGGCGATCTGGGACGCTCCCTGATCTCGGAGACTCCCGTCATCGAGCAGATCGCCTTCGTTCTGCCCTACACGCTGGAGCTGACCATCGCCGCCACACTCGTCGGCCTCCTGCTCGGTATCCCAACCGGGGTGATCACCGCCGTCCGCCGCAACACCGCCACCGATTATGTCGGCCGCATCGTCTCGCTCGTCGGGCTCTCGTTCCCCGCCTTCTATCTCGGGATCATCCTGATCTTCTTCTTCGCGGTGAAGATCGATCTCTTTCCCGCGGTCGGATCGGCGCCCTTCTCGGAGCCTGCCCGCAATCTGCATTACCTCGTGCTTCCCGCACTCACCCTGGGGCTCATCGAGACGGCCTACATCGCGCGCATGACCCGCTCCGTCGTCCTCACCATCCTCAGCGACGATTACATCCGCACTGCGCGCGCCAAAGGCTTGCACGAGCAGGTCGTGCTGGTGCGCCACGCGCTGCGCGCCGCCCTCATTCCCATCGTCTCGCTGGTCGGTATCTTTGCTATCAGTCTCATCGGCAGCTCGGTGCTGGTCGAAGAAGTCTTCGCCCGGCCCGGGTTGGGAAAGCTCATGGTCGGCGCCACCAAGCAGAAGGACTACACCACCCTGCAATCGATCATGGTCGTCTACGCCCTGATCATCGTCATCGTCAATCTCATCACCGACATCATCTACACCTTCGTCGACCCCCGCGTCAGGTACGGCTGATGAGCGTGGATGCCCTTGCCGATGCCGGAGCGCCGCGCCAGCCAACCCTCGCCTCACCCGGTGCCCCCCGCCTCATATCCCAGCGCGAGCGCGCGTTGCGCACCTTTACCAGCAACCGCACCGCGGTCGTCGGCGTCGTGCTCATTGTGGCGATCGTCGTCATCGCGCTCGCCGCTCCCCTCCTCGCTCCGCACGATCCCCTCGATCAAAGCGTGAGCGACCGCCTCGCGCCACCAAGCGCCGCCTATCCCTTAGGTCAGGACGACAAGGGCCGCGACATCCTCTCCCGCGTCATCTACGGCGCCCGCATCGCGCTCATGGTCGGCATCTTCTCCGTGCTCATCGGTGGGGCGTTGGGCACGGCGATTGGTGTCGTGGCCGGCTACTTTGGGGGCAAGATCGACAGCGCGCTGATGCGCCTCACCGATGTGCTCCTCGCCTTTCCCGATCTCATCACCGGCCTGCTCGTGCTGGCGGTGCTCGGCCCCGGGCTCTGGAAGATGATCTTCGCCATCGGTCTCACCATCGCGCCCCGTTTTGCGCGAATCGCCTATGGTCCCACCTTGGCCATCAAAGGCAAGGAGTTCGTCGAAGCGGCGCGCTCGATCGGAGTCCGCGACGGGCGGCTGCTGCGCGTCCACATCCTCCCCAACGTCGGCGGCGATCTGCTCGTCTACGGCAGCCTGTGGACGGCTTCGGCCATCCGCCTCGAGGCCAGTCTCAGCTTCGTCGGTCTCGGCGTGGCCCCGCCGACCCCAACCTGGGGGCAGATGATCCGCGAGGGGACCGTCCACCTGACCACGGTCCCCCTGTACTCACTCGGTCCCGGTCTCGCGCTGCTGGTGACGGTCTTCGCCTTCAATCTCGTCGGCGACGGTCTGCGCGATGTCCTCGATCCGAAAGCCCGGGCGTGAAATCGCCGGCGACCGTCTACGCCTCCACTTCCGCCGTCGCCCGCCAGCGATCGACCAGCCGCCCGTAGGACACTTTCATCCGCTCCAGGCGGCGGCTCTCCGTCACGATCCGCTCCTCGATCCGCGTCCGCAGATCGGCGAACACCGGCTCCCCCGATTCGTAGCGCGTGTAGAGCCGGAACAGCTCCCCGCCGCGCAGCCGCGCCATCGCCAGCCGCGCCTCTTCCAGCGCCACCTCCAGCCGTCGTAACTCCTCCTCCGCCCACGCCAGCCGATCCGTCACCGGCCGCTCCGCCCAGTTCGGATCGTCGGCGATCGATTCCAGATGCACCGCCCGCAACCCGGCCAGATCGCGCAGGCGAAACGCCTCGTTCACGCGCTGCATGATCCGCTCCCGGCGCTGCCGGTCCTCGCCGTCCCGCGCCAGATCGGGATGCAGCCGCTTCGCCAGATCGATATACAGTCGCTTCGCCTCGGCTGCCTCTGTCGCCAGCCAGCGCCGCGCCGCCGCCGGCACATGCGGTCCTCGCTGCCCGGCGCGCCCTCCCGACGCCGCGAACGAGGCTTGCGCCATCAGCTCTTCCTCGTCTTCCAGATCGAGATCGTCCAGATCGAGCTCATCCAGCTCGCGCGCATTGAGCGCCGCGCGCAACCGGGTCAGCCGGTGGCTGTAATCGGCCGTCGCCCCTTCCAACCGGCGCAGATCGGCGAACAGCTCCCCCAACCGCGACTGCGCCATCACCTCGAACGCGGTCACATCGTCGCGCAGCGTCACCAGATCGCGCTCCAGGTCCGCCAGATCGCGCCGCCGCTCCCCGATCGTGATCAGATGCTCCTGATAGAGCTGCTCGGCGGGCGGCAGCGCGCGCACCAGCCCGGCGCGCCCATTCCTGCCACCGGAAGACCGTTCCACCACGTCCCTCTCACCCATCTGGCTCGCCGACCGGACACACCCCGCGCGCCCGTCCAAAGCAACCGTCAACCGTACCATTCAACCGGCCTTCGCCGCCGCCCCACAAGAGTCCCTCTCCCGGCTCGACCGCTGACCGGGGACGGCATGCCGGACAACACCAACCACGCGCGGTGAAAAAGCCCCTCGCCCTGCGCACAGGGAGAGGGGTTGGGGTGAGGGTGTCTCAGGGAGTCGGGGTGAGCGTTTCTCGCCGCACCGTCAGTTGTGGGCGGTTGACAGGGTATAGTTCGCGGCATCTGTCACGTCAGCACGTTGCGCCCCGGCCGGCTGGCCCAGGTGGCGCCGGAACGCGGGAGCGAGTCATGGCCGTCGATCTTGTCGCGCAGTCGGAAGTCGCGGGTCGCGAGGCGGGTGTGTTCCCCGTCGTACCCGATGCGCGGGGCCGCTTCGGTCAGTTCGGCGGCAAGTACGCGCCGGAAACGCTCATGCCCGCCCTGGACGAGCTCGAAACCGCCTATGACGAAGCCCGGAGCGATCCCAAATTCCAGGATCTCATCGACCGGCTCGCTCGCGACTATGTCGGCCGCCCGACCCCCCTCTACTTCGCGCGCAACTTGACCGATCTCGGTGGCGGCGCTCGCATCTACCTCAAACGCGAAGACCTCGCGCACACCGGCGC
>JACCXM010000417.1 GCA_013697005.1 Chloroflexia bacterium | reverse complement strand
GTCGAGAGGGCGACGAGCGAGGCACGCCTCGCGGCGGGCGACGCGGGCGTCGCCCCTACGGACCGCCGTCCCATCTCACTCACGATCCACGACCCACGACTCACGACTCGTCCAAGGGAGACGTCCCATGCCGATCGTAGACCGCCGCGAGTTTGGCGGGCGCTTCACGGTCAAAGAGAACTCGCGGCGGCTGGCTAATTACCGCTATCTCGAAATCCAGTTGATGGAAACGATCGGCGGTTGGTCGCACACCACCCCGCAGCTGGCGTTGAAAGCGACCTTTGGCTACCACGTCTACGATCATGCCCAGGCCGCCGATCTGCTCGGCGAGCGCCTGGAGCAACTGCGCTCGGGGCGGACCAGTCAGGAACCGGCCACCGACGACTTCGCCCGTCTCTGCGAGCATGTCTGGCTGCTGCCGGACACGATCGACCGCCTGGTCGCGGTCTACCGCGTGCTGGAGCCGCATCTGGTCAGCTCCTATGTCTATCACGCCGATGCCACCGATCCCCTTACCGACGCCCCGACGGTGCGTTTGCTGCGCCAGCTCGCTTCGATGGGGCAGTCGCACATCGCCTGGGGGCAGGCGGTGATGGAAGGTTTCACACGCTCGCCGCAGGACCGGCGGCGCGCGCTGGAGGTGCAGGCGGACGTCGAGGCGCGGCTGGTGGCCTGCGGCGGTGTGACCGGTCAGGGGATCGAGGCGCACTGGCTGACCTTCCACAGCGCCAAGGCGGAGGAGCGCACCCCGGCGCGGGTGAAACGGGGGCGTGGCGGCTACACGTTCCGCAAATCCTCCCCTCCCCTGGATCATCCGGTGGTCGAAGCACCCTTGTGGTTTTCGGACAATCCGGAGGACTTCGCCGTCTACCAGAGTGAAGACGAGTGGTCGCTGGAAGGATTTCGCCACAAGTTTCACCAGTTGCTCTATGGCGAGGTCGAGACCACCGACCGCATGGGCAAGATGCTGGCCGAGTTCCCGGAGCTGCCCTGGGCGATGCGCATGGAGCTGGCGCATCAGATGTGGGACGAGGCGCGGCATATCGAGATCGTGGGCAAGGCGGTCGAGGAGGAGCTGGGGGGCGAGATCGGGTACGGCCCCTGGACGCTGGTCTGGTGGTGGATGCAGAACGACGACGATCCGCTGCGGCGCATCACCGTCACCAATAGCTGGGCTGAGGCCAATCTGATGAACACCCTCAAACAGTGGCGGACGGAAGCGGAGAAACGCGGTTACACCCGTATCGCCGAGCTGGCCGACTATCTGCAGGCCGACGAGCGCACCCACGTTCGGCTGGCGACCGACTGGATTCAGACCTTGACCGCGGACGAACCGGAGCGGCGCGAGGAGCTGGCGACCTGGGGCCGGGTCGCCATCGCCCGCATCCAGGGGTTTCATGCCGCGCGCTATAAGGAGATGCCCGACCCGAGTGAGGCGCGCTTCACCTTCCTCAAGCCGGACGGCCATGCCGAGACTGGCGCACTGAGTCCGATTATCGGCGAGTAGCGCGACTCGCGAGAAACCCTCTGTGCGAGGGAACTACGTCGTGCCGCCGCGATCTCGGGCGCGTGCTAGCCGGGTGGCGTGCGCGGTGGACAATTCGTAGCCGAGCTGGGATTCGTTCCAGGGGCGGGCGAGACCGTGGCTGGCCAGATCGGCGGCGAGTGCGGCGATGCCGCGCGTCACCTCATCGTGGCGCTGGAGTCCGAGGCGGGTCAGCAGGGACGCGCCGTCGAAGCGCTCGCCGGGATGGTCGATGAGCAGGTCGAGCAATTGCCGTGGCGGTCCCGCGCGGACGGCGGCGTAGGCACGGCGTACTTCCTCCTCCGTGACCGAATCAAGATCGGCGAGGGAGGGCGTCTGCGCGGACGCCGGGCGGGGACGAGGCGATTGCGCGCGCAGTCCGGGGATCACCTCGCGCGCGACCTGGCGCAGCACCGGTAGCTCGGCCTCGGTGCGCGGCCAGGGGAGGAAGATATCCCGGAATCCCGCCGCGCGATAGGCGGCGACGCCGTCCGCGAAAGCCTCCGCCGAGGCCAGCAGATTGATGCGGGGGCTGACCGTGCGCACCAGCGAGGCGGGGTCGCGCCCTTCGGCCAGACAGGCCGCGTCGAGACGCTGATTGACCGCGGCAACCTCCTCCGGGGCGCCGACGACGTTCCAGGTATCGGCGTGGCGCGCGGTGAGGCGCAGCATGCGCGGTCCCGAGCCACCAATGAGCAGGGGCAATCGCGGCTGCTGGAGCGGTTTGGGCGCGAACGGCGCATCGAGGAGTTGGTAATACGCGCCCTTGTAAGTGGTGCGTTCCTCGCGTTGCAGTAAATCCCAGATGTCCAGCGCCTCGGCGAAGCGGTCGACCCGCTCCCGCGCGGACGGAAAGGGGAAGCCGTAGGCCTCATGCTCGCGTTCGACCCAGCCGGCGCCGACCCCGAAATCGACACGGCCACCGGAGACATGGTCGACGGTGACTGCTTGTTTCAGGAGAAAGGCGGGGTTGCGGTAGGTGTTGCCGCAGACCAGGATGCCGAGGCGCACGCGCTGGGTGAAAGGGGCCAGCGCCGCCAGCATGGTATACGCCTCGTGGGTCGGATCGGTAACGTCCCGCAGACCGTAGAAATGGTCGACCAGAAAGAGCCCGTCGAACCCGAGGACTTCGGTCTCGCGGGCGCGCGCCAGCAGCTCCGGCCAGGTGGCGCGCTGTCCGAGGACGATGTTGAAATTGATGTTCATGGTGATGTCGTCGAATCGGGTCTCGGTCACGATTCGTACGCATACGAACGCGACCCCGCATCTTCGAGGAAGCGCGCCAACAAGGAGATCGTGGCGGCGATATCCGCCCGCCCGGCCATCTCGTTGACGGTGTGGACATAGCGCGTCGGGATCGACAGCGTGACCGCCGCCGCGCCGGCGCGGGAACGCTGCATCGGTCCGGCGTCGGTGCCGCCGCGAGGCAGGATTTCGAGCTGATAGGGAATGTCATGCCCCTCGGCCAGATCGCGCAAATGCCGCACCAGGGCGGGATTGCCGATGTGCGAGGAGTCCATGATCTTGATCGCCACCCCATTGCCGAGGTGCGTGACGGCCAACTCCGGGGGCATCCCCGGCACGTCCAGCGCCAAGGTGACGTCGAGGGCGATCGCGATGTCCGGTTGAATGGCGAAGGCCGCCGTCTCCGCGCCGCGCAGTCCAACCTCCTCCTGGGTGGTGGCGACGGCGACGATCTCGGCGCTGGATTTCCCCATCGCCCGCAGCGCCTCGATCATCACGAACACGCTCAGCCGGTCGTCCAGAGCCTTGCTCATCACGCAATCGCCAGTCTCGGCGAGATCGCGGTCGAGCGTGACGATATCGCCCAACTCGACCGCGGCGCGGACCCGTTCAACCGGCAGCCCGACGTCGACGAACAACTCTTCCAGCTTGACCGGTTTGATCTCGTCGCGATCGAGGAGATGGATTGGTTTCGTTCCCGGCTGGAGGGCGCCGCCCAGGACCGACCCGGCGAAGCCATGAACGAGCACGCGTTGGGCGACGAGGGTGCGCGCGTCGAAACCGCCGACTGGCTGCAAGCGGAGAAAACCGTGGTCATCGATGTGGGAGACAAAAAACCCGATCTCGTCCATGTGGGCGGCGATCATGACGCGGGGACCGGCTCCGGATTTCGTGCCGACCACGCTGCCGAGCGTGTCGATTCGCAATTCATCGACCAGGGGCCGCAACTCGTCGACGACGAGGGCGCGTACGCGTTCCTCGCGCCCGGCGATACCGGGCGCGGCGCAGAGCCGCGCGAGGAGATCCAGATT
>JACCXM010000394.1 GCA_013697005.1 Chloroflexia bacterium | reverse complement strand
CACGACCCCCGACTCACGACCCCCGACTCGGTTAGAATCGCACCCCAGTCCACGGATGCGGCGCTCGGCGCGAAAGGAACAGCGGCAATGGCGAGCCTCCCGGAGGCGAAGCAGTTTGCACACGCCTGGATCGACCAGAATAGCCAACGTCTCTCCGACTTCGACCTGGAGATTTGGCGCTACGCCGAGCCCGCCTGGCGTGAGTACCGCTCGGCGCGGGCGTACGTCGATCTGCTGCGGGGCGAAGGGTTCGCGGTCGAAGAGGGCAGCGGTGGGATGCCGACCGCTTTCATGGCCACCTGGGGCGATCGCGGTCCGGTCATCGGGTCCTATGCCGAATACGACGCCGTGCCCGGCAATTCGCAACAGGCCGTGTCCTATCAAGCGCCGCGCGAGGGACTCCATCCCTACGCCGCCGGTCACACCGATCCCCACTCGATGCTTGGCGTGGGCGCGTTGGCCGGCTTCCTCGCCGCTAAAGCGGCGATGGAGCAGTTTGGCATCGACGGGCAGCTTCGCTTTTTCGGTGAGCCGGCGGAAAAGGTCTGCGGCTCGAAACCGGTCCACGCCGCCAAAGGCTACTTCGACAACGCCGACGCCTTCATCTCCTACCACCCGATGAACGCCAACACCACCGTCTGGGAGACGCACTGCGGGTCCTACTGGAGTGCGGTTTTCACCTTCGAGTGCGCCGAACCGGAGACGTGGCTCGGCAAGGGGCTCTCCCCGAAAGCGCACGACGACAGCGCCGCCAATCCCCACAGTGTGGCCCGCACCCCCGGCGCCATCGACGCCCTCTGCCTGATGTACACGCTCACCAAGTACACCAAGGAGGCGATGTTCCCCCACACCGGCACCTGGACGCTCAATGAGTTCATCCTTGCCGCCGGCGATGCCACCTCCGACAATTTGCCGCCGCGCTGGAGCCAGATTCAATATTCCTGGCGCGCTCCCACCCTCGATATTCAGGAGCAGATTTACCGGGTCCTGGAAAACAACGCCAAGCAAGCCGCCGGGGCCACCGGCTGTCGTGCCCACGTGCAATGGGTCACGAAGACCCGCCCAGGTCTGGCCAACAACGCGCTGGCCGATCTCACCTATCGCAACATGGAGCAGGTCGGCGCGCCGGCGTATTCCGAGGAAGCCAAGGAGTTCGCGCGCGAGATTCAACGCGCCCTCGGTCTTGAAGCCATGAACGACCCCTTCCCCGACGCATTCGAGGAGCTGATCTCGCCACAGGACTACGAGGCCGCCACGCGCACCCTCCTTCCGGAGTGGCAGAAGAACTTCACCTCCGATGATTACACCGATTACACCTGGCACGCGCCGACGGTGCGCGTGTTCACCGGGCGCCCGGTGCTGCGCACCCCGCACCGCGGATTCGAGTACCCGGCCTGGGCCTACAACGCGATGGGGGGCCGCGCCGAGATTGTCGATCCCGGTATGTTCCTGGCTGGGAAAACGATTGCCGGCACGACCCTCGATCTGTTGACCGTCCCCGATGAGCTGGCGAAGGCGAAAGCGGAGTTCGAGCAACGTACCGGCGGCGGCGTCGGCGGTGACACGTGGATGGCGCCACTCCTCTCCGCCGGCTTCCAGCCGCCGATCGACCTGCGCTGGCCCGAGTACGTCACTACCGCCCGCGGCGAGGAATGGTGGATTCCCACGCCGACTGCGGGCGCGAGCGAGCGGATTGTCTGAATGGCAAGTCTGTGTCATTCTGAGCCCGCGGACGAAGAATCTCGTTTGCGGCAACCGGGTGTGGCGTTGCAATGAGATGCTTCGTTCCTCAGCATGACACCTGTGTGTTGGGCATTCCCACCACAAGCAATTAATGCTGTGGCCAGGATGACCCGGTGAAAGACTACGCCTCCTATTCGTTCTGGCTGGAAACCAGCGGCGACAATCTGACTCCCAGACCGCGCCTCGATGGCTCGATCGACGTCGACGTCGCGGTCATGGGTGCCGGCTACACCGGTCTGTGGACCGCCTACTACCTGCTGCAACGTGATCCCTCGCTGCGGGTGGCGGTCGTCGAGCGGGAGATCGCCGGGTTCGGGGCATCGGGTCGGAACGGCGGTTGGTGCACTCCTGGATTTCCGGTCTCGACTGGTCTCCTCCGCGAACGCTACGGCGCCGAGACCGCGCGCAATGTCTCCCGCATCATGCTCGAAACCGTCGACGAGATCGAGCGCGTCATCGGCGATGAAGGGATCGATGCCCAGTGGGCGCGCGGCGGGACGCTGCGGCTGGCGCGGGGCGAGCACCAGCGCGCGAGTATCGAAGGCGCGTACGCCAGCCTGGATGCGTTGGGGCTCGCCGATCGGTACGAGCTGCTCGATGCGGCCGAGGTCGCCGAGCGCGTGCGTGTTACCGATGTGGTGGCCGGGCTTTACAGCCCCAGCGGCGCCAGCATTCACCCGGCGCGGCTGGCGCGGGGATTGACGCGCGCGGTGGAGCGGCACGGCGGCACGATCTACGAGCAGACACCGGTCACCGACTACGACACCGGCCGCACCCCTCGCCTGATCACGCCATACGGCGATGTCCGCGCCCGGAGGCTGGTCCTCGCCGGCGAGGCGTACAGCCAACAG
>JACCXM010000354.1 GCA_013697005.1 Chloroflexia bacterium | reverse complement strand
ACCCAGGCGTGACCGTGGCGTGCCGGTGTGAAGAGATTCTGGACATGGAGATCACCGCCGCCATCGCCGCCGGAGCGCGCACCGTCGACGACGTCAAGCGCCGCACGCGGGCGGGAATGGGTGTCTGCCAGGGCATCTTCTGCATGCCGGCGATCGCGTCAATGGTGGCGCACGAGACCGGAACGGCGATCGACCGCGTGGCGCCGATGACGGCCCGGCCACCGGTGCGACTGATCGCGCTCGCGGCGCTCGCCAGCCTGGATAGCATCGACGGAGAAGGCGACGGAACGCGAGAAAACGACGAGGGATGCGTGTGAGCGAGCAGAGCCACGGGGAAACGTCCCGCCTGACGATCGATTACCGCAACAGCATGGCTGATGCGGTCGGCCCCGAGCATGGTGTCAGCGATGCGATGCTCGATGAGATTGCGCCGCGGGTGGCAGCCGGCCATGCGCGGTTGGTCGCCGAGCATGAGGCCGGCGGTCAGAGCTGGATGGATCTCCCATCCGATACGGCACTGGTGGCCGACATCAACGCGTTTGCGGCCGAAGCGCGACAGCACTACAAGGATTTTATTCTAATTGGGATCGGCGGCTCGTCACTCGGCGCCATCGCGACGGTGCAAGCGTTGGCGCATCCCTTCCGCAATGTGCAGGCAAAGGAGACGCGCGGGGGACCGCGCTTTTTCGTGCTCGACAATCCCGATCCGGAAAAGGTCGCGGCGACGTTGGCGATAGTCGATCTGGAGCAGACATTGGTCAATGTCGTGACCAAGTCGGGTCAGACGGCGGAGACGATGGCCAACTTTCTCGCCGCCCGTCAGGCGCTGGAATCGGCGGTCGGGACTGAACAGGCGCGCCGTCAGATCGTCGCCACCACCGATCCCAAAGAGGGACTTCTGCGCGCTCTGGCGGACCAGGAAGGGTATCGGACGTTTCCGGTGCCGCCGGGGGTCGATGGGCGAATGACGGTGCTCAGCGCGGTGGGGTTGCTGCCCGCCGCGCTGTGTGGCTGCGACATCGAGGGGCTGCTCGCGGGCGCGCGCGCGATGCGATCGCGCACGGCATCCGGTGACGTGCGGGAGAACCCGGCCTATCTGCTCGCCGCGCTCTGTATTCTCGCCAATACCCGCCTCGGAAAGTCGATGTTGGTGACGATGCCGTACTCGGATGCGTTGTTTGGGTTGACGGACTGGTTTCGACAGCTTTGGGCGGAAAGTCTCGGTAAGCGGTTGTCGCTGGACAATGCAGAGGTGTTCACCGGCCAGACCCCGATCAAGGCGCTGGGAGCCATCGACCAACACTCGCAAATCCAGCTCTACACCGAGGGTCCCAACGATAAGCTGATCAGTCTCATCGCCGTCGGCGAGTATCGGGACCATGTCACCGTCGAGGACGTGCCTGCGGGGATTCCAGAACTCGACTATCTCCAGGGGGCCGAGCTGGGGCAGCTTCTGCAACGGGAGCAGCTCGCCACGGCCTGGGCGCTGACCGAGGCGCAGCGTCCGAACTTCACGATCGGCGTGCCGGCGATCGATGCCGCGATGCTGGGTGAGCTGTTCTATCTCTACGAGTTACAGACGGTCATGGGCGGCGCGCTCCTGAATGTGAATCCCTTCGGTCAGCCAGGTGTCGAGGCGGGCAAGAATGCGACCTACGCGCTGATGGGGCGGCGAGGGTACGAGACGCTGAAGGACGAGGTGCTGGCGAAGAGCGGGGATGACGATCGGTATCGGGTAGGTGGTGGTTGAGCGGCATAGAGCACATCTGTCATTCCGAAGCAGGAGGAATGACACGAATTCTGACTTTCGCTTTTGTCTCGTGAGCGCGTCGAACATGGCGCTACGGAATTGCCCAGAGTCTATAGAGATTGCTTAGCACTCGACCAAACGCCTCACACTCGGCATCCAGACTATGACTGCGCGCGGTCTCGAGCGCGTTGGCGCGCAGCGTTTCGACTTCTCCTTTTGGCAGTTCGAGCGCCGATCGCGCGGCGGCAATGATTTCAGCGAGGTCATAGGCTGGGCGCAGCGCATTGACCCCCGGCAGCACAAACGAGCGGTTGCCGACGCAATCGGGGCAAACCACCAGCGTCCCTAGCGCCATCCCCTCCAGAGCGGGCAGGTAAAACCCTTCCACCTCATTGGGCAGAAACAGCGCAACGCGTGCCTCGCGCATTGCCGCCAGGAATTGCTCCCGCGGCACGTGCTCGGTCAGCACATGTATAGCGCGACCCGGCGCCGCCAATGCCTCCGCCGCCCGTGCCGCCAGCACCGGGTGCTTCAGCCCGGCGATGAGCAGGTCGACCGGATGTCTGCTGACTGGCTCCGCGTCCAGCGGGATGTCCACGCCATTCGGGATCACGACTACCGGACCCTGACTGCCCGCCGTCACGATCGCTTCCGCGACCTCGGGGCTGACGCACAGACGAATCGCCCGGCGGTCGAGATACCGTGCCTGGATACTCCACTCCTCGGTGTGCCGCACATGTTGAATCAGATTGAGGATTGGGACGTTGCCATCCAGCAGACCAAGCGCATCGAACCGCTGCCAGTCGCGCCCGGCCACGAATAACGCGGCAGGCGCGAAATCAGCCGTGCTCTCGACGACGTACTCTCGCGCCTGCGTCCAGGGATTGGAGCTATCCCAGGAGGAGTTGACATCGAAGTAGACGCGGGCGTCGAACCCCGGCGTCGCCAGCACATGATTGAAGTAGTGCCAGACCTTGAGGTGTCCCCCATGGAAGCGGCGGTACTTGCGATGGAACAATATGGTGCGCAAACAAACCCCTGTCTGAGCGTTCTGCCGGCGGTATCCCGGAGTGTAAGCGATGAAAAACCGGAGGTCCGGCGCAGACCCGTTCTGCTACACTGCGCTACCGCCGGAGCGACAACCCGCGCGTTCGCTGTCCTGCAATGGAGTTGCGCAATTGGCTTCCTGGCGCGGTCCGGCTTGACCATTGGCTGTGCCTCGCCGAAAACGGGTGGCGAGCGCACTGACGAGGAGCACGAGCCAGTGAGGATCATCATCGCGGGGCCACCCAAGGCGGGGAATGTCTGGTTGAAATGTCTGCTGGGGACGATCTATCAACTGCTTCCCCTGACCAATCGCGACACGCCGCAACGGCCGCAACTGCACCTCTTCAAACAATGGCTCGAAGAAGACAAGTTTCCCGACGGAACGATCTTTCACCAGCACTACGA
>JACCXM010000198.1 GCA_013697005.1 Chloroflexia bacterium | reverse complement strand
AGTGAGACGGCTGCAAGGAGACGGCGCGACGGAAAGACAGTCGGAAGATTGTGCGTTTGAGACCCCGATCAGCGCAGACCAGACTGTCGAGTCTCGACTCTCGACTGTCGACTTCGTGGCCTACTCCGGGCTGATCGTCGACGACATCGTATTGCCCGATGGGCGCACGTTTTTCAATACCCTGGGCGGTTCGGCGACGCACGCGCTGGTGGGGATGCGCGTCTGGTCGGACAGTCTGGGGTACTTCGCCGCGGTCGGCGCCGATTTCGACCCGCATCACCGCGCGCTGCTGGAAGGGATGGGCGTCGATCTGCGGGGGTTGCTGCGGCGGGATGGCTTTCCGACCGCGCGCGCCTGGCAGCTCTTCGAACCGGACGAGCGGCGCATCGAGATATTTCGCACCGATATCGACGATTTTTACCGGATCGAACCGGGGTTGGACGAAATGCCTCCCGAGTACTTCGCGGCACGGGGGTTTCATCTCTGCCACGGCACGATCGCCGACATGGGGGATGTGGTGAATCGGCTGCGCGCGGTCAACCCCACGGCGCGCATCATGTGGGAGCCGACTCCACTCCAGACATCCGGAACGATCGCGGAAAAGCGCGCGGTCCTCGCCCATGTCGACGTCTTCTCGCCCGATCGCGGTGAGGCGATTCAGCTCACTGGCCGCGAGACGTCTCAGGACGCGATTGCCACGTTGCTGGATTGGGGGGCCAGGATCGTCGCTCTCCGCATGGGCGGCGATGGCTCGCGGGTCGATACGGCGGAGGGCGAGTCCTATCGCATCCCGGCGGTGCCGGCGACCGTGGTCGACACGACCGGAGCCGGCGATGCCTACTGCGGCGGTTTTCTGGTCGCGCTCACGAACGGGGCGACGGTGGCGGAGGCGGGGGCCAGTGCGGCAGTCAGCGCCAGCTTCGCCATCGAGCAGTTCGGCGTTCCCGCGTTTGACGAGCGGACCCGGGAAGCCGCGGAGCAGCGACTGGCGTGGGCGATGGGGCGCGTGGCGGCGGGTAGCGCGGTATGGTCTGGGAAACGATAAGGATCGCGGGCCGGATATTGTGGCGACGGCTGGGTTTGCTGGTGCTGGCGAATGTGCTCTGGTTGCTGGTGAGTCTCCTTGTCGTTACCTGGCCGGCGGCCACCGCCGGGCTCTTCGCCCTGGTGCAGCGGGTGGTGGCAGAGGAGCTCGACGACGCGCCGTGGGAATCCCAGATCGGTGATTTCTGGGATGGGTTCCGGGCACATTGGCAACGCGCCAGCCTCCTGACCGCGATCGACCTGGCAGGGTTGGGGGTGATCGTGGTGGCGCTGGTCTTTTATGGAAGGAGCGCTGCGGAACCGCTGCGCTGGCTCGCCGGTCCGATCGCGCTGTTCGGTCTCGTCTGGCTGGCTTCGCAGCTCTATGTTTTCCCGTTGCTGCTGGAACGAAACGCGAGCCGTCCCTGGGAGATCATGCGGGAGGCGTTGCTGATGACGCTGGGCTACCCGCTTTCGAGTCTTTCCCTGCTCTTGACGTCCCTCATCATCGCCATTCCCGCGATCGTGCTGGCCGGCCCGGTGCTGTTCGTGCTCTTTTCCGGCATGGCGGTGGTACAGACGGTTGCGCTACGCCAGTTGCTGATCCAGCGGGGAGAAGTCAGGGGCGTGACTCCGTGACCGGCGCGAGCGAAACGTCCAACCCTGTCGCGGTTGTCTGCGGCAGCGAGAGTCTCGCCGGTGGGGCCGTGACGATTCACCTGCGCGATGGTGGATGGGATGTTTTCACCATCGATCCGCCCGGCGCCGTGCCCCACCCCGCCGCGCACGTCAGCGTCCAGGGGGAGATTTGGGAGCGCGCGCCCTGGATCGCGCTGGCGACGAAACTCCGCGCCAGCGGGAAGACGCCCAGGGTATTCGTTCATGCGTTTGACAATGCCGGCGATACCGCGGGGTCACTCGCGGACCGTGCCCTGCGCAGCGCAGAATTGGGTTCTCGCCATCTGATGCCGCTCATGGCCGACGGCGGGGCAATCGCGTTCGTGACCTCGGTGCTGGCGGGGTGGGACACCCGCGCCGGGCTGGCTGACTTCAGCGCCGGGCAGGCGGGGATTCTGGCGTTGATGCGGTCGCTGGCGGTCGCTGGCGGGTCGTCCGGGATTCTAGCCAATGTCGTCTGTACTGGTTTGGTCACGGCGCGGCCCGACGATGTTCCGGCCACGGTGCGCGAGCGCATTCCGTTGGGGAGGAGTGCGTCCCCCGACGATGTGGCGGACGCGGTTCTCTTTTTCCTCTCCGCGGACGCCGTCCATATTTCGGGCAGTACGTTGGTCGTCGATGGCGGGCAATCGTTGCAAAGCTGGAGCAACGCGCCGCGGTTGACCCTCACCCCCCTGCCCCCCTCTCCCATTGCGATGGGCGAGGGGGGGACGCGCGGTGGGACGCGTCGCTTTCAGGACCGGATCGTGGTCATTACGGGGGCGGCGGGCGGGCTGGGCAGCGCTGCGGCGCGTCGGTTCGCGGCGGAGGGCGCCAGTCTCGCCCTGTTGGATCGGGATCGCGCTGAGGCGGAGCGACTGGCGATGGAGCTCGGCGTGTCCGGGCACGATGTGCTGGCGATCGCGGTCGACGTGGCGAACGAGCAATCGATCGCTCAGGCGATTGCGCAGACGGAAAAGCATTTTGGGCGCATCGACGTGCTGTTCAACAACGCCGGAGTGGGTGGTGGCGACCACGCCATCGCCGAGATGCCAGCCGCGGATTGGGACGCGGTGATCGCCGTCAATCTGCGCGGGGTCTTTCTCGGTTGCAAGTACGGTGTGCCAGCCTTGATGCGGGCAGGTGGCGGCGCGATCGTCAACATGGGCTCGTCCACCGGGCGGCACGACACGATCACCGGCGGCGCCGCCTACATGGCAAGCAAGGCGGCGGTCGAAGCAATGACCAAGTCGCTGGCGCTGCAAGTCGCTCCCCACGGCATTCGCGCCAACACGATCTGTCCCGGCATCATCGAGACGCAGTTGAGCTTTCGCCAGCAAGAGCGCGGTGATCCGAAGGAGTTCTTCGCCGAGTTCGCCTCACGCATTCCACGGGGGCGGGTCGGTCAACCGGAGGACGTCGCCGCCGCGGTGGCTTTCCTCGCCTCGGATCAGGCTCGCCACATTACCGGCGCATCGCTTCTCATCGACGGCGGGCAGACACTGCGCAAATGGATCAGCGCGCCGGATCTGGATTTCGCGTTCGACGAGGAGGTGTCCCAATGTGCACCGTGATGACCGTGCTGGGACCGATCGCGCCCGGGGAGCTCGGGGTGACGCTGATGCACGAGCACTTGCTGCTCGACGCGACACCCTGGTTTCAGCCGTCGCCGCTGGCGTCGCTGCGCCCGGTGGCCGCGCAGCCGGTGTCGATAGAGTTGCTGGGGCTGCTTCGGCACGACCCGTTCATGTGCCGGGACAACTGCGAGTTGTTCGACGAGGAGACGGCAACAGAGGAGGTCCGCCGCTTCCGTCTGGCGGGGGGCCAGACCGTGGTGGATCCAACGTGTCGCGGTATCGGGCGCGATCCCCGCGCCTTGCAGCGGATTTCTCGCGCCACGGGACTCCACGTGGTGATGGGGGCTGGGTACTACCTCGGCCCGGCGCATCCGCCGCATGTGCGGGAGATGAGCATCGCCGCGGTTGCGGAAGAGATCGAACGCGACGTCGTCGATGGGGTGGAAGGCGTGCGCGCCGGGATCATTGGCGAGATTGGCATCTCCAAAGACTTCACCGCCGAGGAAGAGAAGGTTCTGCGCGGCGCGGCGCGGGCCCAGAACGCGACCGGTGTGCCGCTGGAGGTGCATCTTCCGGGCTGGGAGCGCCACGGCGGCCGCGTGCTCGACACCATCGCCGAGGAAGGCGGCGATGTGCAGCGGACGGTGCTCTGCCACATGAACCCCAGCGGCAAGGACATCGCGTATCAGGGAGATCTGGCGCAACGGGGGGCGTGGCTCGAATACGACATGATCGGAATGGATTTTTTCTACGCCGATCAGCAGGCGCAATCCCCTTCGGATGACGACAATGCCGAGGCGATCGGTCGCCTTCGCGACGCGGGGTTCCTGGGCAGTGTGCTCATCTCGCAGGACGTCTTCGTCAAGATCCAGCTCGTGCGCTACGGCGGCACCGGCTACGCCCACATTCTCGACCACTTCGTGCCGCGTCTGCGCCGCCACGGGTTCACGGAAGAGGAGATCACCATGCTGCTGGTCGACAATCCGCGGCGGGTGTTTGCGAGTCGAGAATCGACAGTCGAGAGTCGACAGTGAGAAACCCTCACCCCAACCCCTCTCCCTGTGCGCGAGGAGAGGGACTTACGGCACCCGTCACGAGCTCCCCGGGTCCTCCGCCTTCCGCCTTCCGCCTCCCGCCCCTTATCACGGCGGCAGTCGCCGCGCATCACGAAGAAACCGTCAGCCTCCTTCAGGAGCTGGTGCGGGTCGAGAGCGTCAATCCGTATTTCAGCAACTACGAAACGCCCTCCCGCGAGGGGGACGTGCAGGACGTGCTCGCTGTTCGTCTGGAACGTCTGGGCGCGACCATGGACCGGTGGGAGCCCGACGCCAAGGCGCTCGCCCGCCACGCGGGTGGACCGGGGTACTACCCGGATCGGGATTTCCGGGGACGGCCGAATCTGGTCGCGACCCTGCCTGGGAGCGGTGGGCGGCGGTCGCTGATGCTGCTCGGTCACGCCGATGTCGTCAGCGCGGGGGAGGGGTGGAGAGTCGATCCCTTCGGAGCGGTGCGGCAGGATGGGGCCATCTACGGCCGGGGCAGCGTCGATATGAAAGGTGGCACGGCCGCCGCCATCGGCGCTCTGGAAAGTCTGCGCGCGGCGGGCGTCTACTTGCGCGGCGATGTCGTCGTCGCCTCGGTCGTGGACGAGGAAGCGGGGGGCATGGGGACCCTGGCGGTGGTCGATCGCGGCTACCGCGCCGACGGGGCGATCATCCCGGAGCCGACCGGTCTCAATGTGGCGCCGTTATGTCGCGGCATTCTGTGGGGAAGGCTGACAATTCCCGGCCGGGCCAGTCACATCGAAATGCCGCAACCGCATTGGCGCGACGGAGGCGCCGTCGACGCCATCGCCCTGGGGCGGGTCTTTCTCGACGCGATCGACCGGCTCAACGCCCGCTGGGCGGAGAGCCCCGCCAAGCGGCATCCATTGCTCCCCCTGCCCTGCCAGGTCAACGTTTCGATGCTCGATGCCGGGGAGTTTCCGACCGCCTTCGCGGGACGGATGCGCATCACATTCGACGCCCAGTATCTGCCTTCGGAACGTAATCAGCGCGGTCTCGGGGGGCACGTGAAAGCGGAGCTGGAGTCATTTTTCGCGGAGATCGCCCAGGGCGACGAGTGGCTGCGAGAGAACCCACCGCACATCGAGTGGCTCGTCGACGCCGATTGCGGCGAAACCGCTGGCGATCATCCACTCAGCCAAATGGTTCACGATGCGGCGCGGTCGGCCGGCGCCGCGAGCCGGATGGAAGGGATGTCGAGTCATACCGACATGGGGCTGCTCGTCAACGCCGGTATCCCGACGCTGAATTTCGGACCGGGAGCGCCGAGCGTGGCGCACCAACCAGACGAGCACGTCACCGAGCACGATCTGCTGCTGGCAACTACAACGCTGGCGCTGGTGATTGCCGAGTGGTGCGGCGTTTAGCCCTCATCCCCCTACCCTCCTCTCCCGTCGAGCCGGGAGAGGGGGGAACGTACCGAGTGCCGGGAATCTCACCGTAACCAACATCGTTGACCGCGCGTCATGGTGACAGACCGGCAAGGAGTGCAGACGACGCCGGTTCGGGCTGGGATGGCCCCTGCGGGCGATCCCGCGTTGCGGCCACCCGTAGGGCCGCCCCGAAGGGCGAGACACGTCATGGTCACCGAGTGGCAGGGACATCGTCCGCGTCATCGTACGAGACTCACATTACCCGTTCTCCTGGCAATTCAACTCGCCGTCTGGGCGCCGGGCGCACTGGCCGAGTCCTATCCCGACGAACCGGTCGACTACGTGGTCCCCGTCTGCGAAAGCGGCGGCGCGCCGGCAGCGGTCTCGATTGATGCCGGGACGGTCTCCAACGCCACGGTCCTCGACCTGAGCGCCGATGGCGGCACCGGCATCGGCGATTCCTCCGGCGGCGACGACAATCTGGCTAGCAGCGGCGGGGACGATACGAAAGACAAGAAGCGCAACAACGACGGTACCAGGAACAACGGTAACGGCAACAATAGCGACAACAACCGCGATAACGACAAGAACGCAAAGAATCGCAATGCCAGTTCCGAAGTGGCCGCGGCCGGGAACGGCGGCGTGTCGGGAGCCGAGGCCAACGGCGGCGCGATCGCGGTGGAGAACGTCAATTCCGGCGGCAACGTCGGGAGCGCGATCGCGGTCGGGGACACCTTTGGCGGCTATGACGGCTGCGGCCTCCAGAATGCGGTGGGCGGCGTGTTCATCGACGGTGGCGAGGTCACCAACCAGACGATCATCTCGGTGAGCGCGGACGGCGGTACCGCCATCGCCGACGCCTCG
>JACCXM010000307.1 GCA_013697005.1 Chloroflexia bacterium | reverse complement strand
CATCATCAACCGCCTCCTGGCCTACGGGGCGCTTTCGGCTACCACCGTCGGCATCTATCTGCTCGTCGTTGGTGGGCTTGGCGCGCTCTTTCCAGGGAACGGCGGCAGCATCGTCTCTCTGGTTGCGGCCGCGCTGATCGCGGTGCTGTTTGCCCCGCTGCGCGTCCGACTCCAGCGCGGTGTCAACCGATTGCTCTATGGGGAGCGCGATGAGCCCTATGCGGTCCTGTCCCGCCTCGGTCAACGGATCGGGGTCGCGTTGGTGCCCGATGCCGTGCTGCCCGCGATCGTGGCGACGGTGCGCGAGGCGCTGAAGCTGCCGTACACAGAGATCGCGCTGTATAGCGATGATGAACGCTCTGCCGCCGGGGCGGTGTCCGGCCAGCCAGTGGACGATGTGCTGCGGCTTCCGCTGATCTATCAACACGAGACGGTTGGCGAGCTGATGGTCGGCGCGCGCGCTCCCGGCGAGACGTTTGGTCCCGCCGATCGCGCGCTCCTCGAGGATCTCGCCCGTCAGGCTGGGGCGGCCGCCCACGCGGTGCGGCTCACCGCCGACCTGCAACGATCGCGGCAGCAACTCGTCACCGCGCGGGAGGAGGAGCGGCGCCGCCTGCGCCGCGACTTGCACGATGGGCTCGGTCCCGCCCTCGCCGCGCAGACCCTCAAAGCCGGCTGCGCGCGCACGCTGCTGCTCAGCGACCCTGCCGCCGCGGAGACCCTCCTGGCCGAGCTGGAGAGCGATCTCGAGACGGCGCTGAAGGACATCCGGCGTCTGGTTTACAGCCTGCGCCCGCCTGCCCTTGATGAGCTGGGTCTCATCGCGGCGATCCGGGACACGGCGATGAAGTACCGGCCGCTTCAGGCGCGGACAGACGACCGGAGCGACGATGAGCGCCTCCGCATCACGGTCGAGGCGCCCGATGCTCTCGCGCCCTTGCCAGCTGCCGTCGAGGTCGCCACGTACCGGATCGTGCAGGAGGCATTGACCAATGTCGTGCGCCACGCCGCCGCGAGCACCTGCCTGATCGGGATATCGACTGTGGACGGTTCGCTGCGGATCGAGGTCATCGACGACGGAGTTGGTATCCCGGCGGAGCGCCGCGCGGACGTCGGATTGACGTCGATGCGCGAGCGAGCCAGTGAGCTTGGGGGCACATTCCTCCTCGATATCCCACCCTCCGGAGGAACGCGCGTGCTAGCGTGTCTGCCCCTCCCCGCCATGACCGAGACGGATGCAAGCAACGTTGGTGTCCCGTGGACCGCCTCCGCATCCTGATCGCCGACGACCACCTCCTCTTCCGCGACGGGCTGCGGGCATTGCTGGACGCTGCGTCCGACACCGAACTGATCGGCGAGGCAGCGACGGGGCTGGAAGCGGTCGCCCTGGCGGTCGAGCTGCAACCTGATGTGGTCGTCATGGACCTGCAAATGCCGGAACTGAACGGCATCGAGGCCACCCGCCAGATCGTCCAGGCGAGCCCGCACATCGGCGTGCTGGTCGTCACCATGTTCGAGGACGACGGTTCGGTGTTCGCCGCGATGCGCGCCGGGGCGCGAGGCTACCTGCTCAAAGGGGCCAAGTACGACGAGATGCTGCGGGCGATCCGGGCTGTTGGCGGCGGCGAGGCGATCTTCAGCCCGGCCATCGCCGTGCGCCTGGTGGACTACTTCGCCAACATCCGGCCGCCGAATACCCCCCAAGTGTTTCCGGAGCTGAGCGAACGCGAACGCGAAATCCTGGACCTGATCGCCCAAGGCCAGCGCAACCCCGAAATCGCCGCCCGGCTCTTCCTCAGCCCGAAAACGGTGCGCAACCACGTCAGCAACATTCTCAACAAGCTCCAGGTCGCCGACCGTACCGAGGCCATCATTCGCGCCCGCGAAGCGGGGCTGGGATGACCCCGGAATGCGACCCACCTAATCTCCCCACCGGCCACGTTGCCCTCGCAGATCTGATAGCCGGCCTCCTCCAGCGGACCGCCCCAGTTGATCACCTGGGTCATGACAAAGAACTCGTTGGGCTCATCTCCCCGGAACACCATCGGCAGACAATACATCCTGTTCGTCCCGCCGGACCACGCAACAAGCCGATCCGTTGCCTCCTCTTCCAGCGCAGCGATATCGATGACCGAATCCTCGGGCAGACTCACTCTGATGCCGGCATCCAGACCCATCAAAACCTCCCGCCTCGTCACTGCGGACTACCGCAAGGAGACCCGTGTCCTCGTGGAGAAATCCGGAATCCCGGTCGCCGCGCTGGTTTCGGTCGACGACCTGAACCGGCTCAATGATCTCGACCGGGATTGGGACGAGGGAACCCGCGCTCTAGAGCGATTCAGCGAGGCCTTCGTCGGCATTCCGGTCGAGGAAGCTGAAGCGGAAATCGCTCGCATCATTGCCGAGAATCGGCGGCGAGACGCTCAGCAGTCAGCGAGTTTCAGCCCGTAGCAGCCGCTGGCTCCCGAGCCGGTTCCAACGTTGCCATGAGCCGGGCGATCGTATCCGGCACCTCGCCATCGACGCTCCGCTTCGCCACCCCGATCGCGTTGGCGATGGCGCGCGCGTTGGAGCGGCCATGGGAAATGATGACTACCCCGTCGATCCCCAGCAGCGGCGCGCCGCCCTGCTCGGCGTAGTCGAGATCCTTGCGTGCCTCATCGAACGCCGGCCGCAGCATCGCCGCCAGCGCGGTGCGAAACGGGTTGGCGGTAAGACGGCGGCGCACCGTGGCATTGATCAGCGAGGCCGCGCCCTCGGCCGTCTTCAGCAAGACATTACCGGTGAACCCATCAGTGACGATCACGTCGACGATCCCCCGCGTGATGTCGTTCCCCTCGACGTTGCCACGAAAATCGATCCCCGGGGCGATGCTCAGCAGGGGAAAGGTCTCCTGCACCAGTTGATTCCCCTTGGACGGCTCTTCGCCGTTGGAGAGCAGCCCCACCGTCGGTCGCTCCACCCCGAACGCCCGCTCGATATAGATACTCCCCATCTGGGCGAACTGGACGAGGTGACTGGGCCGCGGGTCGGTGACCGCGCCCATATCCAGCACGAGCGTCTTGCCGGTCATCGAGGGCAGATACCCGGCGATGGCGGGACGATCGACACCGCGGATGCGGCCGAGTTTGAGCAGCGCCCCCGCCATCACGGCGCCGCTGTTGCCGGCCGAGACCAGCGCCGCGGCGCGGCCATCGCGCACCGCATCGAGGGCCATGGCGATCGCGGAACGCGGTTTGCGCCGCACGGCCTGGGCCGGCTGCTCGTCGCCGCCGATCGTTTCCGGTGCATCCTCGACCACGATGTCGATCCCGGCCGTATCGTGCGCGAAAAGCGCGCGCCGGATTTCCGCCTCCGCTCCGGTCAGGAGCAGATCGACCCCGAAACGCCGCGCGCCGTCCACGGCCCCAGCCACGATCACCGCCGGTCCATGATCCCCGCCGGCGGCGTCAACGGCGATGCGCATCGCGTGGTACTCCCGGGCGAAGGCGTCAGGGCCGCGATGGTACCACGGGGGTTGTCACCCACTGGTCGCGTGTCGCACAGTTGACATTGAGCTCGGAGCCCGATCCGCCAGACCGGCGGAAGCTCGTCTCCCGGACTACGCCGCGTGCTTGTCCCACTCTGGCGCCGCCAGAACGCGCACGTTCGTTTCCGGCGCAACGAGCCGGATCGGCATTGGCGTGTTCGCCAACCGCAACTCCCGCGCGCGACCCACCGCCGCCGCTCGCCGCGCGAGCATACCGAGCTCACCCGGTACGCGATGACGGGCGATACCAGAGCCGCCGCGCGCCCAGCGGCTGCGCACCTGTTGCACAGCCAGGCGCGCCTCCAGCGCCACCAGTTCATTCGCTGACAAATCCGCCAGCGCGCGACGAAACCGCGCCAGTGGCAGCGCCAGAAGGGCGTCATTGCGTTTGGCCAAGATACGAGGTGACGGTGAAACGGTGTGGTTCATGGCCTCTTCCTATTCAGTGGAGAAAATGGTTCTGCAATGCCCAAAGTATACAATTTATTGTCGTGTAAATTGACTATCGACTCACCACCCCCAACACCTCGTCCACCACATCCAAGGCACGGTCCAGCGCCGCATCCTCGATAACCAACGGCGGCTGGATGCGGACGACGTTGCCACCCTGCCCACCGACGCCGATCAGCACCCCCGCCTCCCGCGCCAGGCGGCGCACGGCGGCGGCTTCCTTGGCGGCGGGTTCTTTCGTCGCCCGATCCTGCACCAGCTCGACCCCGATCATCAATCCCAACCCGCGCACCTCGCCGATCAGGGCATGGCGCTCCGCCATCGCGCGCAGCCGCGTCATCGCGTGCTCGCCCTTGCGCGCGGACTCCTCCGCCAACCGCTCCTCTTGCATAACTTCGATGTTGGCGACACCCGCCGCACAGGAGACCGGATTGCCGCCGAAGGTGGAGAGGTGCTCGCCCGGTTTCAGACTATCGGCGATCTCGGGTGGGGCGATCGTGGCGCTCAACGGAAAACCGTCGGCGATCCCCTTGGCCAGAACCATGATGTCCGGCTCGATGCCGTAGTGCTCGATGGCGAAGGTTTTGCCGGTGCGGCCGAACCCCGACTGCACTTCGTCGGCGATGAACAGGATGCCGTGCCGGTCGAGAACCTCTTTCACCCGCTGGAAATAACTCGCCGGCGGCGCCAGGATGCCCCCTTCGCCCATCACCGGTTCGGCGATGAAGGCGGCCACGTCGCCGCTCGATTGGTAGTCGATCGCCCACTCGACCATCGTCGCGCAGCGCGCGGCGACCTCCTCCGCATCGTCGGTGCCGAAGGGATTGCGATAGACGTACGGCGCCGGGGCAAAGGCGATACCCGGCAGGTAGGGCCCGCCGCGCGTCTTGCGCGCCTTGTTCCCGGTGATGGAGAGTGTCCCCGCGCTTCGCCCGTGGAAGGAATGGGTGAGGGTTATGAACTCGTGCCTGCCGGTGTACGCCTTGGCCAGACGCATCGCGGTTTCGATACCCTCCGCCCCGGAATTGCCGAAAAAGGTTTTCTGCAACCGGCCGGGGGCGATCGCGGCCAGACGCTCGCCCAGGAGACCGACCACGGGGACGTGATAGAGGTAAGTCGCGGCGTGGACGACCTGATCCATCTGCGCCTTGGCGGCGGCGATCACCTTCGGGTGACGATGCCCGGCATTGACGACGGCGATCCCCGCGAAGCAATCGACATACTCCGTCCCGTCCTGGTCCCAAACCGTGGCCCCCTCGGCCTTCCCCACCGCGATCGGCTCGATCGCCGCCACGAACGAGGTCGTGACGAAATCCCGGTAGCGCTGGATGGTCTGGTCGTGATCGTGAGCGCCGGTTGCTTGCCCAGCGCGCTCTCGCACCTCTGTCGCCATCTTGTATCTCCTTTACGAGTCGTGAGTCGTGAGTTGGACGTGAGAGCGCAAGACGGCAAGTCATGCATCCACCGCAGCATTGTAATGGCGCCTCGCCGTGTCACAACTCATAACTGTCGACTGTCGACTGTCGACTCACGACTCCGTCGCGCCGTTACGATCGGCTGGAAATACCCACTTTCCTCGGGCTCATGCCAGTGAATCCCCGCCAGCGCGAACCCCGCATGGCGCAGGGCGGTCACCAGCTCTCCCGGCAGGAGCGCCCGGTACTCGGTGCGGAAATGTTCCGTTTGCCACCCCGCCCCCTCCTGCCGCACGATGAATTGATGCAGGGAATACCGGGATCCGTCGTCGCTCCAGTCCCAGACCTGGAAGGCGATGCGGCGGCCGCGGATATCGTCGAAGACGCGCGGCCCTTCACCCTGCGGCCGCTCCTGCACGAGCCGGTCGTAATCGCGGATGCTGGCCAGGAACAACCCATCAGGGCGCAGTTTGGCGGCCATATTGTCTATCGCCAACTGGAGATCGTCGTCGCTCAGCAAGTGCGGCAGCGCGTTATCGCAGGCGACTACGACGTCGAACTCGCCGTCGACCGTCGAAGCAAGCGAGCGCAGATCGGCGACACCGAAGGTCAGCAATGCGTTGCGCGCCGTGGCCTCGCGTTCGGCGCGGGCGACCGCCTTGGAGCTGATGTCGGTGGCATGGACCTGGTGGCCAAGCAACGCCAGCCCGATCGCCTGGGTGCCGATCCCGCAGGCGCCATCGAGGATCGTGTGCGGTCCCGCACCGAGCGCGCTGCCGATCAGGCGATCGAGCGCCGCCGCCTGACGACGCATCGATCCCGGCCAATCGGCGAAGATCAGGTGGTAGCTCTCGGCCAATTCGTCATAAAACACCCGCACCGAGTTGACCATTGACGCATCATACACATGGCTCCCACGCCATGGCTCCGATTACGGGCGATCTTCCTCCTCATCCCGATACCCCAGAAGTTCGGTAAGTTCGACCCTTTCTCCCACACGCGGCCAACAGCCAAAAGCTAATAGCTGATAGCTGATAGCTGATAGCCCCCACCTTGAACCTTGCGCCCGAGGGATGCCATCATCGCCCCATGATTGCTTCGCACGACGGCACGACCATTGTTCCGGCGCCCGCGCCCGTTCCATTGACGCCGCGCCATCGGCCGCGGCTACGCCATCGCTCGCTGTGGGGGGAAATCTGGCGGTGGTCGCTGACGGCGCTGCTGTTCACCTTCATTGCGGCGGCCATTGCCGGGGCGTTTCTCATCGGCGCGATCTACCGCCAGGCGCGCATCGACGGCGCGCGGCCGGTGGAGGCGATCGTGGTGCTCGGCACGGCGCAGTACAACGGCGCGCCGGGACCCGTCTTTCGGGCTCGCCTCGACCGCGCCCTGACGCTCTGGGACGAAGGCTACGCCCCCCTCTTGGTCGTCACCGGGGGCAAGATGCCCGGCGATGGCTATACCGAAGCCGAGGCCGCCTGGACCTACCTCACCGAGGCGGGGGTTCCGCCCGCGGCGATCATCAGCGAGAATGCGGCGGGCGATACCTGGGAGAGCATGCAGGGCGTGGCCGCGCTGCTCGCGCCACTCGGCGTCGACGAGGTGATCGTCGTCAGCGACGGGTTCCACCTTTTTCGCTCGCGGCTGATGGCGCGCGACGTCGGGTTGCGCACCTGGGGCTCACCCGCGGCGGAGAGCCCGATCCGCACCGGTGGCGGCGGCGAGCTGACCTACATCCTGCGCGAAGCCGCCGCGGTCGCGGCCCATCTCTGGCAGACACGGGTGGGATCCCCGGCTGGGTTCCTGGCATCGCCGAGCGATGCATAAGCGACCTCCCATCACCCCATCACCCCATCAACCCTTCACCCACGGCATCACCCGCCGCCGCATCGCCGCGGCGCTCTTTCTCCTCATCGCCGGGGCCGGCCTCGCCGCGCAAGATGCCATCACCGACGCGCAGTGGATCGGTCTGCTCTGGCTGAGCTGGGTGCCGTTGCTGGTCGCCGTCTGGCCCGATCTGCCGCCCACCGTGCCCCCCCTGGGCCGCGCCGCGCTGCGCATGACGATGATCTTTCTCAGCTTCATGACCCTCTTCTCCGTCCAGCTCCTGCGTGTCCAGGTGGTCATGAGCGACAGCATTAGCCACCGCGTAGGCATCGACCCGGCCACCGGCGACGTGATTTCCAATCCTTTCCTCACCGATCAGGCGCTGACCACCCCGCGTGGCGCGATCTACGACCGCGACGGCTTAGCACTGGCGCGCACGACGTTTGCGGATGGCATCGCCCGAAGGGTCTACCCCGCACCGGCGACGGCCGAGATCACTGGCTACTTCTCGCCGCTCCTGTACGGGTCATCCGGGCTCGAAGCATCGTGGGATGAGGAGCTGTCTGGCCGCGCCGGGGGAAATCCCTTCCTCGGCGCGCTGGAGCGGCTGCGCGGATTGCCACCGCGAGGATTCGATCTCCATCTCACTCTCGACGCCGGTTTGCAGCAACTGGCGCACGCCGCGCTCGGCGATCGCCCCGGTGCGGCGGTGCTGATCGAGATTGAAACGGGGGCGACGCTCGTGTTGGCGTCGACGCCCTCCTTCGATGCCAACCGGCTCGTCGTCATGACCGCCGCCGACCGGGCGCCCGCCCAGGCCGCCTGGGCGGTCCTGACCGCGGATTCGCGCACGCCCCTCGTCCAACGCGCCACCTCGGGACTCTTCCCACCGGGATCGACCTTCAAGACCGTTACCGCTTCGGCGGCGATCGACACCGGCACGGCCGGCCCCGATACGGTCTACGAAGATGCCGGTGTGCTGACCATTGCCGGGCACACCCTCGTCGAGCAGAACCGTCCCAACGACGAACAAACCCTGTGGAGTCTGACCGAGGCGTTCGCCTGGTCGCTCAATGTCGTTTTTGCCCAGGTCGGACTTCAGCTGGGCGGGGAGTCATTGGCCGCGGCCGCGCGCGGCTGGGGCTGGGAGAGCGATATTCCCTTCGATCTGCCGATCGAGACTAGCCGGGTCAGCGTCACACCGGGGTTTCTCGACGATCCGGTGGCGCTCGCGGAAACGGCCTTCGGTCAAGGCGAGCTGCTGGCCACCCCGTTGCAGATGGCGCTCGTCGCCGCCGGGGTCGCCAACGATGGCGAAATCATGCGGCCGCAGCTGGTGGCGCGTGTGGCTGCGCCGGACGGCGAAACCGTTCGCCAGATCGGACCCTCCCGCTGGCGGCGTGGCGCCAGCGCCCAGGCCGCCAACCAGACCGCCGCCATGATGGTCTATGCCGTTGCCAACGGGGCGCTGGGAACGGCCTTCGTGCCCGGTTACACCGTCGGTGGTAAAACCGGCACCGCCGAAACCGGCAGCGGCGAACCGCACGCCTGGTTCATCGGTTTCATCGGATTACCGGATGAGGAGCCACGCTACGCCGTGGCGATCGTCCTCGAAGGCGGCGGTGGCGGCAGCCAGGTCGCGCTGCCGATCGGGAGAGACCTGCTGGTGGCGGCGATGGCCGTATAAACTCCCGCACTGGTGGCGAGACATATCAAGAGCAGATTGGAAGTGATGGCTATGGCCCAAGTGAAAAAAACTCCTCAGAGGCGGGAAGCTGTGCCCGAGGAACGGTCCGCATCGTCAGCCCAGCCACTGGTTGAGATTCTCCATATCGAAGGGGATCTGCCCGGTGATCTCGCACTGGCACGACCTGTTCGTGTTGAAATCTGGATTGAAAACGATGAGTTCGTCGCCGATGTCGCTGACCTCAACCTTCATGCGTTCGGGGTGACGCGGGATGAAGCATTGACCAGCGTCCGGGTCCAGATCGTTGAAAACTATCAAAGGTTCAAGTCACTCGGCGGTCGCCTCTCACCATTAATGAGCCAAGAAGCCGCGCAATTCGAGGAAATCGTTCTGCCACGCCATGCCTAGTTACGCCGCCAGCTCGCTCGAACGTTGTTTCACCGGAAAATTACACGCGAAACACACGCAGGGCTCGAGGCATAGAAAGTTCGAATTCTTTGATGATGCTGGCAATCTGGTTGCGGCAACCGTGTTTTCCCGAAGTTGGCGTGGGAGTACATCCCTCTCGGCGAGGATGGTCAGCACAATCCAGCGCGAGCTCAAGCTGCAAGGACAGCCGCAGATTCTCGATGAACTTGTTCGATGTCCTTGTACCAGGCAGGCTTGGCTAGCGCTGATCGGGGGCGTGGTTGGCTCCGATCAGTAATTCGTGACGCACAGTTCGATAAAGCGTCGTCAGAATGGTCGTTGCTTTTCCGTCTCAGGATGCTCGATCGCAGTACTCAGCAACAAATCTTCGTTCACCAAAAGTCGATCGAGGCCATCCAGCAGCACTTTGAAGTTCGTGACGATGGCCGCACTCGCGGATTGCGCCGGCGCCTCCAATACCGCGTTGATCCGCATCGCCATATCCGGTGGCGTCTTGGTGCAGCGCGTCACCGCGAATTGCAGCAGCCCCTTCTCGCCCGGATGGGGAAGTTCGTTGACGGCGAAGAGGATGTCGAAGTAGCTCGCCAGTAGCGCCGTCACCCGGTGTTGGATGCTCACACTGTCGCCGCGCCGCAACGCGCGCTCGATCTGGACCAGATACGAGGCAAGCGTCTGCCGCAGGAGCGGGTAGTTTTTGGCGACGATGGCGCGTTTGAGCGCTTGCGGATAGGGCCGCGTCGCCCCCGCCTGGAGAGCGCGGTACCACCCGGCGCGGTCGAACAGCGGCGTCGAGTGCAGGACGTTGTGCCAGAAGCAGGTCGAATAGCCGGTCGACGCTACGTGGCGGACGAGCACGCGATTCAGTTGCTCCTCGATCCAGACCGGTGTCCGGTACATGACGTCGACGTGCATCCCGGTGCGCGCGTCGATCCACTCATCGCCCGGCTCCCAGAACGAGTTGCCAATCTCGCGGCGGTCCGAGAATTCAGTCGCAATGGCGACCCGATCCGCGATGGGGAGTGAT
>JACCXM010000251.1 GCA_013697005.1 Chloroflexia bacterium | reverse complement strand
GCGCGAACTGGTCCGCGATGGCAACCCGGTCGGCAATGGGGAGTGATTCCGAAGCGTAGACATACAGATCGACATCGGAGCGGTCGTCCGGGTTGCCGGCAACCCGAGACCCCGCCATCGCTACCGCGGTCACTGGCCCCAGCGAGCCAAATCCGGCCGCGACCTCTGCCGCGAGCTCAAGAGTCGTTGTCATCGCCCCTCGGATTGTCGGCGTACCCCCATTTCCTGGCCAACTCCGCTCATTCCGGGAGCACCAGGGTACGCGGCTCCACGCGCTGGATGGCCGAACCCATAGGTTCGTAGGTGTAGACGACGCGGAATCGCCCTTGCGCCATCAGCCCCGATTTACGGGGCTTTTCGGGGAGGCAGACGGATGGCTTTAGCCTCCGGCGGAACGAGAGCGAGGCTTGAGGAGAGCACGCCGTTGCCATCATGAGCGCCGTGTCCACCTCGCTCGGCCCTAAAGGACCAAGCTGACTCCGACGAAAGTACCCTGCAAGGGCGCTATGGATCGCGACTCCGTCACCGCTTTACGGATTCGTTCCTACGGAATGATCTTATCCTTGAAGGGTTTCCCCAAGTGGACATTCTCTGCGGCTTGCCGCATCAACCGATCCATGAAGTCGGGCGTCCAGGGGACCACCTGACCCCGCTCCGACTGTTCGATGCCAACCGCAATCGCCGCTCTCAGGCGCGCGAGCTTGTCCCGCTCCACGAGGGCGCTCAAGGCTTCATCGACGACCGTTTCTGGATCCTCGTAAGCGCCGCGCGCGACGAGCTCGCGGATGCGCGCTTCGGCTGTGGGAGAAAGCTGGATGCTCGTTCTATTCCCCCTCGACTTCCTCCAACGTCGCTTCCGCGCTCGCTCCGACCGTGACGGCCTCCCCGGCCAATGTCGCGGCCAGGGCATCCGGCATCGGCGCCGGCACGTCGACGCGCGGCACCATCTGGTCAACCAGCTCGCCGCTCCCGGCCACCCCCAGGCGCTGCATCAATTGACTGAATGACGATTCCAGATCGTCGGCGATGCGGTCGCGTGTCTCGACCGGCAAGTCCCAGAGCTGCTGCTTGAACGACCCGAAGGCCCGTTTGCGCGCACCGTAGAAGAACTGCGCATCGGTCTGCCCCTCCTTGCGCTCGTCGCCGTGGTTGGCGGAGAGGTAGGCGTAGATCTCATCTTTCAGATCGGCGGGGAACGCCGCGTGCTCGAAAATCTGGTTCTGGAAGGCGGTCGCCAGGTGGACCTCGACCGCGCTCGCCTCGGCGAAGCGGCCGAATGCTTGCTCGGGCAAGGTCGAAGCCCCGTGCTGCACCGCGCCGCCCAATCCGTAATTGATCCGCGCTACCTCCGAGAGCTGTTGCAGCGTCTTGAAATCGACCGCCACGTCGGCAACCGTGCCATCCGGCAGAATCACCCCGCCGTGCGAGGTCCCGGTCTGGACGCTGATCTTGGAAATCCCCGCCAGATCGCGCCGGAGCATGCGCTCGCGGTCCTGCAGCTCGGTCATGAAGGCGGTCATGAAGGCGTGCAAATCCTGCACGGTCGAGTTGCGCGCCCCGACTTCGCCGATCTCGCCGCCGATCGAGACCGTCACCCCTTCCGGCTCATGGTCGCGGATGTGCTCGGTAAACATCGCGGTGAGATGGGCGTTCAGCGCCTGCTGCTCGGCCAACGTTGGCAGCGAAAGATCGACGATGGTCGAGGCGTCGATGTCGATATTGAAGTACCCGGCGGCGATCGCCTCGGTGATGAGATCGCGCAGGGCGGACACTTCCTTCTCCGGATCGCTGGCGTAATTCTTGGCGCTGATCTGATAGTGGTCGCCCTGGATGAAGACCGGCCCCTGGTGCCCCTCCTTGATCGCCGCCGCCAGCGCGTTGCTGGCATACTCGCCGGGACGCTGCTGGGTGTAGGACATCTCGGAGCGGGCCAGCTCGAAGAGCATGATCTTGCAATCGTTGGCTCGCGCCGCGCGGTAGACGGCGCGCATGGTGTCGTAGGCGAGACCGCGCACGTTGATGGCGGGAGCGGTGCGGTTCGCGTACTCGCCCCGGCCGGCGGCCATGTAGAGCGCGTGGATCGAGGCCGGCCAGGCGCCGAGCTCCGGCGCGGCGACGCGAATGATCCAGCGCGCCGCGTCCCGTTCCGGACCTTGGACGAAAACCGCGGTGGCGATCAGGCGGTCGATCAACCCGTCCCGGAACCCGGCCTCGTCGAGAATCTCGATTCCTTGATTTGCCGGGTCATGGTGGACGCGGGCGATCCCGGCGAGCGCCTCCAGCATCTCGCCAATCGAGCCGAAGGGGTTCATCGGGTGAGTCGTGGTCATCGCGATACCTCCTGTGCGCGGGCTCTCCTCTACTCGACCGTCAGCGTGCCGACCATTCCCGCGGCTTTGTGGCCCGGCACATTGCAGTAATACTCGTACGTCCCCGCCGGGGCGTTGATGACGGCTTCTGCCGCCGCCCCAGGGTCGATATCGACGTCGATGCTCAGCTCGTCAATCGAGAAGTTGTGCAGCGTCACGCCTTCGTTCGGCAAGGCGACGGTGACGTCGCTGTCCGCCGGAATCGTGAGCGACTCCGGCTCGAAGAAGATGTCCTGCGACACCACTTCCGTCTCGCCGGCAGACGCGCTTGCGGTTGGGCTCGCTGCCGGCGTTGCTGCCGCCGCGGGCGTTGCGGCGGTCGCGGTGGGTACGGATGTTGCGGCAGTTGGCGTCGCCATCTGCGCCACGGGAGAGGCGATCGGCGACGCGTCTGCCGTCGCATCTGGAGCACCCGCCGGTGTCGCCGCGGCGGCCGGAGCGGCCGCATCCTCCGCAACAATCAGGGTGCCGACCATCCCGGCCTCCTTGTGGCCGGGGACGTTGCAGTAGAACTCGTACTAACCGGCGGCCGCATTGATGACGACTTCTTCAGTCGCGCCGGGAGCGAGATCGACGTCGATACCGAGGGCGTCGATGGAAAAGTTGTGCGCGGTGACGCCTTCGTTCGGCAAGACCACTGTCACATCGGTATTGGCGGGAATGGTGAGCGAATCCGGTTCGAAGTAGATATCGTAGGAGACAATCTCGGCCGTTGCCGCCGCGGTTTCATCACCGGCGGATGGCGATTCCACGCCGTTCACCGGGGTGCCCGGCGCCGATCCCGGCGTTGCTGCCTCGTTCGGAGCGGTATTGGTCGCCTGCGCGGCCGCGTCACTCATGGTCGGCACGCGGGTGACGTCCGCGAGCTCTTCCTCCAGACTCACCTCGCCCCCACACGCCGCAAGCACGATCAGGGCAAACGAGGCGACTGCCGCCAATGTGCCGGCGCGCCAGACCCTTGCTCGGTTCAACTGAACCCCCGCCTCTCTTCGCGCGCGTGCCGGACCATTCCCCGTCACGCTGATACCAACCCGAGATTCTACCGCTTCGACGAGGGTGACGGGGCGAGACGGGGGTGATAGGGTGATGGGGTGATGGGGGCGCCGCTGATTGACATGCCGTCTTACTATCGACTATCGACTCGGAGCTCACCATGCCCCAGGCGATTAGCCGCGAGCACACCATCCGTTCCGGCGATGTGCCGATCGCGGTCACGGAGTTTCCCAATGCCGGACGTCCGCCGGTCGTCCTACTGCACGGGATCGGCAGCCGCGGTCAGTCGTGGTGGCCGGTCATCGATCCGCTGGCGGCGCGGTTTCATCTCTATCAGCTCGACCTGCGCGGTCATGGCGCCTCCGGCAAACCACCAGCCGGGTATCTCATCGACGACTATGCGGCCGATCTGACTGCCGCGCTCGATGCGCTGGAGCTGGAGCAGCCGCGCATCATGGGTCATTCGCTGGGGGCACTGGTGACGCTCTTCTGGGCGAGCGACCATCCGTCGCGCGCTTCGGCGCTGGTGCTGGAGGATCCCGCGCTGCGCACCCCACCGAATATCCTCGATGCATTCGACGGCTGGCAGCAATTGGCTGCCCTGACTCCGCTCCAGGCGGCGGCCTGGTACCGTCAGGAATACCCGGATTGGAGCGATGACGATTGCCTGCGCCGGGCGGAGACGATCACCGCGACCGCGCCCGGGGTCTTCGCCGAGCTCCGCGCCGAAGCCGCGGCGGCGCTCGCCAACGGCACGACCGACCGCACCCACATCCTGAGCGGGGTGCAAAGCCCGGCGCTCCTGCTCTATGGCAATCTCGAGCTGGGTGGCATGGTTCCGCCGGAGGATGTGGCACGTTTCACCGAGATCATGCCCCATGCCCATGCCGTCTCTTTCCCCCAGGTGGGACATAGCCTGCATCGCGACGCGAGCGACGCCTTTCTCGAGGTGGTGATCCCCTTCCTCGATGGTCAGGGATGGTAAACGCTCGTCACGCGGCATCACGGTCGCGCGGCCGGAACGGCTCCAGAAGGGGATTGCCTGGCTGTCCGAGAATCTCGTCCGTGAGCGACCGGGCAATGAGCGAGGCAAGTGTCACGCCGTAGTCGGTGACCGCTTCAACGTAACCCGGAATGTCCGGAACGGTCCCCACACTGGGCAGACCGTCGGCCATCAGTGGCCAGGCGGCGACCAGCGCCGAAATCGGCCGCGCCGTGGCCAGCGCGGGTACGGCCGCCGCGGCCATCGTCATGACCTCCGCCACGCGAGGATCGTCGCGCGGGATCGCTCCCGACGGCATGTCTTCGGGCTCTCCCTGAGGGACGATCAGGATGCGGCCTGGTCCATCGGGACGGATGGCGATACCGTCTGTCCTGACCGGGCGACGCAGCGGATCGCTGCCCTCCCGCATCTCCGCGCGCACGGTCAGCCCGCGCGGAGCCGTCAACGGCAGCCGTCGTCCCACCAACGCGGCAATGCGCTCACCTTCCGCACCGGCGGCGTTGACCACCGACGCGACCGGAATCGTTTGCCCGCCCGCCAGCGTCACCGTGGAAACCCGGCCGTCCTCGGTGGCAATGGCCACAACCTGCCGTTGCGGTCCGGTGAGTACGCGGCCGCCCGCGTTGCGCACCGCCTCGATCAAACGGTGGGTCAACACAACCGCATCGACCCACGCCTCCTCCGGGAACCAGGCGACCGGTGTTTCCGGATCGGGAAGTGCAAGACCGGGTTCCAGATCGGCCAGCACCTCCCGCGCCGGCAGCATCTCCGCCGCGTAGCCCCACGCCCGCAGGCGCTCCACCTGCTCCTGCAGCGCGACGGCTCGTGCCGGGTCACGGAACCAGGCGAGACTCCCGTCCATGTGATACCAGGGGGCCGGCGCCAGCTTCCAGGCCAGCCGCCGGTAATCTTCCATCGCCGCTCGGCTCAGGTCGAAAAAGGCGCGCGGCATCTGCTCCCGCGCCGACACCGCCGCAAACGATGCCGCCGTCGCATTGCGCGCCCTACCCGGATCGGAGCCGTCGAGCAGCAGCGCCGCGGCCCCCTTCTCCGCCAGCCGCTGGGCAATCGCCGCGCCGACTATTCCCGAACCGATCACCGCTACGTAGGGTGATGGGGTCATAGGGTGATGGGGTGATAGGAGGTTTTTACCAACGAATGCGCCATTCCCGATCCTCCGATAGCAGTCATTCCGGTCGGCATCATCACGACTGATTCGTAGCTTCCCATCACCCTATCACCCCAACACCCCAACACCCTCGTCTACAGCTTGCGCCGGCCGGCGAAACCGGCGTCCACCTCGTGCCAGTAGCCAATCGTCGGACCCTCGCCCAGCCGCCAGCAGAGATAGACCACCCGGTTGCCGCGCCGCGAGGGAAAGTCGATCAGCCCGTGGTCGAGACTCTTGATCTCGATGCCTTGGTCGTTGAGATGATCGACCCCGGCCGCCAGCTCGGTGCTGAGATCGTGGATGCGCGCCTCCAGCTCGCGCGCGTCGGCCGCGTGCCCATTCAGGCGCATGGCAGGGGTCAGCGACTCCAGCGCGGCGAGGTAGGTGTCGAGCTCGACCTTGCGCGCCCGCATCTCCATTAACAGCGGCACGATCTCCGGCAGCAGCGCATTGGCCTCCGCCTCGGTAAAGAGCAGCGGCCATGCGGCGGGATCGCGCGGATCGCGATCTCCGCGCTCGCTCATTCCGGCCGCTCCGGGGGTGGCGTGACGTCGGTATTGCCGCCCCAGCGGCGGCCGTTCTCCGCCTCCTTGCCGCGCGCCGGCGGGGCGCCACGACCCATCAGACGGGCGATCAAACCCGGCTCCCGCGGCGGCCGGGCGGCCGCCTCCAGCCGCTGGCGCAGTTCGCGGTCGAGCCGCTTGCGATCGGGCGCCACCAGCCGCATTCCCGGCGGGTAGGACTCCGCCATTCCGGGCGCCACCGCGTCGGCGGCCTCGTACAGCCCCAGTCCCCGCTCCGCGGCGTAAGTTGCCGCTTCCAGCAAAATACCCACATACGCGGGGGCGTCCATCTCGGCCTCGGCCATCCGGCGCGCCAAACGGTCCATCCGCTGTTCCAGCAGATCGCGGAACCGCGGCGCCAGCGCCGGCGGCATCACCGCGCCCCCCATCAGCCCGCCGGACGCATCGAGCCGGATCGGCAAGACACGCGCCGCGGCGGTCTCCAGTCCAGCGTCGGAGAAGAGGCGTGAGGGCGGACGCAGCAGCATACCGATACCGCGATCGACTTTCGCCTCGAGCTGGGTGAATCCCAGACCCGGCACGAAGAAGACCGGCTCGGTTGCCCCCAGCAGCCGCGCCAGACCGTAACTGACCGCATTGGCCCCGGTTTCGCTGCCGCTTCCAGCCCGCGCATACCCGGACTGGGCACGCGCGATCTCCCGTTCCGCCCACTGCGGCGCCGCGGCCAGCAGCTCGCCCGGCGCCAGTTCTCCCTTGACCGCCGCGACATACCGCGCCACGAACGCCGGATCGTAGGGATGCAGGGTTGTCAGCTCACTCATGAGTCGCGTCGCTCCCGAGGGTGATACGGTTATGCCATCACCTGCGACGTATCATCGCACCCCGGCGCGGTGGCCGCGTCGCATGAGGAGAAACGAATACGCGTATGACCATCGCCGGAATCCCGCTCACCAGGTTCATGCCGCGTCCTACCGGGGGCCGGGAGACGCCGCTGCTCCTGCTTGGTGGGGATGGCGTCGTGGCGTACCGGCTCCGCCGCGCCGGGTTTGCCGTCAGCCGGCACGCGCTCGATACCGGTCCCCTGGCTCAGCTCGCCGGGATTCCCTTCACCCCTCCCGTGGTGGTCTGGCCCTTCCCCGGCGCGTCGCTTGACGCCGTCGTGCTGCTCGACGAGCTGGCGCTCACGGTGCGCGAAGAGGAAGCGCTCGCCGAGGCGGCCCGGGTCTTGCGCCTAGGCGGGGTGCTCTTGTTGCGGGTCCCGGCCAGCGGCCGCATCGCCTGGCTCGACGGCTACAACGCCTACCGCTACGTGCGGGACATCACCCGCCGCGGCCGCCTGCTCCCGGAGATAAAGGGGGTCGGCTGGCGACGCCATTATCGCCGTGAGGACCTGCGAGACTTGCTGCGTCCGCATTTCCAGGTGCGGGAGATGCGGGCGTCCGGTGTTGGCCTATCTGACGCGGCACGGCTGGTTCTCTCTCTCCTGTGGCGGTGGGCGCTGCGCTCGGAACGTGGCGACGGGGCGATCCAGCGCGTGCCACGAGCCTTGGCCCGCCTCGAAGGCCGCTTCGCGTTAGCGGGACGTGGTTACTGGCTGGTCGTCGCCGCGGAGCGGGTTTCCTGACCGGTATAAGACGCGGCGCTCAGTCTGGTGGCGCCTCCGTGTTGGCGATCTCGCGGGCGATGTGCAGCGCCTCGGCGATCGCTTCGTCGACGTTCAAGGCGCGTCCCGCTGCCCACGCCTGAAAGAATGCCGCATCCGCCATCACCGCGCGGCTCAAGGCGACGCCGGTATCATAGCGATGCCGATCGCTGGGTGGGATCGGCGCGCCGAGCTCGTCGCGCAGGCGCTCGGCGGCACCGAACAACCGCGTCCCAGCGTCCGGGAGCCCCGCCCGCGCCGCGGTCGCGCCGATGCCATCGAAGCTGTAGACGATGCTGAGCTGGTCGCCGAGATCGCGTCGCAGCTCCAGCGCCTCGGCATCGAGCGCCGCCGCTTGCTTCAGGTCTCCAGTCGGCGAGATCATGCTGGCCAGGTTTCCCAGGGAATGGGCGATGCCGTCGGGATTCCCCAGCTCGCGATCGATGGCGAGCGCCTCTTCCATATACCGGATGGCGCGCTCGGCATCGCCGGCTTCGTCGGCGAGCATGGCCAGGTTGCTGAGCGTGACGGCCGTGCCGACCCGGTTTCCCGCGCGGCGCTTGATCGCGACGCTCTCCTCCATCAGTGCCGTGGCGCGTGTGGTGTCCCCTTTGTTCCAGACGACGAGCGCGAGATTATTGAGTGCTTGTGCTACTCGCAGCGGGTCCCCGATCTCGCGAGCGATCGCGAGCGCCTCCTCTTGCAAGACCTGCGCGGTTTCGTAGTCCCCCTGCAACTCACGCACGGTACCGAGGTTGGAGAGCGTCCCCCCGGCGCTGCGCCGCTCGCCGGAGGCTCGCCATGTCGCGAGGCTTTCTTCATATGCCAGTGCCGCCGCGAGCAAATCGCCCTGCCGCCAGGCAATGCTCCCGAACCCATCCAGCGCCAATGCGCGAAGCTTCTGAGAAGCGCCCTCCGCGGCCGCCAACGCACGCGTGAGCCAGGACCGTCCTTCCGCGTAATGCCCATGCAGCTCCCAGAACCGCCAAAGCGATTCCGTAGCGCGCAGGCCGAGATCGTTTGGATCATGGTCAATCGCCCAGCCGAGCGCGGCGCGGAAGTTGTCGTGCTCACGCTCGTAGCGGGAGAGCCATTCCCCGCTGTCGGGACCGAGCACGTGCTCGTCCGAGTCGCGGGCGAAAGACTCGGCCCAGCGGGCATGGGCGGTTCTCAATTCGGCGTCTTCGCCGCACGAGGCGAGCTCTTCCTGGGCGAAGGCGCGGACGGTCTCCAGCATGCGATAGCGTGACGCGAAATCCGCATCCTCTTCGCTCCGGACCAGACTCTGCTCGACCAGCGTCGCGATGGCATCAAGCGCATCGACCCGCGGATCGGGCGTCTCGGCAAAGACGGCCTCCGCGGCTTCCAGGGTAAAGCCGCCACTGAAGACGCCCAGGCGGCGGAACGCGGCGCGATCGTCCGCTCGCAGCAGATCGTGGCTCCAGGCGATCGCCGCGCGTAACGTCTGCTGCCGGTCCGGGCGATCGCCGCTGCGCACCGCGAGCAGATCGAGTGCGTCGCCCAGGCGGCGCAGGATGTCGGCCGGCATCAAGACCCGGATGCGCGCCGCCGCGAGCTCGATCGCCAGCGGCAGACCGTCGAGCCGGCGCGCGATCTCCGCGACCTCGACTGCGTTCGCGGGCGTCAGCGTCCAGGCGGGCCGCGCCGCGCGGGCGCGCTCCACGAAGAGCGCCACGGCGGGATTTGCCGCCAGCGAAGCCACATCCGCGTCACCTCGCATGGCCGCGCCCGCTGCCGGTGTCGCGAGCGGGGCGACCAACCACTCCCGCTCGGCCCGGATGCGCAGCGGCGCGCGGGACGTCGCCAGCACCCGCACCGCGGGCGTGGCTTCCAGCAATCCCGCCACGACCGCCGCCGCGTCCTGGAACGGGCGCAACTGCTCCAGATTGTCGAGCACGAGCAGCAGACGCTTCTCGCCAAAGTAGGCGAGCACACTCGCTTCGAGACTCAGCCCGCCCCCTTCGCGCACCCCCAGCACAGCCGCGATCTCGGGCAGCAACAACGTCGCATCCTCGATACCGGCCAGCGCCACGAAAAAGACCCCGTCCGGGAATGCCTCCAGCGATTCCGCCGCCGCCGCCAGGGCGAGCCGGGTCTTGCCGACCCCGCCCGGACCGGTGAGGGTCACCAGACGCGTTGCCGCCTCCCCCAGGAGCTCGCGCACGGCGGCGACATCCTGGTCGCGCCCAATGAGATCCGTTGCCTGCCGCGGCAGATTGGTTGGGTGGCCCTCGAGGCTCTTCAAGGGCGGGAATGTCGCGGGCAGTCCGGGGATGACGAGCTGCCAAACCTCCTCCGCCGCGAGCAGGTCGCGCAGGCGGTGCTTGCCGAGGGAGATGGCGCTCACACCGGCGGGAAGATGCTCCCCCACCACCTCCCGCAGCGCCGTTGACAGGAGCACTTGACTCCCGTAGCCGGTGGCAAGCAGCCGCGCCAGGCGATTGAGACTCGGCGCCAGGTAATCGCCATTGGGGGAGGGTTCGGCCGCGCCGCAATGAAGCGCCATGCGCACCCGCAGCGGACCGGTTTCGGACCATGGCTCCGCCTCGAGCGCGCGTTGCGCGGCCACGCAGGCGGCGACCGCATCCCCCGCCCTGGCGAACGCGGCCTGAAACGCATCGCCGATCGTCTTGAAGTGATAGCCGCCGTGGGCGCTGATGGCCTCGCCGAGAATGGCGTTATGACGGTCCAGCGCGCGCCACATCACCCCGGCATCGCGCTCCCAGAGGCGAGTCGAGCCCTCGATGTCGGTGAAGAGAAAGGTCACTGTGCCGGAAGGGGGGGAATTGGAGGGTGATCGGGTGATCGGGTGATCGGGTGATGGGGAGATGGGCATCATGGATGTCTATTCTACAGAGGAGCGTTGCGCCGGGACTGCTCTCGCCGAACAATGAGCGAATCCCGCGTTCGGACGCGCTCATGGGCATAGCACACTTCCTGTATGATGACCTGTACGTACACATCCCATGGTTCCCCGAAATTGGTGAGATGACGCCAAAACGGGTATACTTTTTCCTATGCGCGACCGGATCCGGCACCGTGTCGAGCAGGCACGGCGGCAGCGGTTCGAGCGGTTAGTTGTCCGTGCTCTGGACGGCCTCTCTCCCGAGGTCGTCGCGATGCTCGACAACGTCAATGTGATCGTCGAAGACGAGCCGACCGCCGAACAACTGACGCTCGGCCGGGGGTATCCCGAGCAGCCCGTGGATGTCTCTGACGGCCCCGAGGAGATGCTGTTTGGTCTCTATGAGGGTGTGCCGCTAACGCGGCGCGGCGCGGATTACCACCTCGTCCCTCCCGACCGGATCACGATCTTCCGCGGTCCTCTCGAACGCGCGTACACCTCGCCCCAGGCGATCGCGCGCGAAGTGCGGATCACGATCATGCACGAGCTCGGCCATCACCTCGGGTTCGAGGAAGACCGCCTCGAGGTGCTGGGGCTCGGATAACCGCCACGACGAACGCGAGCCCGTGTGCCGTACATGTACTTGAAGGAGAACTGACTGGTGGCAGTGACCACGAAAACCAAAAGCCCAACCTACGACGCCTCCACCATTCAGGTTCTGGAAGGACTGGAAGCCGTCCGCCGCCGCCCAGGGATGTATATCGGCAGCACCGACGTGCGCGGTCTGCATCACCTCATACGTGAGATCGTCGACAACTCGGTCGATGAGGCGCTCGGCGGTCATGCCGACACCATCGTCACTCGTATCGCGGTCGACGGTGTCGTGACCGTGACCGATAACGGGCGCGGTATCCCCGTCGACAAGCACGCCAAGCAAAACAAGTCCGCCCTGGAGGTGATCATGACGATCCTCCATGCCGGCGGCAAGTTCGGCGGCGGCGGCTACAAAGTCTCCGGTGGTTTGCACGGCGTGGGCGCTTCAGTCGTGAATGCCCTCTCCGAATGGTGCCGGGTCGAGGTCCGCCGCGGCGGCAAACTCTACCGGCAGGAATACCGCCGCGGCGTGCCGGTTGGTCCGGTCAAGGCGGTTGGCCCCGCCGCGCCCGGCGATCACGGCACGACGACCTGGTTCCTGGCCGACTGCGAAATCTTCACCGACGGTCTCGATTACAACTTCGATCAACTCATTCAGTGGTACCGCGAGACGGCGTACCTGACCCGGGGTCTGAAACTGACCCTGATCGACGAGCGCACCGACCGCGAGATGACGTTCTACTTCGAAGGCGGCATCGTCTCCTTCGTCCGCCATCTCAACCGTAACCGGACGGTCGTCCACGACAAGCCGTTCTACGTGCTGCGCGAGGTCCCCGCCTGTCTGGTCGAGGTCGCCTTGCAATACAACGACTCCTATGGCGAATCGACCCACACCTTCGCCAACAATATCAATACCGTCGATGGCGGCACCCATCTTTCCGGATTCAAGTCCGCCCTGACCCGCACCATGAACGACTACGCCAAGCGCAACGGCTTCCTCAAGGCCGATGAGGCGCTCTCCGGCGAGGACGTACGCGAAGGTCTCACCGCGATCGTCTCGGTGAAACTGGCCGAGCCGCAGTTCGAGGGACAGACCAAGGGCAAGCTCGGTAACGCCGACGTGGCGGGCGCGGTGCAGACCGTCGTCAACGAGGCGCTGGGCGCGTTTCTGGAGGAGAACCCGCAGGCGGCGAAGCGCATCATCGAGAAGTGCATCACCGCCTCTCGCGCCCGCGAGGCGGCGCGCAAGGCGCGCGAGCTGGTGCAACGCAAAGGCGGGCTGGAGAGTTTCAGCCTCCCCGGCAAGCTGGCCGACTGCACCGAACGCGACCCGGCAAAAGCCGAACTGTATATTGTTGAGGGTGATAGCGCCGGGGGTTGTTTCTCCGCCGATACCCAGCTTGCTCTCGCCGATGGCCGCCATCTCTCCTTCGCCGAGCTCGTGGCGGAACAAGCAGACGGCCAGGAGCACTTCGGCTACACCATCCGGCGCGACGGAAAAATCGGCATCGCGCCGTTGGTTCATGCGCGGCGCACGAAGCAGGACGCGGAGGTCATCCGCGTCGTTCTCGACTCCGGTGAAGCGATCACCTGCACGCCGGATCACCGCTTCATGCTGCGCGACGGCACGTTCAAGGCCGCGGCCGATCTCACATCCGACGACTCACTGATGCCGCTCTACCGCAAGCTTTCTGACCGCACAGAGCCCGGTATCACCATCGACGGCTACGAGATGACCTGGGACCCGCGTTCCGAAACCTGGCTATTCACCCATTTGCTCGCGGACCGGAGTGTATATCCGCTGATTGTTGAGCCGAGCCAGGAGCAAAACCCGGCTGTAGGGGCGACGCCTGCGTCGCCCGCCTCCACGGCAGACACGCTCGCGTTTTACAACCACCGGATCGTTCGCATCGAGCGGTTGCAGGAGCGGATCGACGTCTACGACGTTGAAGTGCCAGGAACGCACAATTTCGCGCTGGCGTCGGGCGTTTTCGTGCATAACAGCGCCAAGCAGGGGCGTGACCGCCGATTCCAGGCCATCCTCCCGCTACGAGGGAAAATCCTCAACGTCGAACGGGCGCGCTTGGACAAGATGCTGCAAAACAACGAAATCCGCACCCTGCTCACCGCGCTCGGCACCGGGATCGGCGACCAATTTGAACCATCGAAACTACGGTATCACCGCGTGGTAATTATGACGGACGCTGACGTTGATGGATCTCACATTAGAACGTTACTCTTAACGTTCTTTTTCCGTCATTTAGAGCAGCTCATCCTCGATGGCCACATCTACATCGCGCAACCCCCGCTCTACCGCGTGCGCAGTGGCAAGCAGGAGGAGTGGACCTACAACGAGGATGACCTGCAAGCGGCGCTGAAGAAACTTGGCGACAAGGCCGAGATCCAGCGGTACAAGGGTCTCGGTGAGATGAACCCGGATCAGCTCTGGGACACCACCATGGACCCGGCCACGCGCACCCTGCTGCAAGTGACCATCAACGACAGCGTCGAAGCCGACGAGACCTTCGACATGCTGATGGGCGCCGCGGTGCCGCCACGCAAGAAGTTCATCCAGACCCACGCGCGTGAAGTCCAGAACCTCGACGTGTAACAACGGCAAAGCCTCTCTCCCTGCGCACAGGGAGAGGGGTTGGGGTGAGGGTTTCTTCAGAGGCAGGGAATGCGCCTCCCGCCTCCCGACCGTCTACTCACGACTTCACAAACACCTGCCGCGGCACATGCGAAAACACCTCTGGAGCTTCCCTTTAGTCACGCGCAAGGTCTCGCTCAATTCAAACCCCCAGTCGTCCATCCAGATGCCCAGGATCAGGTGGAAGGTCATGTTCGGGGCCAGCTCGGTTTGGTCGCCTGGTTGCAGGCTGGCGGTGCGCTCGTTCCAGCTCGGTCCGGGGTAGCCGATCCCGATCGAATAGCCGATGCGGGATGATTTCTCGATTCCGGCCCTGGCGGCGACCTCGCGCCAGGCCGCTTCGACCTCGTGACAGGTCACGCCCGCTCTCGCCCGGTCCAATGCCGCGTCCATCCCCTCCACTACCACGGGAACTAGCGCCGCCATCTTCGGCGGCGGGCTGCCCAACACGACCGTGCGCGCCAGGGCGGCGGTGTAGCGGTGGCGGCAGCCACTCAGCTCGATATTGGTCGCTTCGCCAGGTTGGTATCGCTCGTCGGTCCAGGTCAGGTGCGGGGCGGCGGTGCGCGCACCGGCCGGCATCCATGGCGCCTCCGGCATGTCGCCGCCGAACGCCGCGGTGCCGCTGATCGTTGCCGCGTAGATCGCCGCCGCCACGTCGCATTGGCGGACACCGACGGCGATAGCGTCGATGGCGATGTGCATCGCCTTCTCCGCAATCGCTCCCGCCTGGCGCATGTACGTAACTTCCTGGGACGATTTCACGATCCGCACCCAGTTCACCAGGAGTTTGGCGTCGACGAATTCGGCGTCGGGAAGCTCGTGCACGAGCTCCTGGTAGCAACGCGCCGTGAAGAAATGGGCGTCCATCTCGACCGCGATGCGACCCCGGTCCCATCCCTGCTCCTTGACCACCGCCGCGACGTACGCCATGGCGTGCCGATCTGGAACACCGATGTAGCTTTCCGGGTAGCCGTAGAGATTCTCCGGTTTGAGAAAGGTCGTGAAGCGGGCGCAGGCGACATCCATCGCGCGTCCGATCCAGAGTGGTTCCGCGGCGTCGCGGGCCAGCGCGACCATCTGATGCACGTAGTAGGAGGTGGCGTCGTAGCCAGTCAGGTAGTTCATATTGCAAGGATCGCTGACGAGCAGGACGTCGATACCCGCCGCCTCCATGCGACGTTTCACTGCGGCCGTCCGCGTCAGGTATTCCGCCCGCGCGAAGGGAAGCGTACGGTCTTGCATGTCATTCCCATCTCCTGAGCCGTGCCCATCCCGCCCACAGCAACACGCCGATCATCACCGCCGCCGTGATCCCGCTGAGACCGGCTCCCACGCGCAGCGACAGCGGATCGTAGCGCAAGACAACGGTGTGCTCCCCGGCGGGAAGAGGAATACCGCGCAAGGCATGATTGGCCGGGAGCACCACGACTTCGGCGCCATCGACGAAGGCCCGCCAACCCGACTCGTAGATCTCGCTGACGACCAGCAGCCCCGGCGCCGCCGCCGTCGTGGCAATGGTGATATCGTCCGGGTCATAGCGGATGATCTGGGCCGATTCGGCGGCGGCAGCGGGCGGCGCTGCCGTTTCGGGTGGGGTGCCCTCGATGAGCGCGGTCTGATATGGGTCGATCAGCCCGCTGCTCAGCAGCGGCAGCGCCTCGCCGCGCGCGACGGCGCGCACATCATGCACGATCCAGGCGTGCCGTGGCTCCGGATTGCGCTCGTAGACGATGACTCTGCCGTTGCGAAACACCTCTGCCGCGCCAGTAGCAAGAGCGACGACGTCGTCCCGTCCCGATGGCAGCGAAGCGTCCAATACGACATAACGCAGATCGAGCAGATCGAGCAACGGGGAGTCGACACCGGAGGGGAGGAGGAACGCGGTGTGGTAATCCTGGGACTCGCCGTTGAGCGCGGTGATCAGCTCGTCGTAGCGCGCCAGGTGCAGCGGGTTGTATCCCTGGATGTCGTACAGGCCCAGGTAGATCGGCCGCCCATTCACCAGCAGCGCCGCAATGACGGGCTCGAAGCGGCGGCCCATGTAACTGTCTTGCCGCGCCTCATCGCCGGGATAGAGGATGCCGCCATACCCCGCGTAGCGAAAGGGTCCGGCGCGGGCGAGCTCCTCCTGCAGAAATGCGCCGGCTCCTCGGCGCACGGCGGGGCGAACGTCCTCCACCAGAGCGGCCCCCTCGCGCGGGTCGGGACGCCAGTGTCGTTCCCAATTCCGGTTCGCCGGCCAGCCCAGCCAGGATCCGGTGAGCTCCAGCCCCGTGGGCAGCAGGAAAGCGACCGCCAAGATCACGACCGGGACGAGACGAGAGAACGCGTCCCGAGCTGGTGTCATGCTGAGGAACGAAGCATCTCGTCCGGACGTCGCCGACATTCGGGAACGACGATCCTTGACGGGAATGACGACCGCGGCCACGATCAGCGCCGTCGTCAGCGCGGCGGCGGCCAGCGGCTGCCAGCCCAGGTCCAACTCGCTCCGTCGCAGCAACAGATCGAGCGCCACCACCAACAACAGCGGCAGGAAGACGATCCACAACAGCTCACGCCGGCCGCGCCAGGCGGGGAGTGCTTCGATCGCGGCGCCGCTGAGCATGGCGGGTCCGATCGCGGCCAGCGCGATGCTGCGCCACGCATCGTGGTCGTGAAACTCGCGAAAGCGCGGGATGAGATAGAACACCTGATGCAGGGGCGTCGTGTCCAGCGTAAGGACCATCGCGATGAGGGTCAGCGCCGCGAAGAACGGCGCCGCGAACTGCCGCCGCGCCATCGGCAGCGCCAGCAGCGACAGGACGACCGCCGCCCCGCCGAATGCCGCCGCCCGGAAGTGGTATCCGCTGCCCGCGCCCAGCGTCTGGGCAAGCAGATAGTCCAGCCCCCACGGGGGATTGAGCACACCGGCCTCCCCGAGCGCGGCGTAGTCGCCCCCGGCCAGGTTCGTCTCCGCGTTGACGGCCAGGCGGGGCAGAATTCCCGCCGCGGCCAGCGCCAGTCCCGAACCCACGATCATAACGCCCGTGGTCACGCCATCGACAATCCGCTCCCACGGCGAAAGCCCCTCTCCCGTCGGGCCGGGAGAGGGGTTGGGGTGAGGGATTACGTCGCCGGTCGCGCCTTGTCGATTGGGCCACCACCGGACCACCCCCTGTGAAGCGCGGGGTGGCGAAAGCAGCGCGCGGTAGCCGATGTACGCGGCGGGCAGAAGCACGGCATAGAGCCATCCTTCGCCGATCCAGCCGCCCAGCATCTGACTGACCGCGACCCCGCCCAGCACCCAGGGTACGAGCCGATCGCGCCATCTGGAGGCGCGCAGGGCCAGTTCCACCCCCAGCAGCATCACCGGGATCCAGGTGCCGAACTGGGAGAAGATCAAACAGCAGTGCGTGTTCCAGTGCAGGAAAGGACCGGTCAGGTAGACCACCGCCGCGGTCAGACTGGCCATGGCCCCCATCCCTAGCGCCCGCGCCAGGGCGTAGCTCGCAAACGCGGCGATGGCGAGCTGGAGCACGACCATCCCCTTGAAGGCGGCTAACGTCGGCAGGAGCGAGAAGAGGAGCATCGCCGGCAGATACATCCAGCCCGATTCGGGATCACCGGCGAACGGCGCGCCACTGAAGAGATGGGGATTCCACCCAGGAATATCGAATACCCGTAGCCGCTCGCCGAGAAACGTGTACCACGGCAGGAAAAAGGTGAAGAGGTCGAACCGGGTCAACCAGGAATCGAATGCGAGGCGATTCCCCGCCACGAGCGCCGTGATTCCGGCCAGAACGAGCAGTGCGGGCGCATCCGTGAACCGTCCCCGCGTGGTTCGCCGATCGCGTGAATCGGGAGCGGGGGTTCTCCCTGTTTTTCGTGGTTCGGCGATCACCGCTTTCCGGCCAGCACCACGTTGTGGGCACAGACGCGGCGCAGTCCGGGCATCATCTCGACTCCACGCTCGATGCGCGCGGCGGTCCCCAGCCAGCGGCGAGGGATGAACTCCGGCATTAGCCCCAGCCGCTCCGCGCGTACGATCTTCGCCCCGGCGCCGGTCAGACCGCCGGTCAGCTCCGCCATCGACACCAGCCGCTCGGCGCCGCTGTCCTGCGGCACGCGACGCATCAGCAGCGGCCAGTAGGGATTGAGCGGATTGTGGTCCCAGACCAGGATGCGCCCTCCTGGCCGCGTCACCCGCACCATCTCGGCGAGGGTCCGCCGCACCAGCTCCGGATCCGCGATGTGATGCATCACCGCCACACTGTAGGTCAGATCGAAGCTGTTTTCGGCAAAAGGCAGCGCGTCACCGGAGGCGACAACCGTGGCGATCTCCGGGCGCCGCCGGCCAAGCTGGTCCAGCATCTGCGCAAAGGGATCGAGCGCGGTCACCGCCAGTCCCCGGTCATGGAGGCGTTCCGCCAGCAGTCCGGTCCCGGCCCCGACGTCGAGCGCGGTTGCCCCCGCTCCCGCGGCGGCATGGCGCAGGATGTAGGCCGTGCGCCGCCCCAGATAGTGCTCGCGAATATGGCCGGCGAAGACCTCGTCATAGATGCCGGCAACGGCATCGAAATCGGTCGCTGCGGCGCGGTGCGGCGTGGTCGTCGTCACCCGCCGGCGTTCCGCACGTCCAGCGCGGTCGCGCGCACCGGTGCGCGCCGCCGCCGCTGGCGTCCCAGCGTGGCCAGACGGTACCGCAGGATGAAACCGATCATCTGCACGCCCAGCACGAACGCCTTGCGCAGATCCCCGGTCACCGCCGAGTCTCCGACGCGGGGCAGATAGTTCACTGGCACTTCCACGAAGCGCGCCCCGGAGGTCATCACCCGCAGCATCAACTCCGGTCCGAACTGCGAGCCGCCGATCGTGAACTGGGGGAGCAAGCGCTCCGCCAGCGGCCGCGAGAGTAACTTGTAGGTGCAGCCCACGTCGCTGAGATGACTGGTGTTGAACAGCACCTCGACCAGTTTGGCCACCGCCCAGTTGCCCCATTTGAGAAAGGCCCCCATGTTCGCCCCGCTCCAGATCAGCTCGCGCGTGGTGCGGGTGCCGAAGACGGCGTCGCAATCGTCACTGTAGGCCAGGAGTTTGACGATGTCGGCGGGCAGAAAGGTACCGTCCGGTTCGGCCAGCACCAGCAGATCGCCGCGCGCCTCGGCCAGTCCCCGCCGCGAGGCCCAGCCATAGCCCTGCCGCGGCTCGAAAACCTCCCGCGCCGTGGTCTGGGCCACTTCGGCACTGGTGCCGGGGGCGGCGTTGTTGTTGACGACGAGCACCTCATCGACGAACCCGGTGGCGACAAAGCCCTCGATGGTGGCCCGGATGGACTCGCGTTCGGCATACGTCATCAAGATGACGGAGACGCTCTTCCCATTCCACATCCCCCTGGTCCTCCCCGCGCCCATGGATCACCGTGTGGCCAAGGGTAGTGTGCCGCATATACCGCGTCGTGCGCCTTGGACGCTGAGCATCAGACGGGGAGATGGAAACAGGAAGCGAGGATGTACGGCGCGGTTTTAGCGCCCGTAAAGCATCGCGCCAGCAGCAGTGCAGTTGCGGCGAGTGGACTTCCCCAGCGTACTGGCGACCAGCGCCAGCAGCTCGTCCACCCCGAACGGTTTGCGCAGAAACATGGCGACACCCGCGGGCGGAGCGATGGCGGTCGCGCTCATCAGGACGATCGGAACCGGATCGTCCCGCCGCGTCAAGTGCGCGGCGAGCTCCACCCCGCTGAGGCGGGGCATCGCGACATCGGACAGCACCAGATCGGGTGTGGCCCGGGCGATGTGCGCGAGCGCGTATTCCCCGTCAGCCGCCTGCTGCACGCTATAGCCTTCATCACTGAGCGCGTCCGCAATGACCTCGCGCAGGTGCGGGTCATCGTCGACAACGAGGATGGTCGGGTCCATGAACTCTCCTGCACCAACGGCACGATACGATCCGGGGTGGCCGCTGGCGGTAAACCGTAAATCGCACGGACCGTGCCACGCCGCCGCGTCGGTCGTCCTGCGCCTACCTGAAAGGTGCTGACTCGTCCTGACCGTCGTCACCGGCGATCAACTCGCCATCGATGGTAATGTCTTCGCGCCGGACCGTGCCCGTGACCTGCTCGATCCGCTGCACGGTCTCTCTGGTGACGATGATCTCCTCGGTCAAGCGACCCTCCTCCAAACCAGTGACAATCTCGGGATTCAGGGGAATCTCGATGATAATCTGGGTGAAGGCGCGCATTTCGCCCGCCGCTCCGGGACGTTCCACGGTGCGGCGTTCGACCCGGATTCGATTATCGGTGGCGGGGAGATCGCCCCCCCGCTCGACGTTAACGACGCGTTTGGTGATGTGCACCGCGCTGCCCGCGACCGGCCGCGTGGTGGCGATGAGCGCTTCCTCGCGCAGGGGAATGACGATCGCGTCGTCGCCAGTGCGGGCGACGTAGCCTGCTTCGGCCGCGATCGAAACGCCTTCGGAGGCGGTGTGCCAGCCACGATGCAGCGCCTCATCCCGCGATGCAGCGAGGATGATGCGGCCGGGGGCCGCGCTGGTGATCGCGCTGAAGGGGATCGCGGTCTCGGCGGGAAAGAGCAACCCTCCCGCGACCACGAAGTAACCGGCCTGAACGTCCGCCACGGTCCCGATGGTGTCTCCGCCGGCGGCGAAGACCTCGTCGCCGACCGTAATAAAGGCGACGGCATCTGGCGCCGTCATGGCAAACCTCCTCGCCACGGGACGCGCCCGTGTCTGTCGTGTCGCCGTGGATGACGGCGTATCACGTCACTATCCGGGATCATCAGTGCATGGGGTATGCCACGGTGAGTGACGGGGTGACAGGGTGATGGGATGATGGGGTGAAAGCGGGTCCGATCACGCTTACCCGACGATATCCGCGAGTAAGCGCAGTTGATCGATGCTGGCGTTTGTGGGCCAGAAGCTGATCTCATCGGTGCCATGGCGGGATCGAACGCGGAGTAGTCGCGGATATAGGCGGCTTCGCGGGTACGGCTCCCCGGCGCCATCGCGCGGGAAGCGCCTTCGCGATCGAATCAAAGCCGTCGGCGTGCATAAGAAAACTCCCAGGTATTCGCGATTCGATCCGGTCAATACAGGGCCAGAGTGGATTGCCGAACTTGTGGCGTCGAACGCATCCAGTTTCGATCACGACACCAAAACCGCCGAAAGCATTGGGGATTTTTCGCCGCTACATGGCGGCCCCGAGCATGATGCCCAGGTCCGCTTCGATCCCGCGATGGGCAGCTAACGTCCATGGTGTTGAGCGCGGGTTATGGCTTGGTTGTACGACTACGGTTCTGTTGCATGATCCGGAACGCTAATCACGACAGCGACCTTGGCGCCGGGGTGCGTGCAAAACGCCGCAAACCGTGTCCTACAGAATCGAGACATCGGCCCGAGCGACCACGATCTCCTGCTCGGATGCCGCGCGCCGCTTCGTGGCTTCCACCCCGATGAGGACCGCACCGTCAGGCGGAAAGACCGTGGCCGTATACGACAGGGCGTCATCGGTGAGCCGCATCGGCGCCAGCCACGCTTCTTCCGAACCGTCCGCGAGGGCGAATCGGACTCGGGCTACGACAACCGTGTAGTCGCCTGGTTCCTCGCTCATCTGGTCGCTCCGTGTTCTTGCCGCTGTGCTCGGCTCGATGCTCACGCTACTCGCTCGTCACTGGCTCGCATGTTTCCCACATTGTCGCTCCCATGGACAGTACGTTCCGCTTGCGAAGGCGCCGCCGTCCTCCTCCGACCTCGATCCGGCTCCCTCGTGCTGGATGAGACGGACTTGGCCTCCACGGCAGCTCCGCGCGGAGGCGCCGACTGTGGATCGGTGCGAAAATGTGCCGGATCCGGGGTATGGATGCCGGCGGTCAGCGTTCGCGCCCGCGACATCCTTCGGACGAGGAGTGAGCGATCGGTACCAACGAGCGGTCTCCCGCGAGCGGGCATCCCGAGCCAATCCAGGCGACCCTCGACACCGAGCGGCGCACGGTGGAGATGGCGCTGCGCGAGAGCGAAGAGCGATTCCGCGCCGTCTGGGAGGCGACTTCCGAAGCGATGGCCCTTTCCGATCCCGCCGGAATCGTGCTGGCGGTCAACCCCGCGTACTGCACACTCTACGGCCGCGACGCGCAGGCGCTCGTCGGGCACAGCTTCGCCATCATCTTTCCCGAGCCGGCGCGTGCTGAGGCGGTCGAGGAGTACAAGGCTGTCTTCGCCAATCCCGAGCCGCCGCGTTCTTTCGAGGCCCGCGTCCTGCGCCCGGATGGCACGGAGCGCGTGGTCGAGGCGCGCGCCGACTTCGTTGTCCGCGACGGTGCGCGGGTGGCAATGATCTCGGCGATCCGCGACATTACCGTGCGCACGCGCCTGGAGCGAGCGCAGCAAGACTTTATCGCCATGGCCAGCCACGACCTGCTGACTCCGGTTACCGTCCTCCGCGCCCGGGCGCAGCTCATGCAGCGGCGCCAGTCCTACGACCAGGAGGCCATTGCCTCGATCCTCGAGCAAACGACCCGCATGGAGCGCATGATCGCCGATCTGCGGGAGCTCGTTCAGGTGGAAGGCGGTCAGCTCGCACTACGGGTGGCGCCGGTCGATCTCGGACAACTGGCGGAGGAGGCGATCGCGCGAGCACGGGTGCAAACGACGGTGCATTCCCTTCGCCTCGAGGCGCCAGAGAACCCGATCGTCGGCCGGTGGGATCAGGACCGATTGGGGCAGGTTCTCGACAACCTTCTCGGCAACGCGGTCAAATATTCCCCGGAGGGCGGTGATATCTTCGTCCAGGTCGCGGCTGCCGCGGGTGAGGCGCGCCTGAGCGTGGCCGATCAGGGGCCGGGTATCCCCGCCGCGGTCGTGCCGCATCTATTCGAGCGCTTTTACCGGGGAGCGCACGTCGCTCACGACGCTGGCTTGGGTCTGGGTCTCTATATCTCCCGGATGCTGGTGGAGGCGCACGGGGGACGAATCTGGGCCGCGTCCGAGCCAGGGGCAGGGAGCACCTTCACCGTCGCGCTGCCCCTGGAGCGCGGAGCAGACCGATAGCCACCCAGCGCAAGTGGCGCAGTTCCCGCGCTCGCCGCTGTGCATGATTGAACACTGCCACTATGGCTGATCGCCTCCACCGGTTCCCCCCTCGCCCTGCGCACAGGGAGAGGGGGGTAGGGGGGTGAGGATTCTCCGCCGCGACGGCACTGATTACCCGGACCACTGACGCCCGTGCTCGGCGAGGAAATTCAGGACTTCTGGCAACCGGGGAATAGCGGCGCGGCCGCCAAGCCGGGTGCACTTCAGCGCCGCGGTCGCGCCGGCGAATTCCGCCGTGCGCACCAGATCCCAGCCCTGAAGTTGGCCAAAGAGGTAGGCGCCGTGGAAGACATCGCCGGCGCCCGTGGTGTCGACCACGGAGACCGGGAACGCCGCGGTCGCGAATGCGGTGTCGCCGGTCAGTGTGTACGAGCCCTGCTCACCGCGGGTCACCACCACGATCTCCGGACCCATCCGCAGCAGCCGCGCCGCTCCCGTTTCATAGGCGCCATCAGAGGCGACATTCATGGCGAAGTGCTCCGCGGCGATCAGCACGGTCGTTGCCTGCACCAGCGCGAGCAGGTGGTCGAGCGAGGCGCCCGCGCCGGCATCGAGGCAGATGCGCACACCGCGCCGGGATGCGGCCTCGGCCGCGGCCAGTGCCGCCGCGGGCGAATGTCCGTCGAGGTGCAGGAAGCGGCCGGAGCAGAGATAGTCCAGCATGCCGGCGGCGACGTCGATGTCACCGGCAGTGCCGCGAAAGGCGCAGATGCTTCGCTTCCCGGTCGGCTGGTCGACCAGAATCATCGACTGCGGCGACCGCGCACCCGGCTCGATCTGCAAGAAGCTGATGTCGATGCCTTCCGCTGTCAGCCCCGTACGAATTTCCGTCCCCACCTCGTCATCGCCAATGCGCCCGACATAGCCGACGGAGACGCCGAGTCGAGCCAGTGTCACCAGCGCCTGCGCGACAGGACCGCCGCCTTGACGGGTGAGGTCCTCGAGGAGGACGCCTTCGTCGAGTTCGGGTAAATGGGGAGTCAGGCCGATGGTATCGAGTGCGGCGAACCCGAAGCCGATGACATCCCTGGCGCTCACCCCTCACCCTCCGTCAGCACGATTCCGGTCGTTGCGGATACGAAAATCCGGAATGCCTGAGAGAATACCGCCAGGGAAGGTGCGTGATAGTTCGCGAGGCATGAACATGGGCGAGGGAAAATTCGTATGACACCCGAAGAGACGCTGCAACAGCGCGGGATCGAGCTGCCCGAGGTGCGGTCGTTACATCCGGCCATGGCGCCCGGGGTCATTACCGGCAATCTCCTCTACCTCTCCGGCGCCACCCCTCCCGACCGTGACGGTCAACCCTGGAGTGGGCGCGTCGGTGAGACCTACACCGTCGAGGAGGGCTACGAGGCGGCTCGCCTTTGCGCGATCCAGCAACTGGCGCAGGCCAAGGCGGTGCTGGGTGAGCTGAGCCGGATCACCCGGGTGGTCAAGGTCCTGGGGATGGTGAATTGCGTTCCTGGCTTCGGTCAGACGCCTCAGGTGATGCACGGCTTCTCCGAGTTGCTCCTCGACGTGCTTGGCGAGCGCGGCTGCCACGCCCGCTCGGCCATTGGGGTCCAGGCGCTGCCCGCGAATGTCCCGATCGAAGTGGAGACGATCTTCGAGATCGCCTGATCTTCAGACCGTCCCGTCTTTACTCGCGGGCGAACTTCTGCAGGCTGTGGCACTCGGCAGCGTCATAGCCTCGCGGCGTGCCGTAGGTCCACGTCACCTCACCCACGTAGATGGCGCCCTGGGAGTCCGCCGTGATGCAGTGCGGGGCGACAAATGCGCCTGGCGCGCAGCGATCGGCACTGCACCAATGCAGCAGCACGTTTCCGGCGAGATCGAGCACGAAGACGCCGCCCGGAAGATCGTACTTCCGGCGCGGCCCACCAAGATCCGCGGAGCCCGCCGGCCACCACAACGAGGAGATATAGACCAGCCCATCCCTGTCGACATAGATATCGGTTGGCCGCTGGACATGGTCCCAGATTTCGAGCAGCGTGCCGTCCAGGCGGAAAATCTGGAGGCGGTCGTTCTCCCGGTCCGCCACGAACACGCGGTCGTCAGCGAGCCACAGACCATGCGGAACATTGAATTGTCCCGGGCCGCTCCCCGGCTCGCCCCATGACACGATCAGCTCGCCGTCAGCAGAGAAGCGATGGATACGCGCGTTCCCGTAGCCATCGGAGACAAAGATGTCGCCGTTCGGGCCGATGGCCGCTTTCGTTGGCCGGTTGAATGGCGGACCGGGGCGCGTGATGCTCGTGCTGGTCTTGCCGTCATAGCCGGTGGCGGAGCTGACACCCGGTGTCCCCAGCGTCATGAGCAGCGCGCCATCGGGCGAGAACTTGCGGACCGTGTGGTCGCCGTCGTCGACGGTGTAGATGAAATCATGCGCGTTGATGGTCAGCGCGTGGATTCGCTCCGTAAACACGTCTTCCCCGAACGATCGGAGAAAGGCGCCATCCGGCTCGTAGACCAGGCAGCGCGCCTCGCGGCGGGTCAGCACGAAAACCCGATCCATGGAATCCACGGCGACCCCGACAACATCACCGTGACGATACCCTTCGGGAAGGCGTTCCCAGTCGGGAACGAGGCGGAACTGTGGGGCCATCCCCCGATTCCGTGATGTCGTCACCACTGCTGATGCTCCTTCGCTACTCCCGTCGTCTGCGTGGGACCTCACGACAGAAGCATCGCATGCCGCCGCACTCGTTGGACGGATCACGCGCTTGCAAAGTGCGCAGCCTCCCTCCCAGCCGCATCATTGGCGGCGAAGAGGTCGCCGGGGTCCGCCTCGCCGACGAAGCGGGGCAGAACCGACGCGAGGCGGTGGCGGCCCGAACCTTGCGGTACCCCGGCCAATGGACCGCTGTGCCGTTGCCCGGAGGACTGCCTATGCCGCATGCTGACGACGCCCCGCACGAGGACGATCGCGATTCCCGCGACCAACTTCACCACGACCTCATGGGGTCATTAGCAACGATTTCCGGTCGGGCCCAGCTCCTGACGCGTTTCGTGCGGCGCTCTTCGACGCTTGCGGATGGAGACCGGGAGCGGCTAGTGCACGGCCTGGCCGCCATCGAGGCCGAGGTGACGGTCATGGTCGCCCGTCTCGACACGTTGTCGCGCCTGCCTCGTGAGGATGGGCAGAGGGGTGAGTGAACGGTCTGACGGGGGAGCGGTTACGACGGTTTGGCCAACATCCACGGATCGTCGATCGACGCCTCCAGGCCGCGCGTGATTTCGGCGAGCAGGTCATCGACATTGAAGGGCTTGAGCACCACCCCCACGCACTGCTCAGTCAAGTGCGTGCCGAGTTCTTTGACCGTGTTCGCCGCGGCGGTACACACCACCACCGGCAGCTTCGCGGTATCGCGCTGGAGACGCAGGCACTGCAAGAACTGCCAGCCCAGCAGTTCGCCCCCGATCAGGAAATCGAGCACCACCAAGTCGGGTTTGACCTCGCGGATGCGTGCCAGTTGACCTTCGATACCACTGGGGTCGAACGTCTCCAGCGTGGCCCGGTAGCCTTCGTCTTCGAGGAGGTCTCGCAGCAGACTGAGCAGCGACGCCTCGTCGTTGATGACGTAGATGTGCTTCGGCTCACTGGCACTGGCTCTGGTCATGAGGTCCCACGTCCCTTCCCGCTCTGAGCGCTGCACCGCCGCGCTGTCAGGCCGGCGGTCGCGTCTCGGAAGCGTAGCAAGTACTGAGCGGTTGACCGCCGCAGGATACCCCATCGCCAT
>JACCXM010000250.1 GCA_013697005.1 Chloroflexia bacterium | reverse complement strand
GCAGAGGTCGTCCTCGTTGTCGAGGCCGCCGCCGACCCAGCCGCCGCCGTGGAAGTGGAGGACGACCGGAAACGGCCCCCTCCCGTGAGGGGTGTAGATGCGGAGGAGCAGCTCGCCGCCCGGGCCGGGAACGGTGCGATCCACCACGCCCGCAACCGGCTCGCGGAGCTTGGGCGGCCGGGCCGCAAAGCGCGGGTCAGGCGGCAGGGTCTGCGCGGCCGGGTGCGTGGAGAAGTAAGCGCGGGCTTCGGTCCCGGTGACCGCGGAGGGGACCGGCGTGGCCAAGTCAAGGTGGGCCCGCAGGCTTGGATGGGGTCGCAACGCGACGGCGGTGGCAATCCCGCCGGCGAGCGCCTGCATGGTGCTCCGGCGGGAGGAAGCCACCCGTCTGGATCGCGATTCTGTTGCGCCCGGGCCGTTCCCGATCATCCTTCCGCTCCAGGCCCGACCGGCACCAACCCGGCGGCACAGGACGGGAGCAACGCGGCTCCCCTTTGGCTCAGCCGGTTCCTTCAGCCGCCAGGCCCTCGGTTGGCACCCACTCGTCACCAGAGACGAGGATCTAGCGCACAACAGGGACAGACTATGCCACACCGTTCCTGATACTGAAACAAGCTCTACGCGAAGCGCCCCCTCACCCGTCGTCCAGCCCCGGCAGCGCCGCCTGCTCGATGGGCACGCGTGGAGAGCGCTGGCGCAGGTCGTCCAGCAGCGCATCGACGATCAGAAACCGCTCCGCGGTCCAGTTCACCTGGCGCACCTTGGCCACCAGCGTCGCCGTCCGTGGCTCGTCGTCGCGCGGCGTGGGGGAGCGGTGTCCGGCCAGGGTAAGCAGCGTATCGAGATCGACACCCAGCGCCACCGCCACCCGTTCTAATGAAGCCGGATCGGGACGGCGTCCATGCAGCCAGCGCGAGACCATCGACACATCGAGTCCCGCCGCCCGCGCGAAGTCCGCCTGCCGCCATTTGCGCCGGCGCATCTCCGCCAGCATCCATGCGCTATAGGAAGGCTCCGGGCTCGCGTTATCCACGCCGCTGCCTCCTGGCTACTCGCTCGCGATCAGCCTTAGTATCGCCGGAACGGCGGGTATACTCCGGGGTCGACGCCTCGACTTCTCGCCTCCTCGACTCCGAGCAGGCGTCCGGAGGACGGTCCGTGACCGAGTGCCAGGGCTGTGGCGCCTGGAACGACACCAGCCGCACCCTCTGTGTGCTCTGCGACACGCCGCTGGCCGGGACCGACGAGTGGGACGCCGCGGCGGAGCCCCCTCCCCTGCCGCCCCTTCCGGACGGCGGGCTGCGGGCCTCGATGCCCTCCTGGCTGCGTGCGCCATCACCCGTGACGCCGTCACCACCGTCACCACCGTCACCACCGTCACCACCGCTGACGCCCTCAGCACCACTCCTGGATGCGCGCTCCAGCAGCCGCCTCACCGCCCCCGCGCCGGAACCAGTCCCACTCGCAGCGCGCGCCGATCCTCGCACCTTCCTCACCGACGACGACTTCCCCCAATGGCTGCGCGAACTGGCGGCGCGCCGTGACGAGACCGCGCCGTCCTCCACCGTGACGGACGCCGCTCTCCCAGCCACGATGCCCCCGGCGGCCGCGACGGCCCCCGCGGCAATGGCCCCACTGGCCGCGATGGTCCCGGACACGATCGCCGTCGAGCACCTCGGCGCCGCGCCCGAGCCGGCGTCCGAAGTCTGGCTGTCCGTAGCGGGAGTGCCGGCGCGCCCACCCGAGGAGCGCCGCGGCCGCGATCCCTGGGAGACGCTGCTGCTGGTTCTGCTCTGTCTGGGCGTCGTCGTCGCCGCACTCTGGGCACTAGTCTCGAACGGTGTCTTCAGCCCTGGTCCGTAACATGCTTCGTATCGGCTGACCGGCAGGGATACCCCAAGGGCGGCCCCCGTTGCTATGCTAGCGTTCCGATCGATGGTCTCGGGAAGGACCACCGGCCGGGGCGTCTGGCGGGAAGACGCCCACAACTGGGGCACAGGGCCACGGGAACACGGGGATCTGGGGTTGATGATGGGGACTGGGGCACGTGTGGCCCGCCGGTGGCGTCACCGGCGTGAAGGCGTTGGATATTGGCAACGGGGATTGACACTGGCCCTCGCCGCGCTGCTGCTGGGACCGCCGGTCGCGGGTCTGCTCGCCGTGGCGCCGGCGCTGGCGCAGGACGATCCGCTGGCGCTGGCCAGCGGAGACGCGGCGGAGTTTGCCGCGATCTCGTTTCTTGACAACGCCGAGCTGCCGCCGGCGATCGGCCAGCCCGATTTCGCGGTCTATATAGAAGAGACCGGCCACACGCTGGGCGATGTCTTCCTCGACTATTGGCGCGCCACCGGCGCGGAGGGTATGTTCGGGCTCCCCATTTCGGAGCCCTTCGCCACGCCAGAGGGATCGTACGCCCAGGTCTTCGAGCGCGGGGTGCTGCACTACCTGCCCTCCATGGTCTGGACGGTCGAGCCGTTCGTGCGGCCGATGCCGGTCGGGCGTCTCCTTATTGCCGAGCGTGGCGGTGGCTTGGGCGCTCATACCGGCGGCAAGCGTCTCGCCGGGGGCAACCGCTCCCCGGCGATGCGCCCGCTATCGCCCGCTGATCCCGCGGTAGCGACCGCGTTGGCGGCCGGCGGCATCTATGACAGCGTCACCGGGCACACGCTCTCCGGCGCCTTTCTCGATTGGTACGGACGCCACGAGGGCGATTTCTACCTGGGCTCCCCACTGTCCGAACCTGTCACGGAAGGTGGTCTGCCGGCGCAGTGGTTCGATGGCGGACTGCTGGTGGAGACGGCCGCGGGCGTGCAGCTCGCGCCGCTCGGCCAGCGGCTTGCCGAGCGCATGGGGGTGAGCACCGCGCGCGTTCCCGCGAACGGGCTGCCCGGGTATGACGAGTCCCTGTTCGTGGTAGTTGCCAACCCGGCGCCGGTCGCCGCGCTCGGCAATGCGGGTCCGAAGCGGATCGAGGTCAGCATTCCGGAGCAACTCGTCCGCGCCTACGAGGGGGACACCCTCGTGCTGGAGAGTTTCATCAGCACCGGGCTGGCGCCGAACGACACCGAGACCGGGCGCTTCCGCGTCCGCTACAAGGTGCCGGTGGAGGACATGCGCGGCGCCACCGACCCCGAGGGCAACGTCGTCTGGGTGGTGGGCGACGGTGGCAAGGAGCCGCCGGGCAGTATTCCCTATGGCGTAGCCGACGTGCCCTTTGTGATGTACGTCAATCTGGATGCCGAGGCGCTGCACGGCGCCTATTGGCACAACAGCTTCGGCCAGCGCATGAGCCACGGTTGCATCAACCTGCCCCTCCCGGTCGCCGAATTTCTCTATGGCTGGGCGCCGCTGGGAACCCCGGTGACGGTGTATTAGACAGCGTCTGGCATGGCGCGCGAATTCTTTCACATTGTCCGCGGTAAGACACCGGCCATCGCAGACTTCAGGACCCAGCGAGAGCAAGGGCGGCGGCTCAAGCAACCCGCCTACGAACGAGAGTGGGCCGAAGGCATCTCGGTGTATGATGATTTCGAGCGGGTGTGTGCGGTAGCGCGAAAGTTTGGGTTTCGCGCGGGATCGTACGTGGTCAAGATCGTCATTCCTGAAGACGCGTTTCTGGAGTTCAGGCAAACATTCGACGATCCGCATCACTTTACGATCTACGCAAGGGCACAGCGGGTTATGGCCCTGATTGAAGGAATTCCGTTTTGCATTCCCGGCTCGCCAGGAGAGTAGGAAGATGCGTTCGTACGTGGAACTGTTCGATCTCCGGACGGCGAACGTTGTCGCCAATTACACTGATGAGAACGAGGCGTGGGCGGCATTGCGCCAAGCAGCGTTAGAGTTCGGCCTTGAAGAGATCGAAGGTTATGGGTTGTCACAGGTTCGGGACGGCCATGAGATGCTCATCGCCATGGACGACGACCTCGTTCAGCGCGTTGCGCGCGAGTTGACTCCGGAAATGGGCGTCAGCGAATCGATCCTCTAGACGAAATACAGCACGCCATCGTCAAGAAGTTCCTTTGGGTCCGGCATGCCCGAAGCGCCAACTGTCCCGTCAGGGCGTAGGTAACGATGCACCAAGGCGACTTTTCGCACCCCATCGAAATATGCGACCATTTGATTACGCGTCCCGATGGGCTCGGATTGCAGCGGGCAGGGGCGATCTTTCACGACGACTTCCCGTAACTGCCCCGACCGGATGCGAACGGCCATTTCAGCATTGAAACGCCTGCGAATCTCATGTTCGGATACACGCCGCCGCGGAGGAGCACCCAATGGCCGACCCTCTGACATCTTCCATTCGAGACCAGATCACGGCCTTGCTGGCTGACGAGATTTCGCTTCTCGAGTTTCAGGATTGGCTTGTCGGAGCGACCTGGGACATCGAGCGGCATGCCGATCCCGACGTGGCCGACCTGACCTACAGCAGCAAACTCGCCCTCGCCGAACTGAGCCGCGGCGATATCAGCCCAACCGCGTTTCGCGAGCGTTTGCGCGATCACATTGGTACGGCCGTTCCTTCTCGCTGACATCCTGTCAGGCAGCGGTATCATCGATTGCCCTGGTGCGCGCAAAGTGTGGACCGCAACCTCCTCTCCCTCTCACGCGTTCCTGAGCGTGAGCCGTCGCCGGGATGCGCCCCGCTTCCCGGCTACTGGGAGGGAACATCGTGGATCACCGTCAGCATCCAGACCATGAGGCACATTGCCTCGGTCTGCGCGCTTCAGTTTCCAGTCACACCAGTCACACCAGCCGGCGCGGTTTTCTGGCGCGCCTGATCGCGCTGCCAGCCGCGCTCGGGCTTGGCGTCGTGACGCGCGATACCGCCGATGCCAAAAAGAAGAAACGGAAGAAGGGCGGCGGCAAGAGCAAAGGAAACGGGGGCAGTGGCAAGAGCCAGGAAGCCACCTTCCTCGATCTGATCAACGGCTACCGCCGCGGCAACGGCGCGGGTGCGCTCTCCCGCCACAGCCAGCTCGATGCGGCCGCCCAGCACCACTCCGAGGACATGGCCAGGAACAATTACTTCAGCCACAAACTGGCCAACGGCGACACCGCCGAGAAGAACATCGAGCGCTTCGGCTACACCAACTGGACGGCCATCGGGGAGAACATCGCCGCCGGGAACGAGACCGCGAAGTGGGCTTTCGACTCCTGGAAGGGAAGCCCCGACCACGACAAGAACATGCGCGACAAGAGCTTCACCGAGATCGGCATCGGTCTCGCCTACAACAAGAGCTCGAAATATGGCTGGTACTGGACGACGACGTTCGGGGACCGGTGAGACGGCTATTGGTTTCTGGCTTCTGGCCGTTGGGGTCTCCTCGTTCTTGCCGACTTACCGGCTGAAATGGTGGATAGCCGATAGCCGATAGGCGTCTCAGCGCGGGTCCAGCCCCATGTCCGCCCCTGGCCGGGAATCGTCACTCGGGGCGCCGGCGGCGATCGCCGCTTCTAGCAGTTCCCGCTTGACTTCCATCCCCAGGGCGTCCGGGGTCGTGTTCCGTTTGCGGCCCCTGCGCCGTCCTTCTGAGGCATCAGTGGCCCCAGGAGCTGCCGGCAGACCAGCCCCGGCCGCAAAGTCGTCGTCATCACCCCGTCACTCGTCACCTGTCCGCCGCCCGTCTCCCGCCTCCGTCGTCAGCGCCGCTTCCTCGGCGGCGAGCTGGTCCTCTCGGGTACGCGCCGCGACGTAGGCGCCGATCGTGATCAGGAGCAAGGGAACGAGCGTGAGACAGAAGAGAATCCCCAGCAACCCGGCATCCTGCTGGCGCGCCCGGGCCAGGATGACCACCCCAAAAAGCGCCATCACCACCAGCAATGCCAGCGCCCAGAGCGCCGCGCTGGAGGTGACGCAACCACGCGCGTTGGTATTGATGTCCGGCGGGCGGAACCGGTCCGTCGTTGCCGATCCGGGCGCCTCCGCCGCGGCGTCCGCCACCTGAACGTACCCAAGCCGGCCATAGGGCAGCCGAATACGCACCCAATCGGCCGATGCCGCGGGATCAGCGACGACGTCGAGCTCGCCGCCGGAGGGCAGGATCTCGATCAGCCGCGCCGCCGGATCGGGGCGTTCGAAAACACGCAGACCCTCGGTGGCGTGAAAGGCATCGAGCAGGGTCGTGCCACAGGCGGCGCAGTAGGTGCTCGACGCCGGATTCAGCGCGCCGCACAACCCGCAGTAGATGACCGTCGATCCCGCCGCGGACGTTCCCTCGTCCCACCGCTCCCGCCGCCCCGCTCCGGACTCCGCATCACTCGCCATCAATCACCCGCAATCCGCAACCCGTAATTTCTATCACCCTACCACCCCATTACC
>JACCXM010000247.1 GCA_013697005.1 Chloroflexia bacterium | reverse complement strand
GCCCGGGTGCGCTGGGCAAAGAGTTGGACCGCCTCGCTCTGCTCCACGACGGAACGCGAGGCGCCAACCTCTGGCAGGGGCAACGGATCGACCGGCAGGAGCTGCTCGGCATGGAGATGGAGCGGGGCGCGGCTGGTGGCCAGTACCTGGACCGCGGGACAGCGGGCGAGCAGCGCACCGACGAGACCGGCCGTTGCACTCAACAGGTGTTCACAGTTGTCGAGCAGGAGCAGCGTTTGCCGCGGGTGGAGCGCGCCGATCAGGACATCTGTGATGGGGGTGTCCGAGGCGGTCCTGAGCCCGAGGGCCGCGGCGACCGCGGTCGGAACCAGGGCGGGATCGGCCAGCGGCGCCAAATCGACCCACACCACCCCATCCGCAAAGTGCGCCGCCACGTCGCCGGCGATGGCCAGCGCCAGGCGCGTCTTGCCCACCCCACCGGGACCGGTCAGGGTCAGCAGGGGAACGGCCTCGTCGAGCAGAGAGGCCCTCGCCGCGGATCGCTCGGTCTCCCGGCCGATAAGGCGGGTGCGAGAGATGGGGAGGGAGGCGAGCAGGCGCGATGCGGCAGGTGCGACCATAGGTGATCTTCCAACAGATCAGGTAACGCAGGCAAGACCGAGTACGCCCATGACTCCTATACCACGCTCCGTCCAGAGATGTGGTGATTCCGGAACGGGAGACCTGCGTGGTGAAAAAGGAACAGCCTAGGGCAGTGCCGTGCCGTTCGGTCAGGTCCAGAAGGAGGGCGGCGATCACGGCGTGAGGACCGGCAGGGGTGGGAGTGCCGGGAGAACGATGCCGGCGGCGTGGGAGACATGTTCGCCCGGGTCGGCCTACCTGAGTGGAGGCACCACATGCTCGTGTTCCCCGGAGAGGCGAAGTCGAGTCCGGTTCGTGACGAGGATCCGGATGCCGGGAGCGGCACCGAGCAGATCGGTGACGAGCGGGGCGGCGTCGAGGACGCGCTCGTAATTGTCCAGAACGAGCAGCAGGCGACGCTCGCGTACGGACGCCTGAAGGTGGGCGACGAGCGGTTCATTGCCCGCATCGCGCGCCGAGGACGTGAGCGACGGCGGGCGCAACGAGATCGGGATGCGCGATTGACGCGAGGCTGACGAAGCCGACGCCATCCGGGAAATCCTCGGTAAGCCGGGCGGCGACAGCCAGGGCGAGCCTGGTCTTGGCGACGCCGCCAGGTCCGGTCAGCGTCAATAGCCGAACGTCCGGTTCGCGCGCGAGCTGAACCAGCGCCGTCACCTCACGCTCCCGGCCAAAGGACCGTTTCCGAGACTGTCAACAGTCGCTCATTTCCTGGCGAGTGGCCGCCGTATGTCGCACTTCCCAGTCCGACGAATGTACGACGGGTAGTTCCACGCCTGGACATGGCGGTCTCCATTGGCATCAGCATGGCGCCGCGGAGAAGACGAAGGGCGCTGGTGGCTGAGCGGTCTACGTCCCGAGACGGTCTCGGACGAGCGTGAAGATCGTCCTGGCGGCGGCGAGGTACGCTCCCATGACCTCCGAGGTCAGACCGGCTTCGGCGTCAGTCCAGTTAAGCAACAGGGCGAAGTAGACCCACCGGCCGGGCACGTACATGCCGCCGGCAAAGGTCAGCACGTGGCTCTCCGCGAAGTCGATGCTGCCGCCCTTGCCGAAGGCGCTCACCCCGAGCGGCATCGAGAAGGCGATCGCGTCGGCGAGCCCAAGGATCGCGCGGAAAACCGCCAAGGTCTCCGCGTATTGGAAGAACTCGCCCGGCAGCGCACGGGAGTAGAAGGAGACGAGCTCGTCCGGCGTGCTGGCCATCGTGATCGTGTCATTGAGAATCGGACGCGGCGTAGCGGCGGGATCGTCGGCCTGGACATCCGCCCAGGTCGTGGCCTGCCAATCGGGGAGACCGGAGATGTAGCCGAAGAATTGGCGGGTGCTCGCGGGGATGCGTGTCTGGCGGAGACCGATCCCATCGATGAAGGCCTGAACCCGCTCCGGCCCGACGTAGCGGAGAACCATGTCGGTGGCGGTGTTGTCGCTGTGCGCGATCATCGCCTCCATCGCCGTCCGCAAGGTCACCTGGCCGGTCAGGTGGGGAGGATTCATGACGGGAGAGCTCAGCGAAAAGATGTCCTCGTCGAGCGGCAGTTGTTCGGCCAGACGTGCGTTGAGTTGGGCGGCAAGGGACGTATCACCGCGGGGGTCGAGCGACTCTTCCTCCAGGCGCAGACACTCTGCCAGGACGAACCCCTTGAAGACGCTGGCGATGAAGTGCAGGCTGTCCGGGTTGAGTGCGGCCGACCATTCGGGACGGCCGGCGTCGGCCGGGGCCCAGAGCTTCAGCCCCTTTTCGCCTGGCAGCACCTTGAACGCCTCGACGATCTCCTGACTGAGTCCGTCCGGGGTGTGGTATTGGTCCCGGTCCTGGTTGGCGTCCGGTGTCGCCTCCTGCGATACGGCGGAGGGAGCGAAACTGGCCGCGCCGAGGGCGGCGGCAACGCCGGCGCCACCGGCACGAAGCGCCGCCCGGCGCGAGACGGCGCTGCCGCCTGGTGGCTGCGCAGCGAAAACGCCGACGCCGGAGTGGA
>JACCXM010000238.1 GCA_013697005.1 Chloroflexia bacterium | reverse complement strand
TGACCGAGGCGCACGCGGCCATTCCGGAACCCCACGTCTACGCCGACATTCTGCACGCCGTCGATTGCATCGAGCAGGGCACCCCGCCGCTTGTCTCCGGCGAGCACGGCGCCCATGTCGTCGAGATTATCGAGAAGGGCTATTTGGCCGCGCGCACTGGGCATACGCAGGTACTGGAGAGCCGCTTCTGATGCCAGACATGGTGAAGCTCGCGCTGATAGGATGCGGCGACGTGGCACAACGCGACTACCTACCCGAGATGCACCGGTTGGCCGGCCGCGCGGAGATTGTCGCGGTCTGCGGCCGCACGCCGGAGCGCGCTCGGGACGTGGCCGCGCGATACGGCATCCCCGCCTGGTACGACGACCTGAGCCAGATGCTCGGTGAATCCGAATGCGACGCGGTGGTGAATCTCACGCCGATTCAGACGCACACGGAGACGACTCTCGCCGCGCTCGCGGCCAGCAAGCACGTCTACTCGGAAAAACCGGTAGCGACCACACTCGCTGATGCGCGGCGCATCCGCGACGAGGCAGAGCGACGCGGATTGACCCTCGTCTGCGCACCGTCGGTGCTCCTCTTTCCGCAGGTGCGTTTTGCCTGGGATTTGGTCAAAAGCGGGAGGATTGGGACGGTTCATGCCGCAGTCGGGCGAGGCTATGGCGGAGTGCCCCCCTGGGCAGGGTATCCGTCCGATCCCAGCCCCTTCTTTGCGCGCGGTGGCGGCCCATTGGCCGATATGGGTGTCTATCCCTTACACGCCATCACTGGCATCCTGGGGCCGGCGCAGCGGGTCAGCGCCTTCGCCGCCCAGGCGCGGGAGAGTTTCGTCATCGCGGATGGTCCTTTGGTGGGCAAGCGCGTTCTGATCGAGGTCGCGGACAACTGGCATCTCATGCTCGACTTCGGCGACGGCCGTCTGGCGTCGGTGACCGCCAACAACATTGCTCGTGACAGCAACGCCCCGCAGATGGAACTGTTCGGTCTCGAAGGAACGGTGTCGGTGAATCTGCTCGATGTCTCGGCGCCGGTCGATACCCTTCTCCCTGAGGAGGACTGGACGCGCCACGAGCTTCCGCATGAGCGCGCCGCAGGACCGGACCATCTTCTTGGGGTCGAGCACCTGGTGGACTGTTTGACCACTGGTGCGCGACCCATTCCGAGCATCGATCGCGCGATCCACGTCATCGAGATCATGGAGGCCGCGGCCCGATCGGCGGCCACGGGCCAGGCAGTCGCGCTCACGACGACCTGGGCCCATCCGCTCTAGCAGTCTCCGACAGCACACGGTTGCTCGACGGCCTCCACCTTTGTCGCGGGAGTGCGGGCGACGACGACCATGCCAGCGTAGGGTGACGTAAGGCGATTCGGCCCCGCGGCCCGGGCCGGATACTCCCGTTCCACGGCGATCGGCGGTGCGGCGACCGTGGTCGCTACTTCGCGGCGATCCGTTGCCTGCGCTGGCGCGCTGGAGCCAGATGACACCCATCGTTTCACGGTTTCCAGAAAACGGGCCGCGCCAAGGTTGAAGCCATGGCCATGCTGCTGACCGCGAGGCGCCGCTTCGTCGGCACGCCGCCGCATGGCCGCCTCGCGATGTCGGCTCGCCTGAAAATCGTTGGCGTAGACTTCCAACTCCCACGAGTTGCGGTACATGGCCCACCCTCTCTACGTGTTTGGCGCCGGCCGCCGGGGCAACGGTCCGTGTGGCACACTTCCGGTTCGGAGCGAAAGAACAGATGTTCTTTCGCTGCCTCCATGATATGACTGAATGCGGACAGGAGGGGACCGCTTTCTGTAGGACGCCAAGATGCGGGAAATGTGAGAGCGAAAAATTCAGGTTCAGGTTCTAGGGCGGGTTCGGAGGTGCGGGACGGTGTACCACCCGACGACGCGGGTTCTTACGGTGTTGGAGCTGTTGCAAGCCAGGGGACGGCTCTCCGGTCCGGAGTTGGCCGAGCGCCTGGAAGTCGATCTGCGCACGGTCCGCCGTTACGTCACCATGTTGCAGGATTTGGGCATCCCGGTCGAAGCGGTGCGTGGCCGACACGGCGGCTATCGCCTGCGCCCCGGTTTCCGGTTACCGCCGCTCGTCTTTTCGGACGACGAGGCACTCGCCCTGACCCTGGGGCTGCTCTCCGCCCGGCGGCTGGGACTGGTGACGGACCCCGTCACCGCGGAGGGGGCACTCGCCAAGCTGGAGCGGGCGCTCCCGCCCGATGTTCGCGCCCGCGTCGCCGCCGTGCAAGAGACCCTCACCATCGACCAGACCCAGGGCGCGCCGATTCCGACGACCGCCATCGTCATGACCCTGGCGGCGGCGGTTCACGAATCGCGCCAGGTGCTGCTGCGCTATGCCTCGGCGGGCGGTGAGGAGACCGAACGCGTGGTCGAACCGTACGGCCTGGTTCATGCCGTACGCCGCTGGTACACCCCCGGGTTCTGCCATCTTCGTTCCGGTTTGCGCCTGTTCCGGCTCGATCGCATTCGTTCGGTCGATCTGCGCGCCGAATCGTTCACGCCCCCAGCCGGTTTCGATCCAATGGCGTTCGTTCAGGATTCGCTGGCGGTGGCGCCCCAGGCCTGGCACATCGAAGCACTCCTCGATACGAGTTTCGACCAGGCCCGCCAAGCCGTTCCCCCGCATGAGGCGACCATCGAACCGGGGGATGGCGGGGTCACGATTCGGCTCAACGCGGAATGCCTCGACGACGCGGCAAGGTATCTGATCCGCATCGGCTGCCCGTTCATCGTCAGGAGACCGGAAGAGCTGCGCTTCGTGCTGAGAACTCTCGCCGCCGAGATCGCCCACGCCAACGCGGAGCCACCGCACAGCGTGGCGTGATGCGTGGCCTCTCCGGTCAGGCGCGCACCGCCGCCGGTTCGGGTAGGGGCGACATGACCGTCTCCGGATCGAGACGATGCAGCAGATCGAGACCCAGCTTCGCCCGCCGTAACCGCTCCCTGGTCAGAGCCACGGCGGTCGCTTCGAGGTGGGTGCCACTGGGGTAGATGTTGGGCGCGTTGCGGAGTCCGAATTTCAGGTAGACCGGCGCCGTGATGCGCACGATCTCCGCGATCTCGTAATGGCGAATGAAGCCGCCGATGTCGTCCGGTACCTCGATGTAGATATCGAGCGGCATCGTCGTCGCGGCGCGGATGGCGGCGAGCTGAGCCAGACTGAGATCGGTCGGGACATTGAACGTCGTCAGCCCCAGACGCTCCAGATTCCGCACCGAGACCGGGTTGGCGGACCCCAGCATAACCGAGCCTTTGAGAATAAGTCGCTCCGGCAACTCGCCGGCGCGCTTCATTTCGCCCAGGACCTCCAACAGACCTTCGTCGGCGACGAGCACGCTTTCGATGCCGTGCTCGCAGGCGCGGCGGACATCCTCGATGGCCTGCACCAACTGATCCGCGCCACGCACTTTCGGCGCAACGATGCGGCCGGCCGTGGTGTAGGCCATGGCGCCGGTATCCCACCCGGCGCGGGGACCGACGAAGAGACTGACCTCGATCCCTTTGGTCGCGGCGACCTCGCGCATCTCGTCCAGCTCGTCGTCAGTCAGCAGCATGACGCCGCTGCCCTGGCTGACCCGGTGGACCGGTACGCCGAGCTCGTCGGCACTGGCAAAGACCGCACGCAACGCGTTCGGTCCCTCGACCGAGGGAATCTCTACGCGCCATTGCCCACCATCGGGAAACCGTTGCGACGAGCTCGGCAGATCGTGCAGATCGCCGGGCGGCAATCCCATCTGTTCCAGGAAACGCCGGGTCCGCTCCATGCCACTGCTGGCCATACCACCCCTCCGCGGTCAACCGTTCGTATCGTGCGGGGCATGATACCGAGCCGCCGCCCACGTTCACATCGCCCCATCAGCCACGACTCGTGCGCATGCGCACGATTCCGGATTGCGCGATCAATCGTCAGCCTCTATCGTGTCGCGAGCACAACGATCGGATCGCGAGAGAGGAGTCGACATGGCAGACAGCGGCACTCCGACGACGCTCAGTGCGCTGATCGAGCGCGGGGAACGGAGTTGGCAGAACTGGGTTGACGCGGTCGAGGGTGTCCCCGACGACCGCCTCGCCGAGCCGATCGTCGGGTATTGGTCGACCAAGGATCTGATCGGTCACGTCGCGTTCTGGGAAGACTGGGTTATCGGCGAGTGCCAACGCGTCCTGGCGGGGGAGCCGGAACCGACTGAGGATATGGGCCCCGTCGACGAGCGTCTGGTCGCGGAGAGCAAGAGCACCCCGGCGGCCGCGCAAAAGCGCTATCGGGATGAAGCCCACGCCCGGCTGGCGGCATACCTGGCCACGATCCCCCAAGATACCCCGCTTTTCGCGGAGCTCGCCAAGCCAATAGCCACGGATACGTATGGTCACTACGACGAACATGCGGCGCAGGTGCGTGCCTGGCGCGAGGCGGAAGGGATCTAAGCCCAAGTCCAGGAGACTCGACCATGACTGACGAGAGCGATGGCCGCGAGCCACCGGAAAACGTGCATGCGCTCCTGCATCGCATTGACGAAAAATGGCGTGAGCTCCTCGAAACGCTGGATGCGGTACCGGAGGATCTTCTGGAGGACCCTGGCGCGAGCGGCGAGTGGTCGGTGAAGAACCTGATGGGGCACCTCGCGTTCTGGGATGACATCGCCATCGGCAAGATCGAGCGCGCGCTGGCGGGGCAACCCGCGGCAGAGGTCGAGTTCCAACCCCTCAATGACGCCGACCACGCGGCGCGCCGGGGACGATCGCTGGCCGAGGAGCGATCCGCGATGCATCAGTCTCATGCCGCGGTCATCGAGCGTCTCGATAGTGTCGCCGGGATCGAGGCGGCGCCGATCGACGAAGCGATCAGCCCGGATACCTACGACCACTACGCGGAGCACATTACGGACATCCGGAACTGGCGCCAACGCGAGGGTGTCTGAATGCGCTACCTTGCCAATCCAGAATAGTTCGTAGGGGCAACGCCGGCGTCGCCCGTATCTTTGCCACCGCGACGAGTCCTGGTAGCAACGGGTATGGTGGACCGTTCTGAAAATCCTGAATGCGCTTTTGGCAAGGCGGGCGATGCGGGAGTCGCCCCTACAGTGGCGACTCACGGTGACCGATCGCCCCGAGACCATGACTGGCGTCACCTCGGCGCCGCAGCTCGAAACGCCGCGTCGTTCCCGGTTCGCGCTGCCGGTCGCGCTGCTCGTAGTCACGCTCTTGCTGGTTACTGGTACCGGCCTTTGGCTACGCGGCGGCCGCGAGCCTTCGGCTTCTCGCGAAATAGCGCACAGTCCGGTGTCGGTTGCGGACGGATCCAATCCGGTCCAAAGCGCGCCCCCAGTCGTCACCGGGGTTTTCATCGAGCCCGGTGATGGCCGGGCGCCGCTGCTGGGTGAGATCGCCGCGGCGCGGAAGTCGATCGCGCTGGAGGTCTATCTCGTTACCGACGACGTCATCTTGCGCGCACTGGAGGATGCCCGGCGGCGCGGCATCGACGTGCGCGTGATCCTGGAGGAGCACCCGTTCGGTGGCGACGGCCGCCAGGATGAGATCTTCGTCCGTCTCGAACAGGCGGGGATCGCCGTGCGCTGGGGCAACCCGGTTTTCCGTTTCACCCACATCAAGACGCTGGTCGTCGACAGCGCGGTGGCGATCATCATGAATCAGAACATCACGGAGTCGGCGTTTACCAGCAACCGCGACTTCGGCGTCGTCACCACCCAACCCGAGGCCGTGCGTACCGCGGCCGCGCTGTTCGAGGCCGATTGGGCGCGTGGTCCGGAGCCGGATCCGTTGCCTCTCGTCGTGAGTCCGACGAACGCGCGGGCGCTGCTGCTGGAGATGATCGCTGGTGCGCGCCGCTCGCTCGAAATCTACGCCGAAGTGCTACGCGATCCAGAGTTGCTCGCCGCGATCGCCGCCGCGGAAGCACGAGGGGTGACGGTCCGGTTGATCGTTTCGCCGTCTGAGGAATTTGCGGCCGAGCGCAGTGCTCTGGCCGCGGGGGGGGTCGATATCCGGCTGGCGAGCAGTCTCTACATCCACGCCAAGGTGATCGTCGCCGATGGCGAGCGCGCGTTCATTGGATCGCAGAATCTCTCCGCGACCTCGCTCGACCAAAATCGCGAGCTCGGCATCATCGTCGACGATCCGGTCAATCTCGCCCGAGTTTCACGCACCTTCGAGCTCGATTTCCGCTCGGGAATGCCAGAGCAGCAGCCATGAGTGGGCGCGGCCGCGACGAAAAAAACTGGCGCTTGGAGATGGCTGCCGTGGCGGACAGCCTGCGTGAAATGGGGTACGATATCGAACTGCCAGCGATTGAAGCGCCGGAAACCGGCTTGGTCGCCCGGCGCGATCGCGCAGATCGGACGGTGCTGGTCGCGATCGATTCCGGTGGCCGCTTTCGGGCCACCTTGACGTGGGTCGTCGGTGAGTGGCCGAGCCGCGATGTCATCGGCGGGGCGCCGGTGCGAGTCATTGACGCCGTATCTCGTACCGTGACCATCACCGGCCAGCTCGAGCGGCCAGAACAGGTCATCGACGTGGTGTCCGATCTGGATTCGATAGCTTGCCGAGAGTAATTTCCACACGTTGCTATTGACAGTGGGGCAATGTACGTATACAGTGTGCGTACAGTCAGTCCCGAGGGGCCGAGAGCCACGGGCAATGACTCACCGGGAACGGCAACGGCGGACGATGCTGCGGGGTTTCGTTCGGGACCGGGCCGGTAAGCGGGCAGTTCGGGGGAAGCGTACGCGTAGCGGGGCGACGTACGTGAAACCCGTTCAGCACGAGTCGGTTGCTGGTACTCCGGTTGCTCGGGACTGATTTTTTGCGCCGTGACGGGTTATGGCGAAACCCCAAATTCGTCAATCTGTGGGCCGCAGCGACCGTTTCCACCTACGGCTCACTCGTCACCTGCACCGCGCTTCCCTTCGCCGCGATCCTCCTCCTCGATGCGTCTCCGTCCGCGATCAGCCTCCTCCGGGTCGCCGAATTGCTGCCGGGATTCGTCTTCGGTCTCGTAGCCGGCGCGTGGGTCGATCGTCTCCGCCGCCGCCCGATCATGATCGCCACCGATCTCGGGCGCGCGCTGCTGATCGTCACGATTCCCCTGGCGGCGTTTCTGGGTTTATTGGGGCTCGGCCAGCTCTATGCGATCGCCGCCCTGGTCAGCGTGTTGAGCGTCTTTTTCGATGTCGCCTATCAGTCCTATCTGCCATCTCTCGTCAAGAACGAGGAACTGGTCGAGGCCAACAGCAAGCTCAGCGCGGCGATGTCGGTGGCGGAGGCGAGCGCATTCAGCTCCGCCGGCTGGTTGATTCAGATCCTGACGGCTCCGATCGCGATGATGGTCGATGCCGTCACGTTTGTTGCCTCGGCCGGCCTAGTGGCTCGCATCCCGGATCCCGAAGCCGGAGCCGAAACGCACGCATCCGAGACCGCGCCGTCGATCGTGAGCGACGTGGCCGAGGGTCTGCGCGCCATCTGGAATGACCCGATTCTGCGGGGCATGGTCTTCGCCGGTCTGGCCCAGAATTGCTCCTTCGGACTCATCGGCACCGTATTCCTCCTCTATGTCAACCAGGAAATCGGCTTCGATCCCGGTATTCTCGGCATGATCTTCGCCGTCGGCGGGGTCAGCTCGTTCCTGGGCGCGATGATCGCGGGCCGGCTGTCCCAGTTTGGCGTGGGGTCGGTGATGGTGGCGTCACTCCTGCTGGCATCTTTGGGCGACGCGTTCGTCCCGCTGGCCACGGCCGCAAATATCGTCGGAGTGATCTTTCTGGTTGCCCAGCAGCTTGTCGCGGACTCGGCGCTGACCGTCTACGATATCAATCAGGTGAGCCTGCGGCAGGCAATTGCGCCGGCCCATGTGCTGGGACGGGTCAATGCCAGCGTTCGGGTAACGGAGTTTGGAGCCGTGCTGCTTGGCACCGTCGTCGCCGGCTACATCGGCGAGACGTTTGGGCTACGTCAGACGCTGTGGCTTGGCGTAGCGCTCTCGTTTGCCGGGGCCATGATCCTCCTTTTTTCACCGGTACGTGACGTGCAGCGGATTCCGGAGACGGTATCCGGGTGAAGAACTCTCAGTACAGCGTCTACGCAACAGTGTCATTCCGACGAAGGAGGAATCTCGGCGGAGATCGCGGACGTTCACGCCTGGAGACGAGATTCCTCGCTGCAAGAAGCTCGGAATGACACCGTTGCCTGGACAGACTACTCAGCATGACAAGTCGAGGCGGGAGTGCGGAATGCTGAGTGTGCAAAGGAGCCCATGGGTTGACTGGAACAGGTGATGTCTTCGATCAGATTCGCGGCGCGACGGCGGAGGTTTCCCGGCGCGCCCAGTTCGTGCATCTCGTCGAGGCGAACGTTCCTTTGTACGCGGCATCCCTCGCCGGCGCGGGTTTTCCCGAGCTGGTCTATGACACCACACACCACGCGTTCGGCTCCGATGCCGAAATTGTCGCCTTTCAGTTCGCCATGGACACCATCAATTTCGGATCGGGCTACTTCCCGCATCTGCGCAAGCGTCCGGGCATGTCTGGCTATTACACGGTCTCTTCCTCGCTGAAGGAACGCTGGGAGCGGGAGGGGCCGTTCACCGGCGCAGAGTTGCGAGGAATCACTCCGGATGATTGCGCGGTTCTGTTCGGGCAGGAGGGAAATGACGGTCCCGCACAGGAATTGATGGCGCTCTTCGCCCAGGCCCTCAACGATCTCGGGGTGTGGCTTGGGCGACGCTATGACGACGATCCACTGGCGCCGCTGGTGGATGCGGATCATTCGGCCGCGCGCCTGATCGATCTGGTCGCGGAGATGCCTTTCTACCGCGATGTCGGTTCCTATGACGGCATGGAGGTTCCGCTTTACAAGCGCGCCCAGATTCTCGTTACCGATCTGGCAATCGCCTTCGCCGAGCGCGGACCGGGCGCATTTGACGATCTCGACCGGCTGACGATCTTTGCCGACAACCTGGTGCCGCACGTGCTCCGCGTCGACGGTGTGCTGGAGTACGATCCCGCGCTTCTGCAACGCATCGAAGAGAACGAGCTCGTCCCGGCCGGATCACCCGAGGAGATCGAGATTCGGGCGGTGTCGATCCACGCCGTCGAACGCATCGTCGCCTCATTGCGGGCCAGCGGCATGCCGGCGACCGCGCGGCTGCTCGATTACGTGCTCTGGAACCGGGGCGCCGAGGAGCTCTACAAGCGGCTCCCCCGCCATCGGACGAGGACGATGTTCTACTGACGGCGCCCGGAATGCGAAGAGAAATCAGATCGGCGCACCGGAAACC
>JACCXM010000199.1 GCA_013697005.1 Chloroflexia bacterium | reverse complement strand
CGCTCGATCTCCCCGCGGTGCCGCGCCAGATCGCCGAGAAGCGCCGCAACGCGGTCATGGCAGCGCAGCAGGCGATCTCCCTGCGCAAGAACCAATCACTTGTCGGAAAGACGCTGCAAGTTCTGATCGAAGCGGTCGGCGAGGCCGAAGACGAAGTTGGCAACAGCGAACCGATCGCTGTCGGCCGCGCCCGGCGGCACGCGCCGGAGGTCGATGGTCTGGTCTTTGTCCCCGGAACGCTGCCGGTTGGCGTGCTAATCGACCTCGAAATCGTTGAAGCAGGTCCGTACGATCTGTGGGGGAACCTGAATCCTCCGGGGGCGCGGCCAGTGCGTCCCGGCGCGGCGGCGGGAGGACGGCATCGACGCGTTTCAGCAGTTCGCTCGCGAGGGGCGACCCGACCGGAAAGACGCGGACAGGGGGCGCGGGTGCCAATGGCGCGATAGCCCTGGCGCGACGGCGCGAAACGGCCCCTTATCGGTAGATGTCCTTGCAGTCCCCGATCTTGGTCACGATGATCGTCTGATCCTCGGGATCGATCTGGAAGACCATCCGGTAGCTGCCGACTCGTAGGCGATACGCGCCTTGTCCCTCGAGCTTCTCGATATCGACATTCGGGGCGCCATTGGCGAGATCATCGAGCTTGCTGACGAGGCGTCCTTGCAACTGAACATCGAGGCGGGCGAATTGTCTTTGCGCGGCTGGTGTCATTACCCATTTTCGTCCCGCCATTATTGCTTGGCGAGGCGCTCGCGATACTGCCGCTTGATCTCTTCCGACGGGATGGTTTGTCCGGCAAGGTAGTCCTCCCAACCCTCTTCGAGGGATCGCAGGTCATCCTCCGTGACCGGCTCGGTGGTCAGCGGAGCGGACTCCAACATTGCCTCAAAGGGATCCTTCCGGCGTCGGATGATTCTGTTGTAGTGATACCGGATATCGGAAAGACTCATGGTTACTCCTTGCCACCACAGCGTAGCGATTGCTGGGCTGGGTGTCGATCTCAGAATCCAGGATCAGCGTTCGTGTCGCTCGTGGATGATCGTGCCTCTTGCCTGAGTGCCCATTCCCTGCAGCCGCTGTCGTTTGTGACGTTTCTGGACTCTCTCCAGTTCCACAAGACCAACGCTATTGGCGTATGCCAGCAACGTCGTCTGGTGGTCGCGGGAGGGCGGTGTCTACGCGCCCCAAGAACTCGCTCGCGCGGGGCGACCCGACCGGATAGTCGCGGACAGGGGGCGCGGGCGCCCAGGGCCACGCTCGCTGAAAGAGCACCCACTGGTCGGGATGAGCGCCGATCCCCTCTTCCAGACGTGCTTTGAGCACTTCCATCCCGGCGGCAACGTCGGCGTCGATATCTCTGGTCTTGGCGACCTCGAACGGTTTTCCCACCGTCAGCTCGTAGCCATCGCGCCCCCGAAACGGAAACATCGGCATGATGAGCGCCCCGGTGTCTCGCGCAATGCGGATGGCGCCGGGGGGCAAGGTGGTCTCGCGGCCAAAAAACGTCATTGGCGACCCGTTCTGGAAAAAGTCGTAGTCGACGACGAACCCCGCGACCTCTCCTTGCCGCAGTGCCCGGATCACGCGCCGCACCCCACCGGGCGCGGGTTCGACCATCGACATGTCATGGGCGTGACGCAGATGCCTGACGGCGTCGAACAGAAAGCGCGAAGTCGTGCGGCCGGTGATGACCGTCATCGGCACGCCTTGCGCGGCGACGGCATGCCCGAGCAGATCGAACGGACCCATATGCGCGGTGGCGATGATGACGCCCTGTCCCCGCTCGTGGGCGGCGCGCATGATGGCGAGATCCTCGGCGGATATTGGCACGAGCGAGATCAGTTGCGCGGGAGTGAGATGTCGCAGCCGGAGCAGCTCACCGAAGTTGCGGGCTGACTGGCGGAAAATCCTTCGCGCCTTGATCTCCAATTCCGGCCACGTAGTCTCCGCACCCATGACCTGACCGATATTGGCGATGACATTGGCGCGATAGACCGGCGTGAACCGGATCCAGATATCCCCGGCGCGGTCGGCGATGCCGTCGCGCAGACGATCCGGCATCCAGAACACGAGGCGCGAGACGACACTGGCGATGGCTGTAGCGAGCTTGTAGCGCAGCTCCCGCGGCCGTTCCCGCCGGTAGCGTTCGCTGGGCCGGCGCAGGATCCGCCCGATCGGTAAAGGATGCGTCGTCTCTGCCGCCACGTCGTCACTCTCTGCCACACCCGGCACGGGCATGGCCAGCAACCGGATATCCTCCCCTCGCCCGGCAAAACCCATCACTCGCCGTCGCCGCCAGCCGCGATTCTGTTCCCGCGGATATACGGCACCGCGTCGAAGAGCACCGGCACCCCACGGATCATGGTGAGCGCGATTGCCAGCCAGACGTTGACCCAGCCGAACCAGCGCAGCGCATCCAGATCGAAAATTTTGTCCAGCCAGGTTCCGGCCGCCGCCGGTTGGATATAACCGAAATAGCCAGTCAGAAAAATGAAGGCGGCCGCTTTCACATAACCGTACAGCCCACGCATGAAGCGCCCCGCGGTCAGCCAACGGGTCAGCGTCGACCGCATCATGTTCCGCTCGCCGAACGCGGTCATTCCTTCGCCGTAGGACATCGAGCGAAGGGCGTCGACCATCCCGCCGCGCACGATCACCAGAAACGGCACCCACAGCGGGATCACCCGCTCCCAGGCGAAGTAGACCCAGAGCACGGTCTCGACAATGCGGTCCCCGGCGATATCGAAGACCGCGCCGAATGGCGACGCCGAGCCCCGCCGCCGCGCCACCCAGCCATCGATGCCGTCGCCGGCGAACACGACGCCAAGCAGGATCATCGCCAGCAGGGCGAGATCGACCGGCCGGAAGTGGATCATGGCGATGACAATGAAAATCAGAATGAGCCGGGCAATGGTGATCAGATTGGCCATCTTCGGCGTTGCCACTCCTCGCGGCTCGTGGGTTCGGCATGTGCCGTTTGCTGACGCGCGGAGACGCGCGGAATTGAGAGATTATCTCCCAGCAGATGGCGAGACGGCGAGATGGTCAGACCTGACGCGGTATGGCATCAATTGTCGAATAGCGCCGCAATGTCAATGGTCACCCCTGGCAGTGCGACTGGAGCGATCGTGCCTTCGCGATGAAGCGTCTCCCGATAGGACCCATCTGGTTGCCGCCGCCAGCTCGTCAGCGTCCGTTCATACGGGTGGATACGCCAGATTTCGCGATCGCCACGCTGCTGGTAGGCCGGCAGCGTGGTATCGACGTCGTAGTCCCCGGTCGAAGGGGACCAAACTTCGACCACCAAGGGAAGGGGATCGGCAAAAATGGCCAGCGTTCCGGGGCGGCCCCGGAATGGCTCGCCGTACGAGGTGGGAACCACCATGATGTCCGGCAGAAAGATGGTGGCCGCGGGACGGCGGACTCGAAGCTCCGTGAAGACTAAAAACTCTGCTGGATCGAGCTGCTGATCGAATAACGAGATGAGCCGCGTCACGATGCGTCCATGGTCCCAGCTCATCCCCGGCTTCTCCACCAACCGTCCGTCATGGAGCTCCCAGGCTCCTTCCTGTCCTGACTGGACAATCTCCAAATACGCTTCCTCACTCATCCGCTGCGCGACGGCCATCCGGAACTCCTGGCATGCTCTGACGGGACTCGCCGTTCCGCCCAGTCTACCGCGCCCATCGTCTCATTCCCGCGCGCCGAGTTCCTCTTCCTCCGCAATCCAGGTGGCGGTGCGGATACGCTCCGACCGCTGCCGCAGCAGCTCCGCGCTGAGCAGAATCGCCACCGACAACGTGATCAAGATCGTCGAAACCGCGGCGATCGTGGGGTCGATCTCCTGACGCAGGCTGTCCCACATCTTGCGCGGCAGTGTCACCGCGCCCGAGCCGCTGACGAAAAGGGCGACGATCAACTCGTCGAACGAGGTGATGAACGCGAACAAGGCCCCGGCGAAAACTCCCGGCCGGATGATCGGCAATGTCACCCGGCGAAAGGTCTGCCAGCGGTTGGCGCCCAGATTCATGGCGGCGTATTCCAGCCGCTCGTCGAATCCATGCAACGTTGCCGAGACGTTGGTGACGACGAAGGGCAGGGCCAGCGCGGTGTGTGCAAATGCCAGCCCGAGCGGATTGCCAACCAGTTTGGCCTGGGCATAGAAAAAGTAGATTCCGATCGCGACGATGATCCCCGGCACCACCAGCGGCGAGACCATGAACGAATTGATGGCGTTGCGGCCGGGAAAGCGCCCTCGCACCAGCGCCAGCGATGCCGCGGTGCCGAGTGTGGTCGCCAGCAGCGTGGTGATAATGGCGACGCGGATGCTGACGAAGGTCGCGGGCACCCAGCCGGGACGATTGAGGTAGTTCTCGTACCACTGTAGCGACCACCCCGGTGGCGGGAACTGCAAATACTTGGCGGAGCTGAACGACACCGGGGCGACGATGAAGACCGGAAACACCAGATAAGCCAACACGACTGCCACGACGATCCACAGCAGCACGCGGCTCAACGATAGTGGCGGCCGGGTCCGCCGCCGGGTGCGGGAAACGGCGGCGGCATCGGGCCGGGGCAGCGCCGCTGGCGTGGAGGCGGTCATGCCCGCGCCGATCCGAACACCCGCTCCACCCCGAGCAAGCGGGTGAAAAGCAGGTAGATGGCGAGCGCCATCAGCAGCAGCACCAGTGCCAGCGCCGCTCCGAAGCCCCAATTCAATTGCGAGATTTGCTGCTGGATGAGCATCGAGATCATGACATCGCGTTGCCCGCCCAGAAGCGCCGGGGTGATGTAGAACCCGAGTCCGAGGATAAACACCAGCAGACACCCCGCGGCCACCCCCGGCAGGCTGAGGGGCAGAAAGATGCGCAGGAACACGGCGGAGGGCGCCGCCCCCAGATTCCCTGCCGCCCGCAGCAGATTGCGGTCGATCCCGCGCATGACGGCGTACAACGGCAGGATCATGAATGGCAGCAGGATGTGGATCATCCCGGTGTAGACCGCGAGCCGGGTGTTGAGCAATTGCATCGGGGCGGCCAGCACACCGGTGGCGATCAACGCCTGGTTGATGATTCCTTCCTGGCCCAGCAGCACCATCCAGGCGTAGGAGCGCACCAGAATGCTGGTCCAGAATGGGATCAGCACCAGGATCATCAGCAGATTGGCCCGCGCGGGGGAGACCGAGGAGAGGGCATAGGCCACCGGGTACCCGAGCAGCAGGGTGAACACGGTGACGATCAGCGCGATCTGCAACGTGATGCCAAAAACGCGAATGTAGGCGTTCATCGGAATCGACAGCCCGAACGCATCGAGCGCACTGCGCGCCTGTAATAACGGCTCGAAGTTCTGCAGCCCCCAGCCCGGCTCGCTGAAGGAGCGGGTCAGCATCGCCGCCACGGGATAGCCGTAAAAGGCAATCAAAAAGACCAGCGCCGGCAGGAGGAGCAGCACATAGCGCCATTGCTCCAGGCGCCGCAATCGCGCGAAGCGCGCCATCTGCGCCGCGCGGGGAGCCTGGGCGATCTCGCTCGTCACGGTGGTCATCGACTCAGTTCCGATCTCGCCCGATCGCCTCGTCAGACGATGCGGCAATCATCGACGTTCCAGCAGACGCGAATCGGATCGCCCCGCGCGAAACCCTGAACCCCACGCCGGTTCTGCGCTTTGAGGACCAATCGCTGCGCGCCGGGAAGAACGACGACGTAGCGCCGCATCTCCCCGACGAAAACCACGTCGTCCACGGTGCCGGTCACGACGTTCATGTCCGCCGCCATGCCATTTTCGTCCCCGACGGCAACGATCTTCTCCGGCCGCACCGTCAACATGACCGGCGCGCCGGCGGTCAGACCAGACCGCATCGGAGCGCGGAGCTCGCCGAGCCCGGGCGCTTCGACGCAGACCGCGGTACCGTCCAGGCGTTCGACGACGGCGTCGATGAAGTTCGATTCCCCGATAAACGTCGCCACGAAGCGCGTCGACGGCTCGTCATAGAGCTCGGTCGGGCGGCCGCATTGCTCGATGCGGCCGTTATTCATCACCGCGATGCGATCCGACATGACCAACGCCTCTTCCTGATCGTGGGTCACATAGATGATGGTCACGCCGAGCTGCTCGTGCAGTGCCTTGATCTCGAGCTGCAAGTGCTCCCGCAGTTGTTTGTCGAGCGCCCCCAGGGGTTCGTCCATGAGCAGCACGCGTGGGTTGAACACCAGTGCCCGCGCCACCGCCACCCGCTGCTGCTGACCACCGGAGAGCTGCCGCGGATAGCGGCCTTCATAACCGGGGAGACCGACGAGATCGAGCACCTCGCCGCTCTGGCGGGTGATTTCCGCCTTGCTCATCTTCCGCATCTGCAGCGGAAAGGCGATATTCTCGCCGACGGTCATGTGAGGAAAGAGCGCGTAATTCTGAAAGACCATGCCGATATTGCGCCGGTACGGTGGCACCGCGGCAATCGGGTCCTCGTCGACGTAAATCTCGCCGGCAGTCGGGATTTCGAACCCGGCCAGCATCATCAGCGTCGTCGTCTTGCCGGAACCAGACGGACCCAGCAAGGTGATGAACTCGCCGGGGCTGATATCGAGCGAAACGTCGTCGACCGCGACGACGGAACCGTACCGCTTTTCGATCCGGTCAAAGATCACCCGTGCGCCGAGCGACCCGATCGCCCCGGAAACGGCATAGGTTGCCTGGTCCATGTCGGTCATCCCGGCAATCCAGAGCGGTGGTGGAGGGCGGCCATTATGCCGCCCTCCAAGCCTATGGTCGGCGTGACGTTATTCGAGGATCCACTCGTTCCAGCGCGCGAGCACCTCTTCGCGGTTCTCGACCCACCAATCGATGTTCCGCACGAACATCTTCTCCAGGTAGGCGGGCGCGGTGGGGAGGTTTTCGAGCTGTTCCGGGGTCATCAGCTCGGCCGACGCCTCGTTCACCGAGCCGTACGGGATCAGGTAGCTGAGGCGGGCCTGGGAGACCGGCAACGTGATGAAGGCGGCGAATTTTTGCGCATTCTCGGCGTTGGCCGCGCCCTTCGGAATCGCCCAGACATCGGTCGCGAGCTGGGCCTCATTCCACTGCACCGTCACCGGCGCGCCTTCCTGCTGGATCGCGTGCATGCGCCCGTTCCAGGAGTGGACCATCACCGCTTCGTTGTCGGTGAGCATCTGGGCCGGTTGCGCGCCAGCCTCCCAGAACCTCACCACGTCTGGTTTGATCCTGGCCAGCGACGCATACGCCCGCTCGATGTCGATGGGATAGAGCTCGTCCATCGCCACCCCATCGGCGATGAGCGCGGCCTCCAGGAACGGCACCACGCCGCCCGTCCCCGCTTCGGTGGCTCGTCCACCGGGGAAGGCTTCCTGATTCCAGAAGTCGGCCTGACCTTGCGGCCCCTCGGCAAAGACGTCGTTGCGGTAGCCGATCACCGTCCCGTAGGGAAGCATGTCCAC
>JACCXM010000191.1 GCA_013697005.1 Chloroflexia bacterium | reverse complement strand
GTAATGACCTCGTCCGTTCCGTCGATCGGATAGGCGATCGCCCAAAGAAATCCTGGCTCATCGCGATGGACGACCTCGAGATCGGAGAGGGCAGTCTGGCAGCGCGGACACCAGGAGATGAGACGCTCACCGCGGTAGATGAGACCCTTGTCGTAGAGCCGCTTGAAAACGCGACGCACCGCGCGCGACGGACCAGGGTCCATCGTGAAGACGAACCGCGTCCAGTCGCACGACGCGCCGAGCAGCATCGTTTGCTCGCGGATGCGGCCACGGTACTGGTTCATGAACTGCCAGACCCGCTTGACGAACTGCTCGCGGCCAAGGTCGTGGCGGGTGAGTCCTTCTTTGGCCAACTCCTTTTCGACCACCCATTGGCCGGCGATACCGGCATGGTCGGCGCCGGGAATCCAGAGCGTGGGATCGCCCAACATGCGGTGCCAACGGATCATGATGTCTTCGACGGTGACGAACAAGGCGTGACCGATATGCAGCTCGCCAGTGACATTCGGCGGGGGCATGACGACGACGAACGGCTCGCGGTCGGGACGCTCGCGCGGCTGGAAATAGCCGGCGTCGTCCCAACGATCGTAAACGCCAGTCTCGACCAGACCCGGATCGTAGGCCTTGGCGAGGGTTATTTCGGTATCGTGTTGCGGGGCCGCGGCGCTGGTCATCTTTGCCTCTGCTGCATAGCGCGGTGGAACATCTCGTTCTAGTTTTCGGATGTGACAACTCTCGGCATGAGCACTCGTGTTCAACACATCCAGGATTCGACGACTAGCGTCGATTCTGTCGCCCACACCCGCTGCGCGTCAATGGACGTATGACACGTGATTCAGCCCTATCTTTTCTTGAAACTGGCAACAACATTCCCAACAACCGCAAGGATTGCCGCCATCATGCCGGCGACTTGCCTCACGTCCGACATCCGACATCCTACGTCCGACGGCCGATCCTTGATGACCGACAGGCACGGGAGATGCTACACTCTCCTATTGCGATCGTTTGTTCGGATGGCCCCCGCTGATTCCGAGCGTGCCCGAGCGAGGACATCTGCTCAATGGCCCAACATGACCGGATCAGCGTGCGCGGCGCCCGGGAGCACAACCTCAAAAACATCGACATCGACATCCCTCGCGACAAACTCGTTGTCCTGACCGGACTGTCCGGTTCCGGCAAGAGCTCGCTTGCCTTCGATACGATTTTCGCCGAAGGTCAGCGCCGCTACGTCGAGTCGCTTTCCGCCTATGCCCGGCAATTCCTGGGACAGATGGAAAAGCCGGACGTCGATCACATCGACGGGCTCTCGCCAGCGATCTCCATCGATCAGAAGGGGAGCAGCCGCAACCCGCGCTCGACGGTCGGCACCGTAACCGAGATTTACGACTACATGCGGCTCCTTTACGCCCGCATCGGGCATCCCCATTGTCCGATCTGCGGCCGTCCCATCGTGGCGCAGTCGGTGCAGCAGATGGCGCGCCAGTTGCTCGACCTGCCGGATGGCACGCGATTGATGATCCTGGGTCCGGTGATCCGCGACCGCAAAGGCGAGCATCATGGGGTCATCGAGGAGATTCGACGGCAGGGATTCGTCCGCGTCCGCGTCGACGGCAACGTCCTCGACATCGATGAAGCCGCGGGTCTGGACCTCGCGAAATACCGTAAGCACACGGTCGAGGTCGTCGTCGACCGGCTGGTGATCCGACATGAAGAGGGGACGACCCCGGACGACAACCCCGACCGGGTGCGGATCATCGAGTCACTGGAAACTGCGCTGAAAATCGCGGGGGGGATCGCCGAGGCGCAGATCATCGACGGCGACGCGATCGTCTTTTCGGAGAAGTTCTCCTGCCCCATCCATGGCGTGGTGGGATTGACCGAGATCGAGCCGCGCAACTTCTCGTTCAACTCGCCGCACGGCGCGTGTCCGATGTGCACCGGTCTGGGCACGACGCGGGAATTCGATCCCGATTTGATCTTCCCCAATCGCGGTTTGACCATCGCCCAGGGCGCGGTGACGCCCTGGTTACGGGTCACGGGCGAGGGCAGCGCCTGGTATGCGGCGTTACTGGAAGGTGTCGCGGAAAAGAACGGGTTCAGTCTCGATGTGCCGGTGCGCGATCTGCCTCCAGAAGCGATCGACGTCATCCTCAATGGGTGGGGGAGAACCAAGGTCGCCGTTCGCTATAAATCGCGATCGGGACGGATGCGGTCGTACGCCGTCGAGTTTGAAGGGGTTATCCCGAACCTGAAACGCCGCTACGGGTCAACCTCTTCCGATTATGTGCGGGAAGAGCTGGAGCGCTATATGGCGGAACGGCCATGCCCGGCCTGCCAGGGCGCGCGGCTCAAACCCGAGGTTTTGGGAGTCACGGTTGGCGAGCGGTCGATCGTCGCGGTGACGCGATTGCCGATCCGCGAGGCGCGCGATTGGTTTGCGGCGCTGGCCCGTGATCCGGTCGCGGAATCCGATGCTCCATTGACGGAACGGGAGTTTTTGATTGCCCGCCAGATTTTCAAGGAGATTCGCGAGCGGCTCGGATTTCTGGTCGACGTCGGACTCGATTACCTGACCTTGGAGCGGTCGGCGAACACCCTCTCCGGCGGCGAGGCGCAGCGGATTCGGCTGGCGACCCAGATCGGCTCCTCACTGATGGGGGTGCTCTATATCCTCGACGAGCCGAGCATCGGACTCCATCAACGGGACAACGCGCGGCTGATCCACACCCTGGAACGCCTGCGCGACATCGGTAACACCTTGATTGTCGTCGAACACGACGAAGAGACGATGCGGGCCGCGGACTGGATCATCGACATTGGACCCGGCGCCGGCAAGCATGGTGGCTATGTCGTCGCCGAAGGGTCGATGGACGACATCATCAACGCCCCCGGGTCGATCACCGGTCAGTATCTGTCCGGTGATCGCCAAATACCGATGCCCGATGTCCGGCGTCCCGGAAGCGGCAAGGCGCTTCACTTGCGCGGCGCCCGCGAGAATAACTTGCGCAACGTCTCCGTGCGCTTCCCCTTGGGCACCTTCATCGTCATTACCGGTGTCTCGGGATCGGGGAAGAGCTCACTGGTCACGGACACGCTCTATCCGCGTCTGGCGATGGAACTGCATCACGCGCGACAGAAACCGGGCGCCCACGACGATCTGGAGGGCATCTGGATTCTTGACAAAGTCATCGACATCGATCAAAGCCCGATCGGGCGTACGCCGCGGTCGAACCCGGCGACGTATACCGGTCTCTTCACGCCCGTGCGCGAGTTGTACGCGTCCATGCCGGAGGCCAAGGCGCGGGGGTACAAACCAGGCCGCTTCTCGTTCAACGTCAAAGGCGGTCGCTGCGAGGCGTGCAAGGGTGAGGGAATCATCCAGATCGAGATGAACTTCCTGCCGGACGTCTTTGTTCCGTGCGAGGTCTGTCAGGGCAAGCGCTACAACCGGGAGGCGTTGGAGATCACCTACAAGGGCAAATCGATCGCCGATGTGCTCGACATGACGGTGGCCGAGGCGCTTGATTTTTTCCAGAATGTACCGGCGGTCAAGAACAAGCTGCAGACGCTGAACGACGTCGGTCTGGGGTACATCAAGCTCGGGCAACCAGCCACCCAGCTCTCCGGTGGCGAGGCGCAACGGGTGAAACTCTCCAGCGAGCTGTCGCGGCGGGCGACCGGGCGCACCCTCTACATCCTCGACGAGCCGACGACGGGTCTCCACTTCGCGGACATCGAGAAGTTGCTGGCGATCCTGCAGCGACTGGTCGACGGTGGCAACACGGTGATCGTCATCGAGCACAACCTCGACGTCATCAAGTCGGCGGACTGGGTGATCGATATGGGTCCCGAGGGAGGCAGCGGCGGTGGCACGATCATCGCCGAAGGGACTCCGGAGGCGATCGCCGCCACACCTGGATCGTTTACGGGTGATTATCTGCGACCGGTGCTGGGGCTACCGGCGATGGCGGCGGATTAGGGGGCTAGGCCAGGGGCAATCGCCGACTCGTCCTCGAGAAGATGTCCGAGCGTCGGAGTGTTCCGCTCAATCAGTTCTTCGAGCTCGGCAAATCGTTGCAACTGAGACGCCGAGAGATTGCCATCGATCTGCCACCGTTGGAGCTGATGCAACCGATCCTCCCGCAACGGCCACTCGAGGACAAAATCGAGGCGATCGTCTTCATCCCAATTGTCCCAGTCAGCCGCAATCTCGGGGATATCGTCCCAATTGCTCATTAGGTAGTCGAGCGATTTGTCGATCCACGCTGCCAAGTCAATTTGTTGAGCTACTGAAGCCATCTCGTGTCCTTCGGAATGCTGACTGCACCGGGAGCTGAGACTTGGTATCCCGTCACGATGATACCGCGATCGGCCGAAAAGACCACCCATAACTGTGGGAGGGAGCGCAGACCTCGATTGATCGCCGATACCGCGTGAATAGTTGACGTCAATGTCGCGGCTATGTAGCCGCCACGCCGCTGATAGAGAGCGAGCCTCGCACTCGCGATGCGAATCGAGCGGCGCAGGTCAGCGAGGTATTGATCTTGAGTGACTCCGAATGCCCATTGTTCGTCGGCTAACACACGACGAACCAGATGGACGTAGAGCGCTTCTTCGTGTGGTTGAACGATGCGGTTCTGATATGAGAGGCCCAGTTCGTCAGTCAATACTCGCACGAGGCGCGGGTCAAAGGGTGCAGTCGCCATTCGTTCCAGTATCAGATTGATCTCGCCCTGTTGAGCTGGCCGCCCCGTTTGGATCAACTCTCGAATGAGCCGGTCGGTGGGATGGCCACTGCGGCGACGCTCCTTTCTCATTTGGGCGTCTTGCTCATCCTATTCGCCGCCGGCTTTCCCACGACAGGCAGCGGGAGCGGCTTGAGCGATTCCTCCCGGTCAGTGGTCCAGCGGGCGCCGCGCGGGGGTTTTTTCAAGCGAATGAGTGTCATCAGCGCGCATTCGTACTGGGCGCGGTGCTGGGCAAACATCCTCCAGGCCGCGGCCTGGTCCAGTTTCATGGGTATTCCGGCGTGTTGAAGATGGTCAAAGGCTTCCGCAAACTCGTCGTGGGTGATATTAATCGGTGTTTCCGGCCATTTTGGATCAGCCGGGCAATGAAGACCGAGCGGGTCCAGAACCTGACGCAGCGCGCGCGTGCCGGAACGCACGAGCCGCTCCGCGGCCGGATCGGTGGCGAGATCGACGCTCGACGAGATGAGGGCGGCAGCGTCGAGCATCGCGCCGGCCGCGCTGAGCCAGGAGCGGTCCCAACTGGACGAGCGCAAGTACAGCTCTCCGGAGAGTGTCGAGCCGGACGTGGCCAAATCCGCGAACCAGACGAGCCACTGTTGCCAGAGATCGCCGAACTTGTTCGATCCGTACGTTTCCAGGTAGGCATCGATCACCTTGATGCCGTCGGGTTGGGCGCCGGTGAGTTGGACGAGACTATCGACGGCTTGTTCGCGTTGCTGGTACGACGAATAGATGCCGGGCAGATAGCCGATCAGCAGGGCGACGATGGTTGCCATGGTGATAGCTTCCGCCGCCGACAACACGATGACCCAGAAATTGTTACCGGGCGATTCAAAACCCAAGGTGGAAATCGCGGAACCGCTGAAGAGGAAGGCGCGGATGATCGGTTTGATCCCAGCGCCGTAAAAGGCCAGTGTGTAGCCGAGGGCGATCAAACCAAGAATGGTCCCCAGCACGACAAGGAGCGAGATCGGCGCGTAAAGACTGAGCACGCCGTGGCGACGAGCCTCGGAACGAATCGGTTTCGTCGCCGCGTCGAACACCGCCTGGGTGAAGCGGAAGATGAAGCGATTGATGAGCGGTGGCGCGCCCGCGGGCACCATGAACGTGCGGATCGCCAATCCGGACGCGATCACGATGACGACGATCCCGGCGGCAAAGGCCAGGATGTCGATGACTTGCTCCGCCATTGCGAGACAACACCCGGCGCGGCCGGCAATCGGTCGCCCGCCGCGGTGCACTGGCCGTTCGCGTGGATAATCGCGCCAACACTAGCATAGGGGTGCGGTCGCACCGCCTCGGATCGGGATGGTGAGGGAATTCATGACGACGCTCCTGGCTCGCAACGCGGATGTAATGGTCACGATGGATGGCGAGCGGCGGGAGCTGCGCAATGCGGGACTCTTCGCGCGCGATGGGTTCATCGAGCAGATCGGACCGACTTCGGATCTCCCGCGGAGTGCAGACGAGGTGCTCGATCTGACGGGGCAGATTCTGCTGCCGGGTCTGGTCAACTGCCACCATCATCTCGATCAGGTATTGACCCGCAATCTCCCCGCCGCGCAGAACACGAATCTCTTCCCCTGGTTGCGCGCCCACTACCGCATCTGGGCCAGCCGAACGCCGGAGGACTCCCGTAGCGCGACGATCGTCGCCTGTGCCGAGCTTGCACTGACCGGATGCACGACTGTTTTCGATCACGCTTACGTGTTCCAGAATGGGTGTCGTGTCGACGATCAGATCGGGGCCGCGAAGGAGGTCGCGGTCCGCTTCGTCGCATCGCGCGGCAGCATGTCGCTCGGAGAATCAAAGGGCGGCTTGCCGCCGGACGACTGCGTCGAGGATGAAGACACGATTCTGGCCGACTGCGAGCGGGTGATCGCCACCTATCACGATCCCGAACCAGGGGCCATGACGCAAGTCGCGCTAGCGCCCTGCTCGCCGTTTACCGTGACTCCTGAGCTGATGCGGGATACGGCGTCACTGGCGCGTGAACGCGGGGTGCGTCTGCATACCCATCTCTGTGAAACGCTCGACGAAGAGCGGTTCACGTTGCAGACCTACGGTCTGCGCCCGGTTGCCTACATGGAGACGCTCGATTGGGTTGGCGACGATGTCTGGTATGCCCACGCGGTTCACGTCGACGACCTGGAGATCGGCCTGTTTGCCCAGAGTGGGACGGGAGTTTGCCACTGTCCCTCCTCGAATATGCGGCTGGCCTCCGGTATCGCGCCGGTTCGCAAGTATCTCGACCAGGGGGTGAAGACGGGGTTGGGAGTGGACGGATCGGCATCGAATGATTCGAACGCGATGCTTGGCGAAGCGAGACAGGCGATGCTGCTGGCCCGGTTGCAGATGGGTCTTCTGCCACCGGAAGGTCCGCGCACCCAAATCTCGACCTCCGATCCGCTGCGGGCGAAGGAGTGGATGACCGCGCGGGAAGTGCTCGAGATCGCGACCCGCGGTGGGGCCGCGGTTCTCGGACGAAGCGACATCGGCGCTTTGGAGCAGGGCCGCTGCGCCGATTTTTTCACACTCGATCTGAATCAGGTCGCGTTTGCCGGGGCACTGAGCGATCCGGTCGCCGCCACATTGTTCTGCGCCCCACCGCGGGTTGTTTACACCGTCGTCAACGGGCGGGTCATTGTCCAGCAGGGGGAGTTGACCACGCTCGATCTGGCGCGGGAAGTAGCGGGACACAATCGCAATGCGGCGCGATTGGTGGCGATGGCGTCGTAATCGGCACCGCCCGACAGAGGTTCCATCGTGCGCCGGATGACTTGCCTTGCCAAAATGTGACGTGCTACAGTCATGTCCGGACTCAATCCGGCCGGATTTTCGATCGCCACGCGCGGTTTGCACCCCGGGCGGGTCCACAGCGGCAACTCGGTGTGGTTGCGCTGGTGCCTGGTGCGAAGGTGACCGCGGCAACCCTGATACCGGTGAGGCATCGGCAGGGTGAATGGCGCTGTCCTGGTTCTCAATCAAAATTACGAACCGCTGAACGTCTGCAATCTACGGCGGGCGATACTGCTCGTCTATGACGGCAAGGCGGAGATCCTCGAGGCCAATGGGCGGGCGGTGCATTCGGCAACGCGGGCGTACCCAGCGCCTTCGGTCATCCGTATGGTCTACCTCATCCAGCGCCCGCGCCCGCGGGTGAAACTGTCGCGCCGTGAGGTGTTCATCCGTGACGGCTACACCTGTCAGTACTGCGGGCGGCAGTCGCACGATTTGACGATCGATCACGTGGTTCCGCGCTCGCGAGGTGGTGTCCATTCCTGGGAGAATCTGGTTTCGGCGTGCAAACCGTGCAATCACCGCAAAGGCGGCAAGCTGCCGGCGGAAGCGCGTATGGCGCTGCGCAAGGAACCGCTGGAGCCGCGCGCGGGGCGCTACTACACCATTGAACGGCGGATCGAGGGCGCGGTCACCAATGGCTGGACGAAGTTTCTGCCTGGGTTTACCCCGATTTCGGTTGCCGTCTCGACCAACGGTCGCGGAGCGAGTCGCGCGGCGCGCTGATCCCGGTGCTCCGCCACAACGGAATGCCGGTCCAGCGCCCCGTCTGCGCGGGGCGCTGTTTTGTGCCCGTGAGGTGCAACGGTGAAGGAGTTTCCATGCTTGACCTACGCGTGATCCGAGAAGATCCTGAACGAGTGAAAGCGGCCATCGCGACGACCTACACCGAGGCGCCTATCGACGAGATTCTGGCGCTCGACGAGCGCCGCCGCACGCTCTTGACCGAGGTGGAGGCGCTGAAGGCTGAGCTCAACCGCGGCTCGAAGGAGGTTGGGCGCACCAGTGAGCCGGCGGACCGCGAGACGCTGATTGAACAGATGCGGGAACTTGGCGATCGGATCGCAATTCGTGACGACGAAGTACAAGGGGTCGATGCGCGGTTGCAAGTGCTGATGTTGCACGTACCCAACATGCCTCTGCCCCACGTTCCGATTGCCCCGGACGAAAGCGGGAATGTCGTCACGGCCGAGTTTGGCGCAAAGCGAGAGTTCGATTTCGCGCCGCGGCCGCATTGGGAGCTGGCGGAGCAACTGGGCATTATCGACTTCGAGCGGGGAGTCAAGGTTGCCGGGTCGCGCAATTATGTGTTGCGGGGTGATGGCGCCCGCTTGCAACGGGCGTTGATTACCTGGATGCTCGATCTGCATACGCGGCAGCACGGCTATCAGGAGGTCTACCCACCGTATCTCGTCCTGGAAGAAACGTTGGTTGGCACAGGAAACCTGCCGAAGTTTGCGGACAGCCTCTTCCGCGATGCCGAGGAGGACAAGTGGCTGATTCCCACGGCTGAAGTGCCGGTGACGAATCTGTATCGCGACGAGATTCTGGACGAGGCGTTATTACCGATCTATCACGTCGCCTACACCCCCTGTTTCCGGCGGGAGCAAATCTCGGCCGGACGCGACGTGCGCGGAATCAAGCGCGGATACCAGTTTGACAAAGTCGAGATGGTGAAATTCGTCCATCCCGGTCGCTCGGAGGAGGAGCATGCTCGCCTGCTCGCGGAGGCGTCAGCCACGCTGCAGTCGCTCGAACTGCCGTATCGCGAGGTGCAACTGTGCACCGGCGATCTGGGGTTCTCCGCCGCCGACAAGATCGATCTCGAGGCGTGGGCGCCCGGTTCGGCGGAGTGGCTGGAGGTATCATCCTGTGGCCGTTTCGAGGACTTTCAGACGCGTCGCGCCAACATCCGCTTTCGTCCCAAGGAGGGAGGGCGGCCGCGTTTCGTGCACACCCTCAACGGTTCAGGGTTGGCGCTGCCGCGGACGATGATCGCGATCATGGAGCAATATCAGCAGGAAAACGGGACCATCGAGGTGCCGCTGGTTATCCGCCCCTATCTCGGCGGGCAGGCGACTATCGGCAAGCAACCGCCGATCGGCCCGGCACCTACGCAGTCCTGACCGGAGGGTTTTGCGGCCGTCGCCGCGCGGGGAGGCCCTCGCTCCCGGTCTCCCGGCACCAGCGACAACACCAGTGAATCGGCGGGGCGGCCATCGCTCCCCAGCACCGAGCTCCGCAGTGTTCCTTCCAGCACAAACCCCGCGTGCTCCGCCACGCGGCGACTGGCGATGTTGTGCTGATCGCAGGTGAGCGCGATCCGCCGCGCCTGGAGTTGATCGTAGGCGACATCCACCAGGAGCCGCACCGCCTCGGTGGCGTAGCCCTGTCGAGTCGCGCTGGTGCGCAACCAGTAGCTAATCTCAAACGAGCGCACTGTCCAGTCCGGGTCATGCAGACCGCCCCCGCCGAGGAATGCGCCGGTGCCGGCCGCAAGTGCTCACGCGACTCATCGACCGCAGCGTGAATCTGTTCGGCATTGTCCACGCGATAGGGCCGGAGCGCCACGCGCTCCCCCCGGACTTCTCCTGGAACAGCGATCAATGTTGGGTATTCAGCAGTTGCCATAGCATCCTGCGCTCGCGGTCCCATCCCATTCACGATGCCGGAATCCTACGCCACGATCCCCGGCGGCGCGCCGGCCACAACAGGGCAAGGCCGGCCCCGATGGTAAAATGGACTGTTGCCGATCGCGCCGGACGGCGCCCAAGGCATGATGCGGAGAGGTGGCCGAGCGGTTGAAGGCAGCTGTCTTGAAAACAGCCGAACGTGAGTTCCGTGGGTTCGAATCCCACCCTCTCCGCCCCTGAAGGCCCATGCGGTACTCTGTCCTGACGCATCGGCGCCCGCGACGCTGGCGAACCATGTTCCGATGGGAGCGTCGTGAGCGGAAAAACTCGCCGCCAATTGATCTCGAGCGCTGCCAGCGCCGTCGTTGCTGGCGGTGCCTTCCGGCGTGCTGCCAGAGCGGAGCCGAATCAAGCCGAAGCGGCGCTACCGTACCGTCCACTCGATTTCCGGCCGTTCGCAGAGGCATTGGTTCGGACACGTGCGGACGACCATCGCCGGCTCGATGCGCGCGTTCGAGACGCCACCGTGCCGCAGCTCCAGTCGGATCTCGCCGCCGGGCGGTACAGCGCCACAGAATTGGTAACGTACTATCTTCACCGTATCAGGAAATATGACGCCAATCAGCTGCGATCGGTCATCGAGCTGAATCCAGACGCGCTGAACCTTGCCGCCCGCGCCGACGCCGAGCAGTCGCTGGGTCACCAACGAGGGCCGTTACACGGTCTTCCCATTTTGCTCAAGGACAACATCGGCACCGGGGATCGGTTACATACCAGCGCCGGCGCGGCCGCGTTGGCCGCGGCACGTTGCGACCGCGACGCGCATCTGGTCGCCGGATTACGGACGGCGGGGGCGGTCATACTGGGCAAGACGAACCTCTCCGAATGGGCGTACTGGATGTCGTATGCCGGGCCGAACGGGTTCAGTGCCCTCGGTGGACAGGTCGTCAGCCCCTATGACGAGCATCTCGATCCATTCGGGTCGTCAACCGGGTCGGCAGTCGCGGCAACGATGAATCTGGCGGCCGCTACGGTTGGTACAGAAACCATGGGCTCGATTGTCGCTCCGTCGGCGCGGGCGTCGGTCGTCGGAATGCGGCCAACGCTCGGACTGGTGAGCCGGGACCGGATTGTGCCGATCAGCGACGAGTGCGATACGGCGGGCCCAATCGGACGAACCGTGAGCGACGTCGCCGCGGTGCTGACTGCGATGGCCAGCGAGCGCGATCTCGAGGATCGCCACTCCGGGCGCGCGGAACGGGTTCACGGCACGGATTTCCTGACCGCCCTCGATACCGGGGCGTTGCGTGGCAAACGGATCGGACTGCTCGGGATCGAATCGGCCGGATCGGCGTCCGATGAGTGGGTCATCGGCAATGCTGGTTTGGCCAACTCCGTGCGCGCGATGGAAGCCGCCGGGGCGCGCGTCGTCGTGGTGCGGCCCGCGCCGTTCGAGCTGGAAGGGTCTGGTTTTGCGGCGGAGTTCAATTGGAGTTTTCGCGAGGGTGTCAACGCATATCTCGAAGCGACCGATGCGCCGGTGCGAACCCTGGCCGGTGTGATCGCATTCAACGATCAGAATCCGGGCCGCTACGCGCCGTGGGGCCAGGATCGGCTGCGCGACTGCCTGGGGAGTCCGCTGGGACAAGAAGAGGCGCGCGAAATCGCACGAGCCAACCGGCGGCAGGCGCGCGACTACCTGAACGGGCTGCTCGACGCAGAAGATCTTGATCTGCTCGCCGGCGTCGACACGATGCAATCAATGATTTACCCGTTCGCCGGATTCCCGGCGATCGCCGTGCCGGCCGGTGCCGCACCGTGGGGAACGCCGTTCTCGGTCACATTCATCGGGCGGCCGCAAAGCGACGCCGACTTGATCGGTATGGCCTACGCATTCGAGCAAGCTTCGCGATTTCGCGTGCCGCCACCGGCGCCGCGTGGCGCCGATAGCCATTCTCTCGAGACAGGGCGACGTCCGGGCGGGACCCGGTGGACGTGGGGATTCGAGCCGTCCTGAGCTGCTCGATGTGGTTAGAGTGGTCGCGCTTCCGTGGTACCATTTGGCGTTCGGAGTGCCGTTCACGAGCCGCCTGCGGTGGCTGGGAATGGCTCCGACTGGGGAGGTGCCAGAGTGGTCGAATGGGGCCGCCTGCTAAGCGGTTGAGCGTAGTTAATGCGTTCCGAGGGTTCGAATCCCTCCCTTCCCGCCCCTGATCGCACGACGGAGGAAGGCAAAGTCCCACTGGTGTAAAATGGCCCACATGCGCCTGTAGCTCAGGGGATAGAGCGTTGGGTTGCGGACCCAAAGGCCGCAGGTTCGAATCCTGCCAGGCGTACCAGACTCCGAGATTTCCGCTTCAGATCAAGGAAATCGACCGAGGCTAACCCGGCTGCCTGCCGACCCCACCCGAACCGAGCGTGAGGTTCAACGTACCGCGCGTGCCCACATACCCAACGCACGGGAGGTATCGTGATGGCACGCGGACGGCACAAGCCGACTTTTGAGCAGGTGGTCGAGCAGTACCTCTTCCACCTCCAAGACAAGCGCTGCGCGGAGGCCACGCTCCGGTGGCACCGTTACCACCTCGGCAGGTTTGGGGCTTGGGCGCAGCTACGGTGGGGCAACCCGTCGCCCGTTGATTGGCCCAGGTCTGAGGACGGGCTCCTCTTCCGCCGCTACCTGAGCGAGGTCAACACCCAGGCGTCGGCGCGGGGCGGGCCGAAGTCCGCCGCCTACGTCAAGACGATCCGGTCGAGCCTGCGCTCGTTCTGCCGCTGGATGGCCGAGACGGGGCGGGTCGAGACCGATTTCTTGGCGGGGCAGGCGCAGCCGAAGCTTCCCGAGAAGCTCAAGGAGCGGTTCAACCCAGACGAGGTCCAGCGGCTAGTCTCAGCGGCGCGGGCGTTCTCGCGGAACCCGCTTCGCGATGCCGCTCTCGTCCGCTTCATGCTCGACACCGGCTGCCGCGCCGCCGAGGTCTGCGGCCTGCTCACCGCGGAGATCGACTGGACCGCGCGACAGACCAAGGTGGTCGGCAAGGGCCGCAAGGAGCGGTATGTCTTCTTCTCACCGGGCGTCGCCGCGGCCATGCGGCGCTATTGGACCGAAGAACGCCCGGGCCACACGCCCTACTTCTTCGAGAGCGAGGCGAGCAAGGACGGTGCCCCGTTGACGCCCTCGGGTCTCCTCTCCGTGTGCAAGAGGCTCGGGCAGCACGCCGGCGTTCGCGCCAACCCGCACAAGTTTCGCCACACCTTCGCCATCACCTACTTGCGCGCGGGAGGGGACGTGTTCGCCTTGCTGAAGCGGCTCGGCCACTCGCAGTTGGCTATGTCGGAGCACTACGCGAAGCACGTGACAGAGGACTTGCGGCGTGAGCACGACCAGCACAGTCCCGACCAGTTCTTACTCGGGCAGGAGTCGACTTAGGGTGTCTTGACGAATGCGCCAGGTGTTGCCGGCGCGTTGCCCTGCTGGCGAAGAAACGTTTGCCAGGCCGGCCGCTCGTAGATGTCCTCCCACGACGGTGTGGCCAGGCGCTCAGCTGTGGGGAAGTGGACAAGCAGCTTGCACTCGAAACCCTGCCACAGCGCATTCAGGGCAGGATTTTGAACCGGATCGGCTAACCGCCAGCGGTCGAAGAGGTAGCACTCCCAGAGCACGAGCAGGCGATCAGCGGGGTAGTGCCAAGCTTGGGCCCGACCGATCTCGACATGGCGCATCCCTTCCCACGACGAGTCGACGACCTCGCCGATCACGCTGGCGTCCCGCGGGGCGGGGAAAAGACCGATCGTAAGCGTGATCTCCGGCTCCAGCACGTAGGGCTGGGCGTGGACGTAGCCGCGGGTGCCGACCGGGTGGGTGAGCGGGGCGAGCTCGGCGACGTTGCGGCGGTCGTAGGGTTCCTCGCTGTGGTGCAGCCGCAGGCGGACCAGGGAGACGCCGTTGGGCAAGGGAACCTCGCCCAGGAGAAGTACGTCGCTCCAATAGGGATCGGGGGTCTCGCGTTCGCGCATAGCGTGGGTCAGCTCGGCTGGTAGAGCGAAAACTCGGGGATGTCCTCGTAGTCGGCCAGGTTGCGCGTGACGAGCGGGAGACCGTGCTCCAGGGCCGTCGCCGCGATCACCAAGTCGAGGGCGCGGTCCCGCACGCGCCGGCCACGGCCCTTGAGGTCTTCGCGCAGCCGGGCGCAGCGGCGGGCAACCGCCGGCGAGAGGGAGAGGGTGGGTACCACCGCTAGGAAGCGCTCGAACTGCTCCTGGGCCCGCTCCGGGTCAGCGCTGCGTAGCGTGCCTTGGTAGACCTCCAGGTAGGTGATGATGCTGATCGCGATGCCCTCGGGCGCCAGGCGCTCGATCAGGGGAACCGTCGCGGGGTCGTCGGCGAGGTAGGGGATGACGAGGTTCGAGTCGAGCAAGTACGCCACGGCCTAGGAAGGACGGCGGATCGGGTTTTGGCTCCGCTGCGTGGCCAGGTCGGCCAGGAGCGCCGCGGTGTCCACGCCTGTAAGTGCGCCGCGGCTCTGGCGTAGCCCAGCAAGGACGGCCGCTGCGTCGTAGCGGGCGAACACGTCCTCGCGGTTCACGGTGTAGCGCACCCCGTCGCTGTCGAGCACGACCGGCGCGTCGGCGTCGGCCAGAGCGTGGCCGAGCTCGCTGGCCGGGTCAATAGGAATCGTCAGCGGTTCTTTCGCCATCGGATGTCACCTCCTTTCGGCATGACGGTAGTATAGCATTTGTTTACATAAATGGATAGATGACAGTTAGAACTTCAGGATCAGTATTCTTCTGATAACAATAACGTGGTCACGCTGCGATCCCACTCGGTAATCACCCACAGCTTCTCATCGGTCCGCGTCCGGTAGGCAGAGAAGAGGCGGGCGCCGTTTTGGAGCGACCATTCATTTTCCCGGACATCCTCAGGCGGGAGTTCGCCCCGATCGCCGTACTTGTGGCGCAGGAGGAACTCAAGGGGCACCTGCCGCGCCGTGCGCATGGCCAGATCGGCGCCGGGGGTCATCACCATCTGGCCCAGGTCGAACTTGCCGGGGCGCTGGAGCTCCCGCACGAGGATCGCCAAGCTGGTCTCGAGGACGGCTAGGCTGCGCTGGCTTGGATCGCGCTCATAGCACTCGCGGGCACGCTCGTAGGCAGCAAGCAGTTCTTGATACTTGGGCCGCCGTGGTTCATTTTCGATTGTTGACATAGCACTATGGAAGCGGTCTAGGTGAGCCGCTTGCCCGGTCGGCAGTGCCCTTCCACCCACGGCCCGGCCTTGGTCGCCGCCGTCCGCCGTGCGTTGAGCAGCCGCAGCACGCCCTCGGGAATGACGGCCGGCTCGCCGGCGGCCAATACGGAGCGCAGCTCATCGTGGAGGTCCGCCGGTGGGGGCTCGCCCACGATCACGACGTGGTCGACGCGGTTCAGCTGGAAGCGGTAGGCGGAGAGATCGACGTCGCCGGCGTGGGCGAAGACGACGTCCTGCGCCGCGAAGTAGGTCACCTCGGCCAGCTCCTCGCCGGCGAAGCGGGCGGCCTGGTGGTAGCGCGGCAGCGCGCCTTCCTGAGACGGAGTCCCGCCTTCTGGTGAGCGCGGCCCTGCTGGTCGAAGTTCGGGTTGGGGCATAGAGCAGGGGAGGGCTAGGCCTCGGGCTCACCTCGGCTTCCGTTGCCGCGACGGCTGAGGAACTGGACGTCGTCGGCGACGATCTCGCAGATGCCGCGTTCCTTACCTTCCTCGTCCTAGAAGGAGCGGTACTGCAACCGCCCCTCGACGTAGAGGGGATCGCCCTTCTTGACGTATTCCGCGGTGGTCTCGGCCAGGCGGTCCCAGCACACGACGGTGTGGAATTGCGTTTCTTCCTCGCTCTTGACCTGCCGGTTGGTGGCCAAGCGAATGCTCGACACGGCTTTGCCGGTCTGGGTGTGCCGCAACTCGGCATCGCGGGTGGCGTTGCCGATCAGGATGACTTTATTGACGCCGCGCATGCTTCGATTCTAGCGGTGCTGTGTAAGAGCCACGTATGAATCGTGTAAGAGCGATCGGGCGCAACGCGTGCGCCGCCCCCTCCGTCTTGTCGTGATGCTCGCTACCGCACGATCACCGCACCGCGCTCGCAATCCAGGGTCCGGGTCGTCCATAACCCGAGTGTGTCCCGGAAGACCGCGTTATAGAGATCGGCCGCCTCTTGGCAACCCAGCAAACCCGCTTGCGCGGCGCGGACGAGCAGGTCGCTGATCAGCTCCACCGACTGTGCGGGGTGGAGAACCGCCAGGAGGTCGAGGATCGCGGCATCGTCGCTCCACAGGGTCCAGCCGCGGGCGATGGCCACCGCCGCGCACTCCGCTTCGCCACGGCTGATGCGCTTGATGCGCCGCGCCGGATCCCTCGCCTCGGCGGCGGCCCAGATCGCCGGGGCCGTTAGCACCTCGACCTGATTCAGCTC
>JACCXM010000177.1 GCA_013697005.1 Chloroflexia bacterium | reverse complement strand
AATCCCAGCTCAGACTCGCGCCGCTGCGGTACTCGGTGACGCGGCTTTCGAAGAAGTTTTTTTCTTTGCCGAGGTCGATGGTTTCGCTCATCCAGGGGAAGGGGTTGCGGGCGCGGTACTGGCGGGGTAGACCGATGCGCTCCAGGCGGCGGTCGGCGATGAACTGGACGTACTCCTCGAACAGCGCGGCGTTCAGGCCGAGCACGCCGTTGGGCAGGCAGTCCGCGGCGTAGGCGATCTCCAGCTCGACGGCGTGCCGGATTTTTTCGACTAGCGCGTCCTGGAAGTCCGATGTCCACAGCTCCGGGTTCTCGGCTTTGATGCCGTTGATCAGATCGATCCCGAAGTTGAGATGAACCGTCTCGTCGCGCAGGATGTACTGGAACTGCTCGCCGATCCCTTTCATCCGGTTTTGACGATGGAAGGAGAGGATCATGGCGAACCCGGCGTAGAAAAACACCCCCTCCATGATCACGTAGTAGCCGACCAGATTCTCCAGGAAGCGCTGCGCCCCGGCAAAGGTGCCGGTAGTAAAGGTGGGATCGAGCACATCGGCGGTGAGGGCCATCTCCAGCTCGTCCTTGGCGGCGATGGCCGGGATCTCGTGGTACATGCCGAAGATCTCGCGCTCGTCCAGGCCCAGACTCTCCACGATGTAATGGAAGGTGTGGGTGTGGATCGCCTCCTCGAACGCCTGGCGCAGCAGATACTGGCGGCACTCGGCGTTGGTGACGTGGCGGAAGATGGCGAGGGTGATGTTGTTGGCGACCAGACTCTCGGCGGTGGCGAAAAAGCCGAGATTGCGCATGATGACGAGACGCTCGTCAGGGCTGAGGCGGTCGCTCTTCCAGAGGGCGATATCGGCGCCCATCGCCACCTCGGTCGGCATCCAGTGGTTGGCGCAGCCGTTGAGGTAGTGCTCCCAGGCCCAGGCGTATTTCAAGGGCATCAACTGGTTGACGTCGACGGCATGGCAGTTGATGAGACGTTTTTCCGCGGCGTCGATCCGGGTCATGTTCGTGGTGGTATCTGAATCGAGTAGAACTGTCCCGTTCGAATACGACATTTCCGTAACTCCTTGTGATAACCGGTGCGTTGGTGGGCACACGGCGGATCAGCGTAACCCTCACCCCAGCCCTCTCCCTGTACGCAGGGAGAGGGAGAACTTCCAATGCCTAACTCGTTACTCGCACGCCTCGCAGATGAATTCTTCGGGGTCGTTGTCGTCGTCCAGTAATGCGCGGGGGCCAGGGAGCGTCGCCGTTACGGGTGCGGGCAACGCGCTTTCAGGCGCGGGCACGGCATGCCGTACCCCTACGTCCGGCGTCCGACCTCCGATCTCCATCTCGCCGTCTGGCGGTCCTACCGTCATCTCCACGACTTCTCGACTCCTCGACTCCTCGACTCCGATCCCGGCCGAGGCACTCTCGGCGCGCATCCAGCGCGGTTGGATGGCGCGGCGATTGACGTCGAGGGTCGATTTCTCGTTTTGGGTGGCGCCGCGGGAGCGCAGGTAGTAGGTCGTTTTCAGACCCTGCTTCCAGGCGGAGCGGTAGAGATCGTTCAGCACGCGACCCGAGGCCGCGGCGACGTAGAGGTTGAGCGACTGCCCCATGTCGATCCACTTCTGGCGGCGAGCGGCGCAGGCCACCAACCAACTGGGGTCGATCTCGAACGCGGTCGGGTAGCGCGCCTTCAGCACGTCGGGGATGCGGGGGATGGCTTGCACCGAACCGTCCTCGTATTTCAGATCGTCGCGCAGCTCGGCGTCCCACAGATCGCGCGCGGTCAGATCATGCACCAACCGCTCGTTGACGACGGTGAACTCCCCGGAGAGATTGCTCTTCACATACAGATTCGTATAGAGCGGCTCGATCGACTGCGTCACCCCCTGGATATTGGCGATCGTGGCGGTCGGGGCGATCGCCATCGTGTTGCTGTTACGCATCCCGTGTTCCCGCACCGCCGCTCGCACTGGTTCCCAGTCGAGCGTCGTTCCCAGATCGACCGCTACGGGCTCGCCGCGCTCTTCGGAGAGAAGGGGCACGGTGTCGATGGGGAGCAGACCGCGGTCCCACTTCGACCCGGCGAACGAGGGGTAGGCGCCGCGCTCCCTGGCCAGCTCGGTCGAAGCCAGGATGGCGTAGTGCGAGATCGCTTCCATGCTGGCGTCGGCGAAAGCGACCGCTTCCTCCGAGGCGTAGCCGACTCCGATTTCCCAGAGGGCATCCTGGAACCCCATCAGCCCCAGCCCGACCGGGCGGTGACGCAGATTCGAGGCGCGGGCCTCGGGGATCGGGTAGTGGTTGAGGTCGATGACGTTGTCGAGCATGCGCATGGCGATCCCGACCGTCTCGCGCAAGCGGTCGTGGTCGATCCCGGTTGGCGTCACGTGCGTGGCCAAGTTGATCGAGCCCAGATTGCAGACCGCTACCTCGTCCGGACTGGTATTGAGCAATATCTCGGTGCAGAGATTGGAGTTGTGGACGACGCCGGCGTGATCCTGCGGGCTGCGCACGTTCGCCGCGTCCTTGAAGGTGATCCAGGGGTGACCGGTCTCGAAAAGGGCGGTCAGCATCGCCCGCCACAGCTCGACGGCACGCACCCGTTTCGTGTTTTTCAGCTCACCCCGGTCGGCCGCGGTTTCGTACTCGGCGTAGCGGCGGGCGAAGGCGCGGCCATACAGATCGTGCAGATCGGGCACGTCGCTGGGGCTGAAGAGAGTCCACTCCCCATCGGCTTCGACCCGCTGCATGAGCAGATCGGGCACCCACAGCGCGGTGTGCATATCGTGGGTGCGGCGACGGTCGTCGCCGGTGTTCTTGCGCAGATCGAGGAACTCCTCGACGTCGAGGTGCCAGGCCTCGAGATAAGCGCAGACCGCGCCCTTCCTTTTTCCGCCCTGATTCACAGCGATCGCGGTGTCGTTGGCGACCTTGAGGAAGGGGACGACCCCCTGGCTGGCGCCGTTGGTGCCCTTGATGTGGCTGCCCAGCGCGCGCACCGGGGTCCAGTCGTTGCCGATGCCGCCGCTCCACTTGGAGAGGAGCGCGTTGTCGCGCATCGTCTTGAAAATCTCGCCCAGGTCGTCGCTGACGGTCGAGAGGTAGCACGAGGAGAGCTGCGGGTAGCGGGTGCCGGCGTTGAACAGCGTCGGCGTGGAGGGGCAGAAGCGGAACGAGGAGATGAGATGGTAGAAGGCGATGGCCCGCTCCTCGCGTGCGTCCTCCTGCAGCGCGAGACCCATCGCCACCCGCATCCAGAGCATCTGCGGCAGCTCCAGCCGGCGGCCGCCGTCGTGGATCAGATAGCGGTCGTAGAGGGTTTGCAGCCCGAGGTACTGGAAGGCGAGATCGCGCTCCGGAGCGAGCGCCGCGCCCAGCCGGGCCAGATCGAACTCGAGCATCTCCGGCGCCAGCAGCTCCAGCTCCACCCCGCGCCGGACGTACTCGGCGAAGGCGAGGGGATACGCCAGACGCGCCTCGTCGATGCCGACCCGCCGCCCCAGCGCCTCGGCGTAGAGCCCGCGCAACAGCGCCCGCGCCGCGACGAACGAATACGCCGGGTCGATCTCGATCCGCGTCCGCGCGGCCAGGACGATCGAGCGTTCCAGATCGAGTAGCGGGGCGCCGGCGGGCAACCCGGCCAGCACGTCCTCGGCGATCACCTTGGCCGACACCCGGTCTTCATATCCGGCGCAGGCCTCGGCGATCCAGGAGCGGAGGAGCGCCAGATTGAGCTGCACCTCCTGACCGTCCGCATCGAGCAGCCGCAACGTCTGCTCCTCGCGGCGGCGGGCGCGCGCCTCGCGGTAGATGATGTAGCGGCGGGCCACGGCGAAGGCGCCCGCGGCCATGAGCGCCCGCTCAACCTCGTCCTGAATGGCCTCGACGGTGGAGATCACCTCTCCTTCCGCCACCGCGGGGAGCGTGGCGAGAACGGCGGTGACAACCGCGTCGACCTGGGTCGCGGTGACCGTGGCGATCGGATCGGGGAAGGGAACGCCGAGCTCGGCGCGAACCGCCATTTCCACCGCGTGCGCGATACGCGAGCGGTCGAAGGGCGCCAGCCGGCCATCGCGCTTCTGCACCAACCGGCCGGTGAACCGGGCCGGGTCATCCCGGCCGTCGCCAGCGACGGAACGCGCCGGGGCGCTTCGCTCCGGGATCTGTGCCTTTTCCTGTTTCTGTTGCTTTTCCTGCTCGAGGACCATCTGCTGCTCTCCGCTCCCGTGGCCGGCTCGGGGCGCGACCATCCATAAGACCGACCGCCGTCCCCGCGGACGACGACCGTGAACCGGGAGTAAGGAGAGAAGAGGGCGTGCGGCGCACTGCCCGCTGGCCCCTCCCGCGGAGGCCCGGGTCACATCCGCACCGTGACGGCGCGGCTCAGCGGCAGGTCTTCGGGCTCGTGGGCGAAGCAATCACCGCAGGCAATCGCGTTTTCCTACTGGCCGTCGCTTCCCAACCTGGATTTGCAAGGTCAGTGCGTCTGACGGCGGTCGTTCCCACTCACCGCTGCGGGGCAGCCCCGGATTCGCACCGGGTTCCCTCTTGCCTCGCCCCCAGGGATTGCTCCCGGCCGGGCGAACCGATGAGAAGG
>JACCXM010000160.1 GCA_013697005.1 Chloroflexia bacterium | reverse complement strand
GTTGATGATGACGTCGATATCCCAGAGGCGATGGCGCAGGATCGCGACCCCGATCGACGCCGGAATACAAAGGGATGCGAGAACGGCGGCGGACTCACTGGCCATGTCGTAGAGGAGCGCTGCGCGTCCGGGCTGGGAGAGGGTTGGAACGAACGCCCGGGGCAAAACCAGCAACAGAAATCCCAGGGCGGCGACGGCCACGCCACACACCACCCATTTGGTCTGTTGGCGCTGGACCGCGTTCGATACCCGCAGGTAACGGTAGACCTGGGCGGTGACTCCAGCTCCCAGCCCACTGACGAGCATTAGCGCCCCCAAAAGGTCAGGTCCTGCGGCAAGCGGCTTCCCGGGCTGGACCATCACGAGCAGGAGCACGCCGATCCAGACGAGCACCGGGACGCACATCCAGTAAGGCACGATTCGTCCATCGGGAAAGAGAAAGAGCATGAGCACCTGGGAGACGATCAGCAGCGCATATCCGAGCATGATCGGAAGGAATGCGTTCGGGTAGGACTCCTCCAGCGCCGCCGCGTTCGGTCCATAGAGCGCGCCTAGCAGGAGCAGGAAGACTGAGACGAACAGCGCCATCGCGTCGGTCGGTTTGCGCCGCACGATCATGGCGGCGACGATCAGGCAGACCAGGGCAAAGACCGCGGCGGGGAGAAGATAGGCCAGGGCGTAGGCGCGAGGGGAGAGACCAAGATACGCAAGCTCGGCGCGAATGGGCGGGGAAGGAGTAGCGAGAGCGCCGTAGCGAGCAACGACGGCGGCGACGAACAGGACGCCCGCCAGTGCGGCCAGGGAACACCAGACGGCGCGGGCCACAAAGAGTTGGAGCCCGCGCAGCGAGTCGCCCATAAGCGTGACGTGGCGCGCATCCCATGCGCGGACCGTGGCGACGAGACGAGCTGCCAAGGTCAGTCTCCTATCGTACGCCGCCCATTATCCTCTCAACTGCTGGTGGGCAACCCGTGGATGACGTCGTCGACGAGGAACCGCCCGCCTGTCTCTTTGAAAATCCAGTAGACGGTCTGGAGTCCGCCGAACTCCGGTTCGTCGGAACGAACCAGCGCACCGACCCGGCCATCGGCCAGCAGCGTCACATCTTCGATGGCCAGGATCGTCGCGCGCTGATCGGTCTCTTCCACCGGCTCCGGCGAGGCGGCGAAAAACTCATCGATGAACTCCCGATCGACCAGACCCGACGGGTAGGAACGCTGGATGCCCTCGTCGGTGAAGAGCGTGTGGAAGCGACGCGGGTCGCCAGCTTGATAGCAGGCATACATCTCGAGGAGGGTGGCGGTGACGCCGGCTATGGTCGTCTCGTCTGCCGGCTCCCCTTCCGGTATCACGAACAGAGTCGCGCGGTCGCTCGCAGCGGGATCGGCTTGCGGCGTGGCGAGGAGCAAGCGTTCGAAATCCGCGAGGGGACGCGCATCGACGGTACATTCGCTCGCGTCGGGTGAAATCGGGAACGTGGTTCCCGGCGTGCTTTCCTGGGCGAGGGCGGACGCGGCTCCACTCACGACGAGCGTGAGCTGCATCGATAGGGCGAAGCCCATAGTCGCGGAAACGGTGATCCTGGTTCCTGCACGACGCATGAGGAATCCTCCATGTTCTCCATCCACACGGGTACCAGTCCTGAACGGCATCGCCGTTTCATCTGGACTGCCCTAGAGCATGGGCCCCGCCGCGTCCCGTCGTGATGAGCCGGATGTCCCGATCGAAGTCCCAATCACGACGGGACCCTACACGGGCCATCCTCACGACAGCATTTAGCAGACTCTTCACTGGCACACATTGCCATGAGTGCAACCGCTGCTCATTGCTACGATGACCACAAAGATGCTGCACAATACTCTCGCCGAATCGGGATCAATTCCTCGCCCAGGAGACTGCCATGACCTCTTCTTTGATGAGCCTCGGACGTCTTCTGCTGGTGCTCTCTATCCTGTCCATGACCGCCGCGACCACGACAGCCGCGCAGTCGGCGACGGCGGTCGCCACGCCTGCCGAAAACACGTCCGCGACACGCGCGTGGGCGGCCTGTGCGGGTGGAGGCGGTTGGGAATGTGCCGTCCTTGCGGTCCCGCTCGATTACGCCGATCCAGGGGGCGCCACGATTGATCTGGCGCTCACCCGGCTGCCTGCCGCCAATCGTGACCGCCGGATCGGCGCGCTCGTGGTCAACTGCGGCGGTCCGGGCTGTCCGACGGTCGGCTTCCTGCACCAGACCGGGATGCTGCTCTTCCCGGAGGAGACCCGCGCCCGCTTCGACATCGTCGGGTTCGATCCGCGCGGCGTCGGGGCGAGCGGCCAGATCGACTGCGCGCCTGAATACGAGACGTATTACGCGCTCGATCCTTCCCCCGACGACGAGGCCGAGTGGGACGCCTGGTTGGCCGGAGGGCGCGATTTCGCGGCGGCCTGCGCGGCCAATGGCGGCGAGGTGCTGCCGTTCCTGGGGACCGAGAACGTGGTCAGCGACATGGAGCGGTTGCGGGAGGCGCTCGGTGAGGAAACGATTTCGTTCCTCGGTCTCTCGTACGGCACCAGCATCGGCGCGCGCTATGCCGACCGGTACTCGCAGCGGGTCCGCGCCTTCGCCCTCGACTCCGCTCTGCTCTCGTTCATCGACCCTGCAACGTTCGTGCCCGAATGGGTCGACGCCATCGAGCGCGCCTTCGACGCCTATCTCGCCGACTGTGCCGCGGCGCTGACCTGCCCGTTCCACTCCGGCGGCGATCCGGCGGGAGCCTTCGACGCACTGATGACCCAGGTTGATACCACGCCGCTGGAAGTTGCGACCGACACTGGTCCTAGATTCGTTGGTCAGCGCGCCGTTCTGGACGCCGTCGATGCGGCGCTGTCGTGGCCAGCACGGTGGCCTCAGCTCGCGGCGGCGCTCGCCGCCGCGGCCGCCGGGGACGGGACGGCGGTGCTCGAGATGGCGGATCAGCACAATGAGCGCCTGCCGGACGGGACCTATGGGCCTGGGAACACGGTGTTCCTCGCGGTTGGCTGCCTCGATTTCGCGATCACCAAGAACCCCGCCGTTTATGAGGCGCTCGCCGCCAAGGCGGCGCTGGTCGCCCCTCGCCTGGGAGCGTATTACGCGACGTGGACCCTGCCTTGCGTCTTCTGGCCAGCGGAGCCAGCTCCGGCGCAACATGTTCCCACTGCTATGGGCGCGCCGCCGATCCTGGTGATCGGGGCCACCCTTGACACCCAGGACGCTTACCAGTGGTCGGTGGATATGGCGGGGCAATTGGAGTCCGCCGTCCTGCTGCGCCGGGAGGGAACCGGACACCCTTCCTACTGGAACAGCGCCTGCGTTGCGGACGCGGTCAACGCCTACCTGATCGATCTGACCCTACCGGCGGCAAACCTCATCTGTGATTCGAAAGATGGTCTGTTCGCCCGAGCCGGTTAGGTGCGCCGCGGCGATCAAACGGGCGAGAGGAATCGTCGTCATCATGGCCATCGTTGGGCTCGGCTAGACTTCCGGCACAGACCCACCGCGGACGTTTTTCGATATGCGCCGGCAAGGAGAGTCCGATGGTCGAGACAGCAGCACCAGCGTGGTCGCTTCGCGGCGAATACTTCGAGAACTGCAATTGCCGGATTACGTGCCCGTGCCTCTTCTCGGCCGCTCCACCGCTCACCTCCCAGCCAACCGAGGGAGCCTGCGAGGTCGCCTTCGCGTTCCACCTCGATCAGGGCAGTTTTGGCGATGTGACGCTCGATGGGCTCAACGTGGTGCTGATCGCGCGGACTCCCGGTCCCATGATCGAAGGGAACTGGGCGGTGGCGCTCTACGTCGACGAGGGAGCCGATGCGCGGCAGCAGGAGGCGCTACAGGCGATCTTCGCCGGGGCCGCCGGGGGCGTCATGGGGGGCTTCGCCCCGCTGATCGGTGAGGTGCTCGGGATCAAGAGCGTGCCCATCACCTATCGCCGCGAGGGCAAACGCCGCTCGGTAGAAATCCCGGACATCATGCAGATGGCCGTGCGGTCGGTGCCGAGTGTGGCGGGTGAAGAGCAGGAGATCATCGCCAGCAACGCGCACCCCTTCGCGCCCGCCGGGGTGGCGATGGCCGTCGGCGAGGACAATAGCACCTGGGCCGACTATGGGCTGCGCTGGGACAACTCCGGGCGCAATGGCCACCACGCCGCGATCACCTGGTCCAATAGCTAGCGTTGGGTAGGGGGGG
>JACCXM010000157.1 GCA_013697005.1 Chloroflexia bacterium | reverse complement strand
GCTCTGGTACCTGGCAAGGGGAGGCATGTTTCTAGTTTCTACTGGCGCAGCGCGGACAGCAGCATCGGGCGCAGCACCCCGCGGTCGCGAAGCGTCTTGACAAGACGGTGGCCGCCGCGCTCGTGCTCGGTGATGTCCACGCCGCGACAGTGGGCGATCCGGTGCGCGTGGAGCTCATCGAAAGCATCATCGGTGCTGACGTGAATCTGATAGCGAGTCTTACCGCTTTCGGGTGTTAACACGTCGAGGAGGTCAAGGGTCGCGGATTGCGGGTCAAGGCATTCGTGCAACCGATCGATCTGCTCCTGCCAACGCGTGTCACCGGCACGGGCGCGGTTTTCGCGATCAACAAAGGTCTGTGGGGAGAAGGCGATCACTTCGTCGGCGGCGCAGAGGGCGCCAAAAAGGATCGCCGCAAACCCACCGGCCGAGGCGCCAGCCATGACGACGCGGCCGGCGCCCGCGCGAGCGATGATGGCCTGGAGGTGGTCAAGGACGGCGGTTGCGGAGTCTCCCAACCCCGGAATACCGAGTTGATACCAGCCCCGGCGGGGATCACGCAGAAACGCTTTGTTCACCGGGAGCTCAGAGGTGAGCCGGAAAAACTCGAACACCGGCATGCTGACGCCACCGGCGATACCGCCGAATAGCACCAGCAACGTGCGGCTGCCAGCGGTGAAATCGACGACGACGTGGGTATCTGGACGTGCAACGAGCGACTCGAACGAGCCACTGACGACATCGGTCATGACGCGACCCGCGGCGAGGGAGCGGATGGTCTGACGAGCGCAGCGTGGGCGGGGGACAGGTCGGGGTGAGAGGACTCGAACCTCCGGCCTCGGCGTCCCAAACGCCGCGCGCTACCGACTGCGCCACACCCCGGAATGCAGGAATGAGAGTATAGGAATGCGCGGAGGGGCATGTCAAAACGGGGCGAAATGGACGCACCCGCGCTCATCGATCGCGCCGGCGAAACAGACGAACATCTCCCGCCTGAAAGGCCTCGTCCCAACTCGGTCCTGGGTTGGTTTCTGCCTGAAGACCGTTATACGGTCCGGCGGTCTCACATTCTGCTTGCCAGTTTCCCGTTTCGTAGTCGCCGACAAACAGCCAGCGGACGCGGTATTCGTTCAGCAACGCGCTTTCGGGATCAATCGTCATGCGCCCAACATCCGACTGCCGGACACCGATCTCGTCCAGATTCGCGGGCTGACCGGCGCGCCATTGGCGCTCGTGGTTGCCCCAACCAATCACCGTCGGGATGCCGGTGAATGCCGAGACGCGGTTGAAGGGCAGCCGGCCGAAGGGGAGATAGGAGCAGCCGGCAGCCTCGAGGATGACGTCCCCGGATTGCGCGTTCTGAGATAACCAGCGAATGGCGGCGACCTCGTGCGGGCTCTCGGCTTCGCCATAGGCGAGGCCATCGAGACCTTGCCACGACCGGAACTGCGCGGCCCACTGATATGACGCAAGCGCGGGGTAGACGGCGCCGGCGGCGATTGTCACAAGTACCGCGCCGGCGAGCGCTGCTCGTTGCCAGGGCACCTTCGCCAGCGCAACCCAGAGTATTACCACCGCAAGCGCCGCACCGAGGGCGGAAAGCGTCCACGCCTGATAGTAGAACTTGAAGAGCGTATTCATGCGATTCTCGAACAGGTCTCGTACGTAGAAGATTTCGACGCCGATCGAAAGCGACCAGGCGCATGCGTAGAGCAGGAGCGCGAAAAGTTGCGGACCGACCGCGAGCCCGCGGCGAAGCTGAACGGCCGCGAGCACAAGCGGAATGGCGCAGAGCGGAACAACTGGCGCCGAAAGTATGAGTCCGAGCACGATCGTTCCCGCGCTGGCGAAAAACAGGGCGCGCACTTCTTCGCGGGAAATCCGCGGTGACATCCGCGCCAATCCCACGCCAACGACGGTGATACCGAAGCCATAGGGGATCGCGAAGATGGTCAGGTACTCCGCGAGTGACGTGTGCGCGCCCAGATGCACGCCGACCACGGAAAGGAGAGTGGAAAAACCTGGAACGCTTTCGGCCCAAGCGGGGTCTGTTGGGAATGGATCCGCGGTGGGTGGATCGTACGTCGCCAGAAACGGCAACCAGGCGACTAGTGAAGAAACGCCGAGAACGAGCAGCGGTCGCCAGGCGCGCGCCAATGTGGCGCCAGCGCCGATCCACACCCCGACCGCGGCGAGGACAAGAAATGTCGGGTAATCCCAGGCATTGAGGGCGGAAAGCGCGCCAGCGATCGCGCCGCTGAGCCCGACTCGCGCCCAGCGCCGCCACGCCCGACTCCTCTCCGGCGGATCAGTGCTTTGCGCGAGATTCCAGGAAAGAGCGATGGCAACCAATGTGTACGGCAGGGCCATGAGGTGAGGGTGGAGATCACCGAGAAGGAAGCTGAAGAATGGAAACTCGTTAATGGTCTCGGCCGCGGGGAACGGGCAACGATTGTCGACACGAAGCCCATCACAGACGATGCGGCTGGAGCGCCAGCCGATCCCGGATTCGCTATCCCACCACCAGGCAGCGACCACCGCGGAGGTGTCCTGGAGCAGCCGCAGAGGAGCGTAGAGGTTGCCGGCGAGCGCGACCATGAAGGCTGCGAGCAACCCAGTGAGGGACGCGATCCGGGCGCCGAATTGGGGACGCGCCACGTTCCAGACGACGCCGAACGCCGCCACCAGGGTGACGCTAAAAGCAGTAGCGAGCGCGAGATTGAATCCAGTTTCGGGGGCGACACTGGCCAGGCGTCCAATCGTGCCATGGAGTACGTAACCAAGGTAGTAGTAATTGATCGGTTCTCCCGCAAACCAGGGGTCTAATGGCGGCATTGTCACGGCGCGGCCGCTGCTGGCGAGAAAGGCCATGTCCATAGGCTTTTCGGTCCCGAGAATTTCGGGGGTGTAACCGCGCAGCCAGATGTACGCCACGAAGAGGAGCGCGGAGGCAGCCTCCACAGCAAGGAGATGCCGCAGCCAGAATCGGTCGAGGCCCGTTGTCTGGATCGTGAGGAACCACCCCACGAGCCCGGCGACGATGACCACCGCAACGACTGACGAAGTGGAGAAGGCAATGACACCGAGCGAGGAGAGCAGCCACGCGGGATAGATGGCGGCAAGCACGGCGATTGGCCTGGCGACGGTTGCGCCATGATCCAGGAGCGCGTTGCCCAGCCACCTGATCCAGGGCGCCAGCGCCCAGGTCACGAGCGCCAAAACCGCGTACCAGCGTGCCGTTGCTTCGATCCAATGCACGCTAGAAGGGGCCGATCACGAGGCGCCGAGCGGTAGCACGCGATAGATCGTCGTGCCGCCGCTGGAGTGGGCGACCTCGAGGGTGGAGCCGACCATCGCGTCAAATGCGGCAATGCCGGCCGCCGTGCCGGTTGGACTGCATTCGTTGTTCGCAATCGGATAGACGCGCTCGACGTCGCCGACAATGACGTAGGCGACGTTGTAGCGGCGAAGTATCAAGACTTTTTCCGCTATGTCACCGGAGGTGAAGAGCGTGCGCACATCCGCGACTCGTCCCGGGAGCGTATCGGGATACCGCTGTTGCTGCTCGTGCCGTTCCCAACCAATGATCGTCGGCAGTCCGGTGGCGGCGGAAATGCGACTGCCGTTGCAGCGATAGGGTCCGATCGATGCCTCAGCAATGACCGGACTTCCCGACACATTTGCTAACAACCAATCGATGGCCGCCGCATCGCCGGCAAAACCGAGCTGGGAGAACGCGGGATCGTCGCTAACAGGAACCGTGCCGGACGTCATCCAGCCGAGAGCATTGAGTGTGCCTGACGGTGTGCCGGGGGTGAACCGCTGCGCCAACCGTGGTCCGGTGGCCATGATCGGGTATGTCAAGGACGCCAGAATCACGAGCGCGCAGATCCCTACGCCGACTTTGGCCCATTCCCGGTTTGCGGCAAACGTGGGCCGGGTGGCGGCAGCAAGGCGATGGCGCCGGGCGGCGGTTTGGACCATCGCCGTGGCGAGCGCGGCAGCAGCGACGGCGAGCAAGACCCAGACCTGGTTGTAAAACTTAAACACCGTGTTCATGCGGTAGGCGGGGGTGCCGATCAGATCGTCGGCGACGATCAGAATCTCCGCTCCGGCGGCGGTGAGAAATCCCGCGGTCAGGACGAGACAGACAAACCGCTCAGGAGGCCGCCTGAGGCCGAGCCATGCCAGGGCCGCCACCAATCCCAACGCGAGCAACAGAGCGAATACGGGACGCCCGCTGAACACGATCGCCACACTGGCCAATACAACCGCGACAAGCGCGCCACGCAGCAGCGTCGTTGGCCACGGGTGATCCGCTGGCGTGCGGTCCAGAAGAAACCATGCCGCGGCGACAGGAGGACCAGCGCAGGCCAGGATGATGAGCACTGCCCCGATTGTCGCTAATCGCGCTGTACCGGCTTCGATCGTGAGGAGGCCGATCACGCCGATGCCAAGCGCGAGCCAGGGCGCAATCGGGGCGCCGCCGCCGCGGACGTTGCCGCGCAGCACGAGGACCGCGAACCCGAGGGCGCAGATGATGAGGAGTCCACCCAGGTGGCTCAGGAACTGGAGCAGATCGGTAGGATCCTGGACCAGCGCGAGTTGACCAAAGAGGGCGACGAAATGAAGGTGAAATGGAAGAAAGAGAACCCAGGCGCCACCGATAACGAGGATCGAGAGAGCAGCGAACCGCGCAAGACGAGCTCTCAGGGAGGGCGATGATGCGGTTGCCATGAACACTGAAGCCACGGCAAGGGCGGCGTAGACGGGGACATCCCAGGCGTTGGTCGCACTGAGCGAACCCAGGAGCAAGCTGAGGATTACGAGCTGGGCCGCGAAAACGGAGCGCGTTCCTGACGCGGGGACCTGAGAGTCCGGGCGGGCGAAGGTCTCGTCGGTGGCGATCGCGTAGCAGAATGCGATCGTGGCGAGGGTAATCGGCAGGGCAATGACATGGGCGTGCAAATCGGCATACAGGCCACTGAAGTAGGGGAACTCGGTGATCGCGTTGTCGATAGCGCGGCTGCCGCTCCAGGTCCAGGCCAGAAATGGATCGGCGGCCGCGGCTGGGCCCGATAGAAGGCCGCGCACAGCCGAGAGATTACCCATCAGGCAAAGGAAAACGGCGCCGAGCCAGCCACCAAGCAACGCCAGCCGCGGGGAGCGGGTGATACCTCGCGAAAGCGCCGCCGCGACGGAGAAACCGCCGCTGGCCACAAGGCCCATCACCGTTGGCAGCGCCAGATTGAAACCGATCTCAGAGGGAATCCCCGTGGCTTTGAAGAGGAAGGCCATGAGGTAGAACCCGTAGTAGTAGTAATTCACGTAGCCATCGGCAAACCACGGATCGTATGGTGGGAAGTAGGCGCTGCGTTGAATGGCATTGATCTGGGCAAATTCCATCGGTTTTTCGCCTCCCCAGAAGGGGTGCCATCCGTCCGGGGTGATCATGCGGAATCCCAGGAAGAGCAAGAAGACCACCCAGAACGCCGCTTCGGCATGGATCCAGGCGCGTGAACCTGGGCCGGGTGTTTGCGGCTTCGCGACCGAGTGCTTGGGGTGCAGGAGCCGCCAGCCCACGGCGCCGATTGCGGCAAGGGCAACCACCGACCAAAGCGCGCGGAAGCGAAACAGTTCTAGACTCGCCCCCAACCAGACCGGGTATGCCGCGAGGACAAGGGCGAGGGTGCGCGCCAGTCCCCAACCGCGATCGGGAAATGACGAGAGGAGGAGTGCGGCGATCGGCCGGCCGACCGCGAGCATGACAACGAGCAGGAGCACCCAGATAGCCAGCGCCCAGGGTGTGTCGCGGCTGAGAGCCGCGCTCCAGCGAGCGTCGACCACGGCGGGATTTTCGCCGACTGGCCCATCCAGCAGAAGCGTCGATTGTGGGGGCTCACGGACAGGGTGCCAGGGTCGTTGCAGCGCCCAGGCCATGGCCGCGTCGTAGTTCCGGCGTGACTCCGGTCCGGCGCGCACGTAGATGCTGACCCGCGGATGATCGTAGTTGATGAACGATTCGTCGGCGGTGCTGTCGTCGATAGAGACGTTCCCCACGTTGGGAGGCCGCGCGAAGGTCGCCACGCGGTCGAAGGCGAGGGCGCCCGCTTCGAGTTGCGCGAAAAACCGCCCTTGCACCGGGTACCGCCAGGGAGCGGCAGCGATGGCCGCCGCGACCCGCTGTGAGGATTGGACGACGAAATCAGCCGCGCTGAGATCCGCGAATATGGCGTCGCTGGCCTGAGGCGGCGGCAGATCGCGATAGAGGTCGAGCGAAATCGAGCCGAAACCAAACGACGCTGGTGACAGGGCAAAGCCCAACGTCCGAGGGAGCGCGTCATCCCAGTATTCGGCAGTGAGATTCGACCCAGGGGGAATGGTGTGATAGATCCAGCGTGACGCGGCCAAACGCGGATGCTCGTGGGCGTAAATTGACAGAAAGGCCGCGGTCCAGGCGATAGTCAGTCCCAGAATGACCGCGAGAATCGCATGACGAACTATGGCTGGCCGCCGATCCGCGACGAACGCTATCAGCCGCGATAAAGCGACCGCCGCGGCAACCGCGAAAACGGGCGCCAAGGGTTCGAGGTAGCGCAGGAACTTCACATCTGATACGAGAATGACCGCGCCGTAGGCGGCAAACCAGCACATCAGGATCACGGCCGCGGTCATGCGGCGGAGTGCGAGGGGTATGAGCAATGCGATGCCGGCGATCGCCAGAATGCCCGTGGGCGGTCCATACCCCCAGCGTAGAAATTGCTCGAGCTGATAGAGCAAGGGAACGGTTCCCGCGTAGACACGGGTGAACGGCACATCGAACACGCCGTTGGCGATGTCCGCCTGGACACGCAATGAGTACAGGTAGCCATTTGGGCGGAGCAGGGCGAACGGCTCGAACACCAGGAAAGCCAGGATTGCGGCGACCGCCGTCGCGATCCCGCCGGCTATCGTGTGGCGAACGATGGGCCAATTCATCCCTGCCGCGAGCCGGCGGCGGAGATCGATGACCAGCGCCGCGAGCAGCGGGACGACGAGGGCGAACGCGCTGCTCTTGGTGGCCATGGCCAGCCCGAAGACCGCGCCAGCGGCGATGAATTGCCTTGTGCCGCCCGCGTTGGCGGCGTTGAGCGAGGTCAGCAAACCGAGTGCGACGAAAAACGTGAGCCAACTATCGGTGGTGAAGAAGTGGGCGAGCTGGATGGACATCGGCGCCAGTGCGGCGAAGAGCGCCGCCAGCAAGCCAACGGAGCGACCTCCGACGGCACTCCCCAACGCGGCAATTGGCAGCACCGTCATGGCGCTGAATCCGGCGGAAAGGGCACGCCCCACGAGATAGACGCGGTCGATCGAGTTCCAGTTGGCGCCGGTGAACCGTGACAGGAGCCACGCGGCGCCGTCGGTGACGAAGAGGGGGAGTGCGCCGTATGCGAATTCTCTAAACTTTCCGGTGGCGGGATCGAACGCGCGTGGATTGAGACCGCTGCGCTCGGGATCGAGCATGGTTGCTCCATCGAGCGGCCACTCAAGGTGAATGCGGTCGATCAAGACGATCTTGGCAATGAACAGCTCGTCGGGGTGAAGATCGGCCCCGTCGTCCCACTCGATGCCGTAGAGACGGACCGCGAAGGCGGCGAGGAGAACGACGAGGAGGGCGATGAGCCAAGCGTCGATTGCCGGTGCGCGGAGCCCGCGGCGGATTGCGATCATGAACGCGATTTTAAGCCGAACTGGCGTTCAGGTCGAACGCCGGTCGAGTCCTGTTGGGAGGTGTCGTGCGAATTGTCTTTTTTGGATCGCCGGAGTTCGCCGTACCCACGTTGCGGGCGATCGCGGCCGAGCCGACATTCGAGATCGCGCTGGTGGTGACGCAGGCGGCCAAGGGAACGTCGGTGGTTGAACGCGCTGCCTTCGATCTTGGGTTGCCCGTCTACAAACCGGAAACGTTGGGCAAGGCGTCCGCGCGCGCATCACTGCTGGCGGCTGAGGCGGACCTGTTCGTGGTGGCGGCCTTCGGTCTCATCCTCCGCCAAACTACGCTCGATATACCACGATCGGGGAGTGTCAACGTGCATCCCTCTCTGCTGCCCAGGTATCGGGGGGCCAGTCCCGTGCTGGCGGCGATCGCGGCAGGCGACCGGGAGAGCGGGGTATCGCTGATGGTGATGGATGCGGGTATCGACACCGGCGCTGTCATTAGCACCGAGTACGTTGCTGTTGCTGACGACGACACGACGGAATCGCTCACACGAAGGTTAGCGTTGGTTGGCGCCGGCCAAGTGGTGAGGGACATTCCACGCTGGATCGCGGGCGGGCTCGCGGCTACGCCGCAGCCGGAATCCGGGGCGACACTGACCCGGCCGCTGACAAAATCGGATGGCTGGATCGAGTGGGAGCGGCCCGCGGTCGAAATCGAGCGCCAGGTGCGGGCCATGTGGCCCCGGCCGCGGGCGTGGACTACCGTGGATGACAATCTGCTGCAGGTCCATCGGGCCCAGGTGGTCATCCAGGACGCCAGCGATGCTGCGCCGGGAAGCGCGATCGAAACCGGGAAGCGTCTGATCGTGGCGACCGGGCGGGGAGCGCTCGAGCTGCTCGTCGTCGAGCCAGCGGGACGCCGCGCGATGCCGGCGCGTGCGTATCTGAACGGCCGGCGCGGACCGCTGCGGCGGCTTGGCATGGTTGGCGCACCACCACAACGACCGCCGTTGGTCGTTGCCGCCACAGATGCGACAGGCGGGTAGACGGCAAAATCGGACAATGCGGATAAGCTTTCTTATCCGCATTGTGTTTCTACGCGGCTGCAGGCCAATTTGAGCGTTCGAGGATCGATTGGCCGATGAAGGCATCGACCGCGGATTGCGAGCGCAGACATCGCGCCGTATCCTCGCCGGGTTCGACTTCGCGCGATCGATCCGCCGGGAGGCAGCGAGCGTGTTCGTGTTACTCAAGGAATTGTCCGAGCTGCCGGGTCCAACTGGGCATGAGGATGTGGTTCAGTTGGCAAACCGCCGCTTTGGTTCAATCCGATCAATCAGCGCGCCCTCGACATGACCTCCAGTGGCACCATCGCTTAAGTGTTCGAGACGGCGAGCGGCCATATCGTCGGTGGACGAAACAGTCAAAAAGACCAAATTGATTGGAGACTGATCATGGGCAAAGAGGAAGACGCCCGAGGGATGAGTGGTCCGGATTGGGCGATGGATTTGCTGTGGCGAACGCGGCAGATCGATCCGGCGGGCGATGAAGGTGCGATACGGCGCTATGCGGAGGAGATTGCCGAGGCCCAGACCGTTCTGAGCGAGCTGCGTCGCGACGATGTGACGGAGATTCCTCTGTTTTCCGCATCCTGGCCCGAGCACTCGCCACGATGAGCGATCGCGTTGATTCCCTCACTGATCTCAGTATCCGCGATCTTGGCGCCGGATACCGCGATCGTTCCTATTCGCCGGTCGACGTCACGCGCGCGGCGCTGGAGCGCATTGCCGCCACTGAATCAACTATTCACGCCTGGGTCGAGGTCGATCACGAACGTGCTCTGGCAGTGGCGAGGATCGCGGAACACGAACTGATGTCTGGCACCGATCGCGGACCGTTGCACGGTGTGCCGGTCGGCATCAAAGACATCTTCGACGTTGCGGGTTTTCCGACCCGCTGTGGTTCTGCGGCTCGCTTCGATGCGCCAATCGCCACGGAGGACGCGAACTCGGTGCATCGCCTGCGGGCTGGCGGAGCGGTGATTCTGGGTAAGACGGTGACTCAGGAGTTCGCGGCAGGGACCATCAGTCCGCCGGCGCGTAATCCCTGGGATCCTGAGCGTATCCCGGGCGGGAGCTCTGGGGGATCCGCGGCAGCGGTGGCGGTTGGCGCGTGTTTTGGCGCCATGGGTTCCGATACCGGTGGCAGTATTCGCATCCCGGCCGCGGCGTGTGGGGTGACCGGTTTCAAGCCTGCCTATGGGAGCCTCGACGTAGCGGGTGTCTTTCCGTTGTCCTGGTCGCTGGATACCATCGGTCCGATCGCGCGTACTGTCGACGATACCTGGCTGATGTGGAATGTGCTGCGAGGCGCTAGCCATCATCAACCCGGTTTGCCGGGTGACGGTCCTCAAAGCGCAGGAAAGGCGATTCGCCTCGGAATTTCGCGTCCATTTTTCTTCGAATGGCTCCAGCCTGACGTCCTGACCGCCGTCGAAGCGGCTATAGATGTCCTCGCCGCGCACGGGGTGATCCTGGTGGAGACACCCTGGTTGGAAGCAGGCGCGGCCAGGGCGTGTGGGTTCGTCATCAATCGCGTGGAAGCAGCAGCGGTGCACGGGCGGATCGCGGTCGAGCAACCGGATCTCTTTGCACGCTATGGACCGGACTTGCGAGTGCGAGTTGCCGCCGGGCGCTCGATTCCGGCAACGGCGTACCTCGACGCGATCGGCGTGCGGAGCCGCCTCAAAAACGGTATTGCCTCGCTGTTCGCTGCACACGGGATCGACGCGTTGCTGGCGCCCACGCTCCCCACAACGGCCCTCCGCGCGGACAACCTCGTCATTACCGACACGGGTCTCGACGAATCGGTCGGGGCCGGATGGACGCGACTGACAATGCCGTTCAACGCAACCGGTCAGCCAGTGCTGGCGCTGCCGTGCGGCCGCGATCGGATTGGTCTGCCGGTCGGAATGCAACTGGCAGGCAGACCTGGGGAAGAAGACCGGTTGCTCCGGATTGGCCGTGAGATCGAGCAGATGTTGGGTTTTCATCAGGCGCCCTCTCCCCTCTCCGGGGCTGTCAATGGAGGATCGCTGAATCAGGAGGCGCAATGAAGCAACGGAACGATGGGGTCGCGGCGCGGGGCGAGCAGGCCAGGACCAATCTCGTGACCGCTCTTCGAGAGTGCGGCAGACTGGCGGACGCTGTCGAGTCACTGAATGGGGCTGATCTGCTGGAAGTCCTCGTCTATCTCGATAGTCTGCGGTTCGTGATGGCAGAATCGGGTCAACTGCTGCAGGGGGTGGTACGAGGTCAGGGAGATGATAAACGATCATGAACTCAATGGATATGTCGTTCATGGTCGTGGTGAACATGAGCCGTGTCGCTGGCTTCACATGAAGTCAACCGTCGAATCCGAGTAGATCAAGCCAAAATAACCGCGCCGCCCACCCGCGATGCGGCCGCCACTCCTCGGCTACCCGATCGAGTTGTTTGAGCGTTTCCACGTCCGGCAAACTGCGGCGCACGGCTCGCAAGAGGGCAACGTCGCCAGTGGGATGCGCGTCAGGTTCGGCAAGACCCCACAGCAGCGCCGAGCGGACAGTCCAGGGACCAATCCCGGAAATGGCACGAAGCTTCACCCCTTCCAGCAGCGGATCGAAGCCGGGGTCGACAGAATCGAGGAATTGCCCGCAGGCGAAGCCGTTGCCGACCGCGACGAGGGCGGACGCACGCGTCGCGGTGACGCCGCTGGTGCGAACGTGGGCTGGCTCTGCCGTAGCGAGCTGGAGTGGTGTTGGTGGGGGCCAGAAGTCGCGGCCACCAACATCGGTGGCTTTGTTGAAAAGCCCGTAGAGCCGTCGCTCGGTCGTCGCGGCGGCGGCGACACTGATGCTCTGGCCGACCACCGAGGAGATGATCCCTTCAAAATGCGAACCAGCGGACCAGGGTTTCATCCCGGAATGCTCGACAGCGAAATCCTTGAGCGTTGCATGCGAAAATTTGGGCATTACCGCGGCAACGCCAAGCACGCGGGAGGCCCAGTCATCGTCCAGAGCATGATCTCCGGAACCGGAAACCTCTAGCGTTTGCTGATCGCGCTGGGTGACGGATCGCCAAACGATGCGGTTCTGCTCCCATCCGACCCACGACAAGACACCACCTTGCCAATCGACATTCGGCCAGCGGCCGCGCGCCCACCAGACCGGGGCAACGGTTCGCGCCAGGTCGAAGGGAGGCTGCACAGCGATCGTTCTCATCTCTGCCCCACTTCGCCAACACCCTCCGTTCCGCCCGATTTTGGCGCGATCGATTGAGGCACGGTATCCTAGTTGTTGATGAAGAACTCAGAATTGTCGACGCAATTCGCACTGCCGCGGACGGGCATCGGCATTGACGCGGATTTCGGCGATTCCGCTGTGGAGGCGAGTGCCGCGCGAATGCGTGCCGTCGAGGAATCGGCGGTGGTGCAATCGATCGGTGAGACGCCGCTCGTTCGCCTACGGAGACTCGAGGCTCATTGGCGATTACCAGATTCTATCGAGCTTTATCTCAAGCTCGAGTGGGTCAACCCAGGTGGGTCGATCAAGGACCGCACCGCGTTGTCGATTATCCGCGCAGGAATAACCGATGGATCGCTGACTCCTGGCCGGACGTTGATCGACGCCACATCAGGCAATACCGGCATCGCGTATGCCATGCTGGGCGCAGCGCTGGGGATTCCGGTCACCTTGGTGGTGCCGGAAAGCGCGTCCGACGAGCGGAAGCGAACCCTCACGGCGTACGGGGCGGAGGTCATATTCAGCGACCCCTATGAAGGATCCGACGGAGCGATCCGCCTCGTCCGCGAAATCGCGGCGGCGGGTACGGATCGGTTTTTCTATGCGGATCAGTACAACAACCCCGCGAATATTCTGGCGCATACGAGAACAACTGGACCGGAAATCTGGCGGCAAACCGAGGGGAAATTGACGCATTTCGTGGCGGCGCTGGGCACCACCGGGACGCTCATGGGCGCCGGGTCATTCTTGAAAACACGCGGGCACGTAACTCTCGTCGGTGTGCAGCCCGCTGAAGCGTTTCATGGTATCGAAGGATTGAAACATCTGCCCACCGCGATCGTACCGGGAATATTCAATCCCGCGCTCCCCGATCGGATCGTGGGGATCGACACGGAAAACGCCTTTGCCGCGGCACGCGCCCTGGCTCGGGTGGAAGGATTTTTTGCCGGCAGCTCGACCGGGGCAAACCTCGCGGCGGCGGCTGGTCTTGTCGTGGAATTGGCGCGACAAGGCGAGCCGGCCCGGATCGTCATGATCGGGTGCGACGCGGGCTCCCGCTACTTGACTACGGGACTCTGGGACGCAAATTAACCTGTTTCACGGCGGAGGTAAGCTCGTGTCAACCGACGATGGAATACATGTTCTGATTCCGACACCGTTGCGCGGGTTCACCGGTGGCGAAGCGCGAGTCGACGTCCACGGCGGCACGGTCGGTGAGGCACTCGAGGCGCTGGCCGTCAAGTTTCCCGGACTCGGCGAACGTCTCCACGACGAGGATGGTCAGTTACGGCGATTCGTCAACGTCTTTGTCAATGGTCAGAATGTACGAGACATCGCCGGGACGGCGACGGAGCTTTCACCCGGTGACGAGATAGGCATCATTCCCGCCATGGCTGGGGGCGACGCCAGTTGAGCGATGCGGCGTCCCAAATTGAAGGGATCGCGTCGTTTTCGTTACCCGAGGCGATGCGCGCCGCAATCATCGAGCAAGCCCGCCGCGAGGCGCCGCGTGAATGCTGCGGCATCATCGCCGGGCGAGACGGGATGCCGACGCGGATCTATCCCACGACCAACATTGCCGCCGGCAATTCGCTCTATGAAATCGACCCGGCGGAACTGATCGAACTCGAGTTCCGGGAGATGCCCGCGCATGGCACTGAGCTGGTGGCGATCTATCACTCGCACCCGGTGTCGCCGGCACATCCTTCCGCCACCGACATTGCCCTAGCCTTCTGGCCAGATGCACTCTATTTGATTTGCTCGCTGCAAAAATCCGATTTCCCCCAACTCCGGGGTTTCCGTATTCGAGACGGCGCCGTCACCGAAGTCCCGCTCGTTCCCTAGCAACCACCCATTGGCACGGGGACTCCCGCTCCGCACGCCGTACACTTCCCTCTATGACTGCTTTGACCCGCCCAAACTTTTCGCCCCGGCTGCGCGCCTTGGCGTCCGCACCTGGCGTGTATCTGATGCGCGATGCGAATGGCAATGTGATTTATGTCGGCAAGGCCATGCGCCTGCGCGACCGCGTCCGCTCGTATTTCCAGTCAACGCGCCACGGTGACGCCAAAACACGGGAACTCGTGCGCCAGATCGCGGATTTCGAGGTCATTCGGACTGACACCCCGACTGAGGCGCTCATTCTCGAGAACGAGCTGATCAAACGATATCAGCCGCGATATAACGTCATGCTCAAGGACAGCAAGACCTATCCGTATCTGAAAATTACCAATGAGGAATGGCCAAGAGTCATTTCCACCCGGCGCATCGTCGATGACGGGGGCCGCTACTTCGGTCCATACACATCGGCGGGCTCGGCGTACCGCACACTCAATTTGCTCAATCGCCTCTTCCCATACCGAAAGTGCGACAAACGTATCACCGGCAATGAGGAGGTCTGCCTCTATTATCACCTCCAACAATGTACGGCACCGTGCATCGCGGCAGTTGACCGCGAAAGCTATATGCGCGCAGTCGATGCGGCGGCGTTGTTTCTCGACGGGCAAGCCGATGAAATCTTGCGCTCACTGGATGAAGAGATGGCACAGGCCGCGGACGCCTGGAACTTCGAACGAGCGGCGGAGATCCGCGACCGGATCAGTTCTATCCGGCACGTGCTCGAGCGGCAGAAGATCGTCGGTCCCAGCCAGGATAGCGCCGACATCCTGGCAGTGGCCAGGGGTGAAGGCGGCGACGCCGGAGTTCAGGTCGGTTTTTTGCGTGGCGGACGCTTACTCGGGTCAGAGTTTTTTTCCATGCAGGCCCGTATCGAAGATTCGCCGGGTGAGATTCTTTCCGGGTTTATCAGTCAGTTTTACGGTGATGCCGCGGTTGTGCCACCAAGTTTGCTTTTAGGCCACGACCTGCCAGGGGACGAACGCGAGCTCCTCGGCGCCTGGCTGGCGGCGCGGCGACGGGGCGGCGTCGGGATTGCCGTTCCCCGGCGGGGGCGAAAACGCGAACTGGTGAGGATGGTCGCCAAGAGTGCTGAGGAAAATCTCGAGCAAAGCCGGTTGAAGTTCCTTTCCGACGATCAGCGCATGACGGCGGCGATGACGGCCCTGGCGGACGCGCTCGATCTGCCCCGCCTCCCCCGCCGGATTGAATGTTTCGATATTTCTAATTTCCAGGGAACACATCCCGTGGCAAGCATGATCGTGTTCCAGGATGGGCGCCCGGCCAAAAAGGAATACCGGCGATTCACGATCAAGACCGTCGAGGGCAGCAACGACTTCGCGATGATGCGGGAAGTGATCACCCGCCGGTTTCGGCGGGCGGCGGAGGAAGACGGCGACGGCAAGTGGACTGCCATGCCGGACCTCGTCATCGTCGATGGCGGCAAAGGCCAACTCAGTGCCGCCCTGGCCGGTTTGGAAGAGGTCGGCTGGGTGGAGCAGCCGATCGTCGCGCTGGCCAAGGAGAACGAGGAGCTGTTCATCCCCGGCAATCCGACGTCGGTCATCTTGCCACGTGATTCGCAAGCATTGTTTCTCGTGCAGCGGGTGCGCGACGAGGCCCATCGATTCGCGGTGACGTTCCACCGGCAGAAGCGATCGAAGGCGACATTTCAGTCGCGACTCGACGAGATTCCCGGAGTTGGTCCCAAACGGAAGCAGGCACTCCTGCGTCAATTCGGTTCGCTCAAGGGGATCAAAGAAGCCGGTACGGCCGATCTCCTGGCGGTGCCCGGAATCAGCCGAACGGTCGCGGATCAGATCAAGAGCGTGCTATGAACTCCTCGAAGTCCTCAGGTTTGGGCCACGATCGAGGATACGGAGTGCTCGCCGCTGGTGATCCAGAGGCAGCGAGCCGGGCCGCGGCCGCGCTCCGGGCGGGAGAGGTCATCGCGATTCCGACGGACACGGTTTATGGGCTGGCGGCATCACTGGATTTTCCGGCGGCGATAGACCAGTTGTATGCCATCAAGGGACGTCCACCGGACAAACCGATCCCGATCCTGCTGGGCAGTTTTGCCGATCTGCAGCGCGTCGCAACGGACATCTCGGCTCCGGCGATGGCACTGGCGAGACATTTCTGGCCGGGCGCGCTCACCCTGATCGTGCCTGCTCGTGGATCATTTCCCGCTGTCTTGACTTCCACTGGCGACGATGGGGTCAAACGAATCGCCGTCAGGATTCCGAACCACTCCCTGACCCGATCGATCCTCAGTGCAAGCGGCGGATCACTGGCGGTCACTTCCGCCAATCGCTCCGGACAACCGCCCGCTCTGGATGCCATCAGCGTGGTCGAGATGGCCCTGGGATCGCTGGGGATCATCATCGACGGAGGAAGCTCCAGGGTTCGCCAGCCATCGACGGTCATTCTCGCGTTGACATCGCAGACGCTCGTGCTACGCGAGGGGGCGATCTCGAGCGAAGCGATTCACGAGTACCTGGCGACAGTGCGGCATCCAGCTGCTCACGTCGAACCCTCGGTCCATTCCACGGTATGATCCCCTGATGATCGCCTCATTCCATCATGTCGGCACGAAATCGTGCGGTGGTATCAGATGAAGTCACGGCTCAGGAACAGTCGTCCCGCGGAGAGTTTGCCAGAGACTGAGGTCGAGCCCGACGTTGGAATTACCGAAGTCGTGACCTCTTTCGATGACCGCGGAGCCGATCAGTCCTTCGAAGATGGGCTCCCCCGGTCACCGAATGTCGCACCGACGCGACCCGATCTTGGTCCGCCCGCGCCCGGTCCGCAGTCGACCAGCCAACCAGGGTCGGGATTTGGCTTGATCATCAGTGTCGCCATCTCCGCTGTCGTCTTCGTTCTGGCTATCTATGCCACGGGCAGTCCGACCGCAAATCCCTTACCACTCGCCCAAACAACCAACGCCCTCTTCTGGACCGTGGGCGTGGTGGCAACCTTGGCCGCGGCGGCTGGTGCGATCTTCGCCGATCGTACGGCGTCTCGCGCGCGGGAGCGCGGGGCTCTGGATACGCACCGGGTAACGACGGCATGGATCGTACCGGTCGTGTCGACCGCGACGGCTATCGTGCTCGTCGCGACATTCCATAACACGACGATGATCGTCGGTGGCCCGCTGATCGCCTTTCTGGGAAACGCCGGCGCGCTACTTTCGCGTGACCTGCTCGACGATGTCGACGAGCCGGCACAGCGAACCGCCGCCGCGATCCACGCATTAGTCATCCACTCTGTCGCATTTCTCGCGCTCACGGCTATTTATGTAAACAAGATGCCCGCGCCGGTGAGTGCAGTGCTCGCGGGTTTGGCGGCAACGCTGCTAGCGCTCGAGGCATTGGAGCGGGCGCCGGTGGACGAGGCACGTGGATTGGTGTTTGCGTTGCTGGCAGGTGGAACGGTTGCTGCCGCCGTGACTCCGTTGCGCTGGTGGCTGACGTACGGTTTGATCGGCGGTGCCGTGCTTTTCGTTGTGTTCTATTGCGCGGTCGGGGTGATCCAGACCGGGATCGAGCGCAGGGGATTTCGACCACGGGATGGGATCGAATACGGGCTCGTTCCACTCGCGGCGTTCATCGTCCTGGCCATCGCCGCGTGAATGGAGCGATGTCACGAGAACCTGGCGGCGAAGAGCCAAAACTCTCCGAGCACGAACTCCTATTGCGTCTCGATCTGGCAACCGAAGTGCTGGAAGGACTCGATGAGCTCGGCGTTGACAACCGCGCTCAGGTGGAAGCGCTACTCGCCCGTCTCGAACGTCTCATCGACGATCGACAATGACGATACACCGGGTTTGGCGTGGACCTGTTTGAGGCGAACCGACGGAGCACGCTCGACCGATCAGCGCCTCTTGCCGCTCGGATGCGGCCGCAATCGCTATCAGACATTGTGGGCCACCACGACGTCATTGGCGAGGGAACACTGCTGCGGCAGGCGATCGAACAGGATAACCTGATATCACTGGTGCTCTGGGGGCCACCTGGATCAGGCAAAACCACCCTGGCGCGACTTATTGCCGGCGAGACGCGCGCTCATTTTGCCGCGATCAGCGCGGTGTCGTCGGGTGTCGCCGATCTGCGCGCGATTGTGCGCGAGGCATCCGATCGTCTTGGAATGCACGGTCAGCGCACGGTGCTGTTCATCGACGAAATCCACCGCTTCAACAAAGCACAGCAGGACGCAATCCTCCCCTACGTCGAGGACGGAACGGTCATTCTGATCGGCGCCACGACTGAAAACCCGTCGTTCGAAGTGAACGCACCGCTCCTGTCGCGGGCACGTGTTGTTGTACTTCAGGCCCTGACCGATACCGATGTGTCCGCGATCATCGACCGCGCCCTGGTCGACAAGGCGCGGGGACTGGGCGAACGCGATCTGGCGTTGAGCGATGAGGCGCGAGAACTCCTGGTGAACCTCGCAAATGGCGATGCCAGATTCGCACTCAACACACTCGAGTTCGCGGGGGCGGGACTTGCCGATCATGGCACGATTGACACCGACAGAATCTTGCAGGCGGCTCAGCGGCGGGCCGGTTCTTATGATAAATCTGGAGAGGCCCATTATGATGCGATCTCCGCGCTGCACAAGACGCTGCGGGGCTCGGACCCAGACGCCGCGCTGTACTGGCTCGGCAGAATGCTGGAGCGTGGTGACGACCCGATGTATGTGGCACGCCGGCTGGTCCGCTTCGCTAGCGAGGATGTCGGTCTCGCCGATCCCAACGCGCTGACGCTGGCGATGGCGGCGCAAGGCGCCATCCATTTTCTGGGATTGCCCGAGGGCAGTTTGGCCTTGGCGGAGCTCGTGGTCTACCTCGCGCTGGCGCCGAAAAGCAACGCGATCTACCGTGCATATGACGCGGCCGCAACCGATGTCGCCACGACCCGCAATGACCCCGTACCGATTCACCTGCGGAACGCGCCGACCGGTCTCATGCGTGACCTGGGATACGGGCGCGGCTATCGCTATGCGCATGATTTCGACGAAGGCGTGATCGGTCAGCAAAACCTGCCGGCAAACCTGGCGGGCCGGCGGTACTACCACCCGACTGACCGTGGGTTCGAACGGGATCTCGCGTTGCGTTTGCAGCGGATTCGGGACATCTACGAGAAAACACCGGCCACGGGAACCATTGAACACGACGAGGGCAGCCAGTAATGAACAGGGTCGATGGACGAGCACCCGACGAGATGCGACCGTTGCAAATCATTCCCAGCACGATGCCTTATGCCGAAGGCTCGGCCTCCATTCGGTTGGGAGACACCCATGTGCTGTGCACGGCGACAGTAGACGAGCGCGTTCCGGCCTGGATGCGCGGCCAGGGACGGGGTTGGGTGACGGCAGAATACGGGATGCTGCCGCGCGCCACCAAGGAGCGGACGGCGCGCGAAGCCGTGGGAGGCCGGCAAGGTGGGCGCACGGTGGAGATCCAGAGGCTCATCGGCCGCTCATTGCGTGCCGCTGTCGATCTCAAGGCGCTTGGAGAGCGGCAAGTCATCATCGACTGCGACGTCGTCAGAGCTGACGGAGGAACACGCTGCGCGGCCATAACTGGTGGATATGTCGCTTTGGCGATCGCCTTGCAAACGCTCCGCGACAAGGGCCGGCTGAACCGGGATCCACTCGCCGCCCCGGTTGCGGCGGTCAGTGTTGGCATCGTGCGCGGAGCGTCGATGCTCGATCTCAATTATGCCGAAGACAGTGGCGCGGCCGTCGACTGCAATATCATCGGCAATGCCGAAGGGGACTTCATCGAAATTCAGGCAACCGCCGAGGGAAAGCCGTTTGGACGCAGTGACTTCGGCGAACTGCTCGATCTCGCCAATCTCGGTCTCGACGCGCTTTTTGCGGCCCAGCGCGAGGCTATTCGAGCAAGTCAGGCCGCCGGGTAATTCATTGCCCGACGAGTTCCGGGCCGAGCGCGAGCAACACCGATTTCAGCCGCTCCATCGCGGATCGACTTCCAATTCCAACGCGCACGATGCGCTCCAGCGCGGGGTGAGGCGGGATATGAATATAGACGCCTCGCGTTAAGAGACTCGAGACGAGGGTGTCGCGAGCAACGATGTTCACCCGCGCGGAAAGAAACGGTCCCCATGATGGAATTGGCTCCAGATACGAGAGTTTCCGCAGCAGACGGTAGAGCCGGGAGCGCTCTTCGCGTACAAGTCCGATTGTGGCTCTGACCGTCGGGAGATTCTGCAGAGTGGCGATCCCCGCAGCGAGTGCTTTCGGGTCGGGCGCCGTCTCGCTGAGTCCAACGAAGCTCGCCGCGCGGGGTGAAGTCATGGCCCACGCGCACGGTGGGTTATCGAGACCGGCCCATGTTTCCAGCGTGCGCAAGACGACGATGTTGTCAAACTCCAAACACAATGGCAGGGCCGAAAATCCAGAATACTCGGTAAACCGCTCGTCGATGACCAGAACGCGGCATGCGCGCGCCAGCCGTACCGCTTCGGCGGCGCCAAGGATGGACCCCAGCGGATCAGATGGTGACCCGATTACGGCGACGGCAGTCTCAGGAATGTCCGTGGCACACGCGACGTCGATACGCCCGTGATGACCTGCGCCGCGAGCAACATGAATCATTTCTACCGTCCTGGGCAGCGCCGCGACGCACGACGCAGTCGCGGAAGGCGGGAAGGTCACGAGCCGACCGGTAGCGCGGCCGATGATGCCGGCAAGGCATTTATCGATTCCATCCTGCAACAGAATGGAGTCCAAGGGCACACGGTAGGCAGCCGCGAGCTCGAGGCGAAGTTGTTTCGCAAGGTGGCTCGAGGGCAAGGAAGGTTCCGTTTCCATGGCCTGCAGCGCCGCGGGACAGGGTCCAAAAGGCTGTCGCACTCCATCGAGCCGCAGCTCGCATTTTGACTCAGCGCCGGTCCACCCACCGGCGCGCGCGCGGGCGATATGTGGTTCTACCTGCATCGAGCGGGGGTTCCGTACTCGGCAAGTCCGATTGCATGACCGGATCGCAATTCGAGGGTTTCGACGTGAACGCCGCCAACGACCGGCAGCGCCACATTCCGCACCGGAACACCGCCAGGGGTGTACCCCTTGAGCGTACCCAGGTGCGCATGACCGTGGACCACGATGTCTGGTGAAGTCCGATCGATCACCGCTCCGAGGTCGCTGTTGCCGAGCATCCAATACTTCTCTACAGGCTCGCGGCCGAGCGTCGTGGCAGTTGGTGCGTAGTGCATCGCCGCGATCCGAACGTCTGTTTCCAACTCATTGAGTCCTCGCTCCAGCGCGGCGGATTCGCGTGCCGATCGCACCGCGAGCCCCTTGAAAGTCCCATTGTGAAGCGCATCGGGTCCTTCGACCGGCCAGAAGCCGCCGCCGCTCCCAGTGGCGCCGGCAATGCCGACAAGGGCACCGTTCGTGAGGCGAATCGTCGTGGCTCCGCCGTCGAGGACTTCGATCGCCGATCGTTCCAGCACGCGGCGGAAGGCGGTTCGTCTCAGTGTCCGCAAGTCATGGTTCCCAAGAACTACGAGCACGGGAAGCAAGACTCCGGCGAGAAGCTCGGCGGCCGCTTCGGCTTCGATGATGCGACCGTTTTCCGTGAGATCTCCTACGACAATGAGCAGATCAGCGCAATCTTTGACATTCAGCAGTCCAGGGATGGTTTGGATATCGACTGAACCGCGAACATGGAGATCGCCAATAGCGGCGATGCGGACGCGAAGAGGTGGTCGCGAGAGTGGCCACACGCGTTCGTGCGCGAAAGATTTCTCCATGATCGGGGAAGGGTACCTGATACGTGAACGGTGTCCGATAGCCACCGTATACTCCGCGCGGGAAGGCTGCCTACGGGCGAATAAATGCCGAACAACGGATCCGCGTTGCCACCGCGCTTCCGAGGGAGACCATGGTCCGATTTTTGTGCCGCAGATTAGGCGTCATTGCGTCCCTTGGGTTGATTTTCGCTTCCGTTTTCGACGTTACGAGTGCACAGACCGCCGCGGCCGAGATCGCAAGATATGATCCGCCGGCGCCACCACCGCTCTCGGCTCGAGCCGTATTCGTCACCGACATCACCAGTGGCACCGAGCTTTTTGCGTTGAATCCTGACACATCGCTGGCTCCAGCGAGCTTGACCAAGATCGTTTCTGCGCTGGTGATTCTCGAGCGAGGCGATCTCAATGCGCGCGTCAGTATCGTCGCGGAAGATCTCGTGGGTCCAGAAGAGTCTCAGGTCGGTCTCGTCGAGGGTGATCGCTTGACGGTGCGCGACCTGTTGTTCGGTGTGCTGATTCCGTCGGGAAATGATGCCACCCGCGCTTTGGCGCGCTACGTTGGGAGCGAATCACTCGCCGCGTCCGTGCCGCCAGACCGAGCCGTCGCCGAATTCACCTCGCTGATGAACGAGAAAGCGCGGGAACTCGGGGCGACATCGTCGACGTTCAAGAATCCTACCGGGATCGATGCCGAGGGACACCAGATGAGTGCCCGCGACGTGGCAACGCTGACCGCGGCGGCGCTTGCAAATCCTTTGTTCGTGGAAATCGTCTCTACCCCGACCGCGGTGTTGTCGTCAGAGATGCGGTCCGAGGGCTACGCCGTGCAAACTACGAATCAATTGCTGCTCGAGGGCACCGTGAACGGTGTCAAGACAGGAACCACGGCCGCGGCGGGAGGATGCCTGGTGACTACCTTGGCGGTCGGTCCAAACACTATCATCGCCGTCGTATTGGGAAGTTCACTGGCAGAGACGACAGACGGGCTCCAAGACAATAGTGCTCGCTACGCCGATACGAAACTGCTCCTCGAGGCAGTAACCGCGGAGTACCTGTGGCTCAATCCAGTGGAACCGGAAACCGTCGCCGGATTGCAAGATGAGATGCGTGTGTGGCAAGTCGATCTGGCCGACGATGCATTGCTGCCAGTGCCGGCAGCGGAGACCACGCAACTCCGGTACCGACTGATCTTGCAACCACCCAGTGGCCGCGATCAACTCGCGGGCGAGTTGCAGTTTTACGTTGGCGAACGTCTGCTATCGGAACGCGCGGCGGTGCAGGTTGGATGAATGGATTCGCGAAGGATCGATCCGAGGCAGCGGAGGCAAGCAATGGGGTGCGGTTGCAGAGGGTTCTCGCCGGGAGCGGCATCGCCTCGCGCCGCAAGTCCGAGGAGCTCATTCGAGCAGGCCGAGTCTCGGTGGACGGCAAAGTCGTGACCGAGCTAGGGACGAGGGTCGATCCCGCGCGCGCTTCGATCCGGGTTGACGGCAAACCCGTGCGCCGTCAGCCACATCGCTACATGCTCATGCACAAGCCATCCGGATTCATCACGACGACGAATGACGACCGGGGACGGCACACGGTGATGGAGCTTCTGCCGCCCGGATCGAGTGTCTATCCCGTGGGTCGTCTCGACCGAGATACCGAGGGGTTACTTCTCTTCACGAACGATGGCGAGGTCGCCAACAGGGTGATGCATCCCAGGTATGGTCTCACCAAGGAATATCTGGTGCTGACAGCCAATAGACCCCCCGAAGCGACGATGCGCCGGGTGCGTGATGGCATCGAGATTGACGGCAAACGCGTGATGCCGCATGAGTTTCGGATCGTACGCGAGACGAACGCCGGAGTGCTTTTGTCGATGGTCGTGCACGAAGGAATGCGCCACGTCGTGCGGAGGATGATGGAGTCGGTCGGCATCGACGTTGCAGGTTTGCGCAGGGTACGTATTGGTCCTCTTTCGGTCGCGGGCATCCCCCGTGGGGCACATCGCGAGCTCACCACGGGTGAGGTCGCTTCACTGCTCGAATCATTGCACATCAATCGGGACGATGGACGGGGCATGGCGTCTATCCCCCGGCCGGCCAAAAAGGAGGCGGCGCCGGTGATGCAGCGGACGAAGCTTCGCACCGCGGTCCGTCGCGCCCCGCACGAGTAGCCAGGATGAAAGCGGCCCCGCAATCAGCCACTTGCCACCAACGCGTCATCGCGATCGACGGGCCGGCCGCCGCTGGCAAATCGACCGTGGCACGTGAACTCGCGGATCGCTTAGGAGCGTTGCTCTTCGATACGGGAGCCCTCTACCGCACGGTGGCGCTGGCCGCGCTGCGCGCTGGGGTTTCAGCGGACGATGGTAAGGCCCTTGCGGAGATCGCAGGCGAGTCCACGGTTGCGATTCATGGCGCATCGCAACGCGACGGACGCTTGTATGATATCTGGCTTGGCGAAGAAGATGTGACCTGGGCGGTGCGATCCCCTGAGGTCGGCGCGATCGTGTCGCAGGTGTCCGAGCACCCGGAGGTTCGTGCCGCGCTGCTGCCGGTGCAACGGCGCATTGCCGGCAATGGTCCGGTGGTCATGGTGGGACGAGACATCGGCACCGTCGTGGTGCCGGATGCGGGGCTGAAAATCTATCTTGACGCGAACTCGCGGGAACGAGCTCACCGCCGCCACCTGGAGACTTTGGCACGGGGTGGCGACGAAACATTTCAAGAAGTCCTGATGCAAACATTACGGCGGGATACGGTGGATAGCGGCCGCGATGTGGCGCCTCTCCGACAAGCATCCGACGCGATCCGCATCGATACTGCAGATCAGACGATTGAATCGGTGGTGAAGACGGTAGAGTCGTTGGCACGGGCGCAACGTATGCCATGTGGCAAACCTGTCTGGCCACCGTGACTGTGTCCAACGAGCAGTCTGATACACCCAACTATCTCTCCGGCACGCTGCACGGAAACGCTCGCCGGTTGGTCAGAATGGCGATGCTGGCGATGCTGCGACCACTCCTGTCGCTGCGTCTGATTGGTCTGGATCTGATTCCCATTGAGGGACCACTGCTGGTGGTCTCGAACCATTTGTCGAACGCCGATCCGATCATTCTGGAATTCGCGTTTCCTCGCCCGTTGTTTTTCATGGGCAAGGTGGAGCTCTTCGCCAATCCGATCTTCCGCTGGTTTTTGCTTCGCTTCGGCGGGTTCCCGGTCGAACGGGGAACTGCTGATCGGGCTGCCCTGCGGCGTGCGCAGGCGGTCCTCAAACAAGGCATCGCAGTGGGCATCTACCCGGAAGGCGGGCGTTCGAAGTCCGCAAGCCTGGTGAAAGGGCTGGCGGGGGCTGGGCTCATCGCCTTGCAATCGCAGGCGCCCGTCGTGCCGGTGGCGATTACCGGGACGGAATTTTTTCCGGTGAATGGAGACTGGCCAATGCGCAGACCGCGCGAGGTGCCACGCGGGGTGACGATCCGCTGCGGGGCGCCATTCTCGATCCCGGAGCGGGTAGACGGCAGACGCGTCACCCCGGAAGAAGCAACCACGCTGATGATGCTCAAGATTGCCGCGTTGCTACCCGAACGCTACCACGGTGTTTACCGGGACGAAGGAGTTATCGAGGCTCCAGGCGAGGCACCGTCATTGCTCACTCGTCGCTAGCTGTATCAGACCGGGGGTTTTTGCGACGTCTCCTTGCGCCGACCGGTTCCGGGTCTTCCTGATCGCCCCAAATCAGCTCATGCCCGGCGATGTGAACGACATCGCCGGACTCGGCGCCGAGTCGCTCCAATTCGGCCGAGATGCCGCTCGATTCCAGGAGGCGTTGAAAGCGATCCACGGACTCGTCGCGGGAAAAATCGGTCATCCTCGTGAATCGCTCCACGCCAACGCCCGTCACCACAAAGCGATGGTCCGCTAATTGCTGCGCTGCCCAGGCCCGCTCGTCCACATTCTCCAAGGTGTAACGGCGACGGTCTTGAGGTTTTTCGGCCTCAACTTCTTGCTCCAGAATTTCGCGTAAGGTGGTGGCGACGGCTTGCATCAGGGACGGCACCCCTTCTCCCGTGGCGGCCGAGATCGGGAACGTCGGATAGCCTTTTTCCTGAAGCGCGCTTTCCAACATCGCGAGCGTTTCAAGAGCTTCAGGAATGTCCATCTTGTTCAGCGCAACGAGCATCGGCTTCGCGAGCAAATCCTCTTCGTAGGATTGGAGCTCGGCATTGACGGAAAAGAAGTCAGCCAGTGGATCCCGACCCTCCAGGCCACCTGAGGCATCGAGGACATGGATCAGCACCCGCGTCCGCCGTACGTGGCGCAGGAATTCAAGACCAAGCCCGACACCCTGGGCGGCGCCACTGATCAAACCAGGAATATCGGCCATGATGAAAATCTGGCCATCGGTCCCGCCGACGGTAACGACACCCAAAATGGGTTCCAACGTCGTGAACGGATAGTCGGCAATCTTGGGTCTGGCCGCGGACGCCGCGGCCAACAGGGTCGACTTGCCGGCGTTGGGCAGGCCCACCAACCCAACGTCCGCAATCATGCGCAGCTCGAGGCGAAGGGATCGCTCCTCACCCGGTTCGCCTAACTCCGCAAGCCGGGGAGCTTGCCGCGTGGAGGTTTTGAAGTGCACGTTTCCGAGACCGCCGCGGCCTGACTTGGCGATAAGCGTTTCTTCCTGGTCCTGGGTCAGATCCGCCAGCAGCTCGCCGGTTTCATCGTCCCAGACGACCGTTCCGGGAGGGACATCGACGTAGAGATTCTTGCCATTCTTACCGTGGCGCTGTTGGCTTCGCCCCGGGCCGCCAGGTTCCGCTTTGAAGCGCGTGGAGAATTGAAACGGGAGGAGGCTGGTCAGGTTAGGCTTTGCCCTTAGATAGACGCTGCCGCCACGTCCGCCATCGCCACCATCGGGACCTCCGCGGGGGACAAATTTCTCCCGGCGAAACGACGCCGAGCCATTGCCGCCATCACCTGCCTTGACCCAGATTTTCGCGCGATCAATGAGCACGGGTTTCCTCGATTCAGAGCGGTCCTGTGGTAAGGAGAATGGCGCTGCCGCCTTAGTCGAGGTAATCCTTCAGTTTCTTGGAGCGGCTCGGGTGTCTGAGCTTGCGCAATGCCTTGGCTTCGATTTGCCGGATACGCTCGCGGGTTACGCCGAAAGCCTTGCCCACCTCTTCCAGGGTACGGGTGCGTCCATCCTCGAGACCAAATCGCATCGCGAGCACCTGGCGCTCCCGGTCAGAGATTGTGCCCAGGACGTCGTCCATCTGCTCCTTGAGCATCTGGCGCGATGCGGCGTCGGCGGGAGCGAGAATCTTGTGATCCTCGATGAAGTCGCCGAGGTTGCTATCTTCTTCTTCGCCGATTGGCATTTCCAGGGAAACCGGTTCCTGGGAAATCTTGATGATCTCGCGCACGCGATCCGCGTCGAGCTCCATATCGGCGCCGATCTCCTCCGACGTTGGCTCTCTGCCCAGTTCTTGCTGCAATCGGCGAGAGGTTCTGATCAACCGGTTGATGGTTTCGACCATATGCACCGGAATGCGGATCGTGCGCGCCTGATCGGCGATGGCGCGGGTGATCGCCTGGCGGATCCACCAGGTTGCATACGTGCTGAACTTGAATCCTTTGTGGTGCTGGAACTTCTCTACGGCGCGGATCAGGCCCAGGTTTCCTTCCTGAATGAGATCGAGCATCGACATGCCACGCCCGACATACTTCTTGGCAACGGAAACGACAAGCCGAAGATTCGCCTCGGTGAGCGCGACTTTCGCCGCTTCGCCTTCTTGTATCTGGCGCTCCCATTCACGCTCGACATCATCAAGGTGCGGCCGCAAACAGCCAAGTACAGTGTCGTCGTCGGGCCAATGGGTGGTCGAAGCGGGTGCGAACAGATCGAGCAGCGGTTGGGGAAACAGCTCCCACTCAACGTTGCGTAAACGAAGTGATTCCTCCAGCGCTCCCGGTGTCAGGTCGAATTGACTTGCGGCCGCGTTGATCGAACTCTCCGGAAATTTGGTAATGGGAAGAACTCGACGCAGGCACTGCTGACGCTCCCCGATATCAGATTCACCCACCTCGTGCAACAAGCCGATGACGTGATGCCAACCTTCGCGAAAGGTGCGGTATACGGCAATCGCAACGTCGTCGGTTCCGGCCGGCTTTCCCAGCTCAACGCGAAGCTTGGTGCGGATCAGCCGCAGATATTCGCCCCGCTCCATTGCTCGAGCAAGCTCGATCTCTCGCTCTCCGGTCAGTAACGCGACCCGGCCGATTTCGCGCAGGTACATGCGAACCGGGTCATCGAGACTGGCGCCGCCCACATCCGCGGCTTGTGTCGCCGCTCGAACCTCGGCGGCGGCCTGGAGGCCATTGTTCTCTTCGACCAACCGCTCGGCGGCGGTTTGATCGTCGAGTGCCGCGTCCTCGAAGGAAACGGGGATCTCCATTGGCGGATCAGGGAATTCTTCGAGGATGTCTTCGAGCGCAAACATCTCTTCTGGCGCTGGTACCGCCACCGCCGGAGTCGAATCTGACGTGCCGCCGACTTTGCCGTTGGCGGATTGCGACACCTGATTTGATTGTCCATCGAGGACAGTGCCATCTACGTCGGTCACCATATCCTCGTGCGGGTCTGCTTCATGCTCGCCTGCGCTTCCGGCTGACCGCGAACGTCGCGTGCTAGTTGTTTTTCCGGCTCGAGTTGCGGCATTCGTCGCTTCAACTCGCATGGCGGGGATCGGCATCGATCAATCCTGCCTCGAGCGCAACACCAGTCGGGAAGCTCACTGGCGCCGGCCAAGTGTTTGCGTCAGGACGTCGACCTGGCGTCCAAGCGCGGGGGTAGCAGCCATGGTGGACGTAACAAGGTGGTGCCGGACACTGGCGTCCAGGCGCTCCCTCTCGCGCGGCGGCAACAAGTCCGGGGCGCGAGAACGCTACAACGAACCTATCACTGCTGACAAGCGGTCATACGCAGCGGGCGCCTCCCCGGGCGGCGTCACGATGTCATTGCGCAATATGTCCTCGTACGATTCGCGGCGGCGGATGATCCGTACGGCGCCGTCCCTCACCAGGACGACAGCCGGGCGCGGCGCCAGATTGTAGTTGCTCGCCATAGCGAGACAGTACGCGCCGGTCATCGGTATGGCGAGCAGATCGCCCGGCCGCAACGCCGGTAGGTCAATCCGCTCGATCAAGATATCGCCGGATTCGCAATACTTTCCGGCGATCGTCACCGTTTCTATGGGCAGTCCGGTTGACTCGCGATCGGCGAGGCA
>JACCXM010000119.1 GCA_013697005.1 Chloroflexia bacterium | reverse complement strand
GGGCAGCATCGCGCGGTGATATCGGTCGACGATCCGAGGCTAGAGGATGTGGCTGCGATCCCTGAGCCCCGCTCAATCTAATTCCGACTCAGCGAGTCGGAATTAGATAGTTGCCCACGGACGGCGTGACGGACTGTCAAGACCTCGGCATCGCATTTGGCGGCGTCTGCCAACAGCGAAACGCTAGCGGGCGGGGGCGGGAGGAGTGATGTTCGAGTCGAGCGGTTTCAGTCCTGCTTCGATTTCGGCGCGGCGTGGTTCCAGGAACGGCGGCAGGGCCAGACGCTCCCCCAGATAGGCAGCGTCTTCGTCGGTGGCGAAACCGGGGCCGTCGGTGGCGATCTCGAAGAGGATGCGCCCCGGCTCCCGGAAGTAGAGCGACTTGAAGTAGAAGCGGTCGATGACATCGGTGATGCCGATCCCCGCCGATCGCACCTGGTCCCGCCAGGCGCGATGCTCGCTGTCGTTCGGGGCGCGGAACGCGACGTGGTGCACCCCGCCGCTGCCAAGCCGCGTGGGGGGCAAGTCCGGGCGCTCCTCGACGCGCACCTCGGCGCCGGGGCCACCGGGACCGGTTTGGAAAACGACGGTGCGCAAGGCGGGGTTATCCACCGCCAGGTAGTCGCTGGTCTGGCGGAAATTGAGCACCTCGGTCAGCACCCGCGCCGTCGGCGCCAGGCGGTCGACCGCCAGAGTGACGTGGCCCAGCCCACGGATCTGATGCGCCACCGGCACCGCGCTCCGCCGCCACGGCGCGAATTCGTCATCACTCCCTCCCGCCACCAGCGCCAGGCGTTGTCCTTCGGGATCGGCGAAGCGGATGGTGTCATACCCGGCGATTGCTTCGACACCACCGTGCGGCACGCCAAGGGCATCGAAGTGCCGCGTCCACCAATCGAGCGCCGCCCGGTCCGGTACGCGCAGACCGATCTCGACGATACCGCCCGTCCCCGGTCGGTTCGGTCCCATGCCGGCCCAATCGAAAAACGTCACTTCGGTGCCGGGACTGCCGGTCTCGTCGCCGTAGAACAGGTGATAGGCGGAGACGTCGTCCTGGTTGACCGTCTTCTTCACCAGGCGCAGCCCGAGCGCATTCGTGTAGAAATCCAGATTCCCTGGCGCGTCGCTGGTCACCGCGGTGACGTGGTGCAAACCGCCGAGCTCCATGGCCTATCCCTTTGCGTTACGACGTCAAGAACTACGGAACAGGATACGCAACACCATACGCAATGCGGGAAAATGTTAACCGCATGCTATTCGCCAGGGCTGGTCGCCGCCTGCCTGCGACCGGGAGGCTGTCATCGATCCCGTCGCCATCGTGCTCGTGCTCGTTGCCGCGGTCGTGCATGCCGGCTGGAACCGGGTGCTGCACGCCGAAGCAGACCGGGTGGCGGCGATGGCCGTCGCCGGACTGGTGATCGGAGTCGTGCTCTTGCCTGGTATCGTGATCTCGCCGCCGTGGGTGGTGCTGCCGCTGGTGCTGGCGTCGGCGGGAACCCACGTCGCCTACGCACTCGGATTGTCCGCGGCCTATCGTCGCGGCGCGCTCTCAGTGGCCTACCCCCTGGGGCGTGGCGTCGCGCCGCTGTTGGTGACACTCGGAGGGTGCCTCCTCCTCGCCGAGCCGCCGGACGGGCAGGCGCTGATCGGGGCGATCTCGCTCGCCATCGGACTGGTGTTGATTGCGGTATCTGGCAGGCAGGCGGGACAGGGCGCCGCGGTGGCATTTGCCCTGTTGACCGGATTGACAATCGCCGTCTATTCGGTCGTCGATGCCGCCGCCGTGCGCCAGGTGTCGCCGGTTGGCTATCTTGGCGCGGTGCTTGGTATCCAGGGTGTGCTGTTGACGCTGCTGGTCCGGGGAAACCGCACCCGCCTGCGGAGGGGTCTGCGCTCGGGTGTGCTGATCGCAATCGGGGCAGTCGCGGCGTACTTGTTAGTGCTCTTCGCCTTTCAGCAGGCCCCGGCGGGGCGGGTTTCGACGCTGCGCGAGTCCTCCGTGCTCATCGGACTGATGCTCTCGGGCGAACGCCCCGCGCCAATCGTCTGGGCGGGCGCGGGTCTCGTGCTGATCGGCGCGCTGTTGGCGGCGGGGTAGACTGCAGCCGATCTCCCGCGCACGACGGCCAGATAAGGAGCCCACCATGCATGTCGTCGCCCCGTTCATGGCAGGGGTTTTCCTCCTGGCGCCGATAGTGGCCGGAACGGTTTCGGCGCAAGCGACCCCGGTTGCGGAGACGGCACCGGAGTCGTGCCTGACCGTCGAGACATTTCCGGTTCTGCCAGGAGAACACCCGCACGACGTCGCGCCGGCGGCCGATGGCCAAGGCGTCTGGTACACCGCCCAGCACGCCGGCGCGTTGGGGTTGCTCGACCCGGCCACCGGCGAGATCGAGACGATTCCCCTTGGCGAGGGATCGTCGCCGCACGGGGTCGTGGTCGGGCCGGATGGCGCGGCGTGGGTAACCGACACTGGGCTGAATGCGATGGTGCGCGTCGATGCCGGGACGCACGAGCTCGCGGTCTGGCCGCTGGCGGGCGAGAACGCCAATCTCAACACCGCGACGCTCGACCCCGCCGGCGTCGTCTGGTTCACCGGCCAGAATGGCATCGTGGGCCGGCTCGATCCGGCGGTCACGCCACCGGGCACGACCCTCGAGCCGCTCGCCGCGCCGCGCGGTCAGGGACCGTACGGAATCGATGTCACGCCGGAGGGCGAGGTCTACTACGCCTCGCTGGCGGGGAGCTATCTCGGTCGCATCGTGCCGGGGGCAGGGGAGAGCTTCTCATTGGAGGAGATCGAGCCACCGACCGCCGGTCAGGGAACCCGCCGGGTCTGGTCCGATTCCCATGGTGTGCTCTGGACCAGCCAATGGACCGCCGGTCAGGTCGGCCGCTACGATCCCGCCACCGGGGCGTGGACCGAATGGCGGCTGCCCGGCGACGCGCCGCAAGCCTACGCTGTCTATGTCGATGAGCGCGATGACGTCTGGTTGAGCGACTTCGGCGCCAACGCGCTGGTCCGCTTCGATCCCGACACGGAGACCTTCGCCATCGTATCCCTGCTTGATCCCGGCGCGGCGGTGCGCCAGATACTCGGCCGGCCGGGCGAGGTCTGGGGCGCGGAGTCCGGGGCCGATGCGCTGGTGGTGGTCCGCACCGATTGCGCCTGATCAGTCCTACGCGACCACAATCTGTCCCACCATGCCTGGGTGCGGTCCGCAGTGATAGGCATAGGTTCCCGGTGCGTCGAAGGTGAGGCTGAACGACTCTCCGGGAGCGATCGGTCCCGAGTCGTCGAACGCCAGATCGTCGCCGGTCACGGTGTGAGACGCGGCGGAGCGGTTGACCCAGGTAATCGTGTCGCCGGGCGCGGCCTCGATCGAAAATGGCGCGAACACAAAGGCATCGAGGATGTCGATCGTCTTTTCCGCGCCCGAGGCGACCGTATCAGCGGCGCCCGGTGATCCCATCTCGAGCAGATAGAGTGATACGGTCGTGCGCTCGCCCGCATCGCGCAGCACCGCCACCCCGACATTGCGCGCGCTCACCTCGTCCTGTAGACCTAGCACCACCTCAGATGCGCTCTCTACAGCTGTGCCACCGATGTCTCCGCAGGCAATAGCGCTAGGGACGGAATCTCTCTCGCCCGCGCCGATTCCGATGGCGTGCGCGGTCGCGAGAAGTTCCGGCAGCGGAGTGTCGATCGTGGAGACAGCGACCCCGAGCGGCAGTTGTGACGTTTTCATCGGCAACGTCTGAGTTTCCACGATGCCGAGTGGAAACGCGACCTTTCCCGCCTCGGCGCAAGAACCCGTGAGGAGATTGGCCCGGTACGAATTCGCGTCCGGACTGGTCAGGACATCGAGCGTCGCGAACGATGTTTCGGCGTACGGCTCGGGATGAATCAGCCATTTCCACTCCCCAGCGAGCGGGAACGTCACCTCGGCCACGAAGTGCCCGGTCTTACCCTGCTGCGTGCCGGTGGCCATGATCTCTTTGCTTGTCTCCTTGTGGATGGCGCGTACGACGGGTGTGACATCGCTGTTCGGGGTGACGTCGTGCTGCAAGACCATGAACCCGAATCGCCACGGCTCACCGGCGACGACCTCCCCCGGTTGCTCGTCCAGATGCACGACCGCCCAGCCGCCGGCCAGGGCAGGCGCCGAGAACACCAGCATGGCGGCCGCCATCAGAATCCCGGCTAACGCCTGTTGGAGACGCATGATCGATCCTCCTCATTGCCTTGCGTTCGCGGCCGCAGGCTGATGCCGCTCCGGCGCGCCCGGTTCTACCCTCCATACCCTGCCGGACGCCGCGAGGTTCCCGGCGGCGGCTATTCGATAGGACGCACCGATGCCGCGACCGCCAGCGCCACATCGCGCGACAGCGACGATTCGAGACGCAGTGTCAATCCATGCTGCTCCCAGACCAGCACGTCGCTGGCCAGGCGGTAGCGTTCTTCCCGGCACTCACCGGCATCGAAACAGATGAAAAAGACGCCGTGGGGCGCGCCGCTGATCCAGTACCCCGGCTCGCCGTTGACCGTGACTGCTTCCAGACTCGGCTCCGGGTCGTCCCCATCGCCGACGAGACCCTTCTCGATCAGACCGCGCTCGGAGTCGCCCTGAAATTGGGTCAACAGTGCGCCGACACCAGTTTCGTCGCTGGCCGGCAACTCCGGCGACGCGGGATAGACGAAGGAGATCATCGCGCTGTCGCCCTGACCGGAGAGATAGATTTCGCGCGGGTTGGCGAACCCGGGCGCACTGGGTACGAGGATGGGAAAATCGACGGCCGCCCCGGCCTCGTCGCGGGTCAGCGGGCGCCCGAGCAGCAGCGGCGCACCAACCGGCGCCGGTTCGATCGTCGGTGTCTCCTCGACCCAGCGAATGTCCAGACCGCGCAGACCAAGCCGGTCGGCGATGGCCATGCGGGCGTCGGGGAACACGGCGAGCCCGGCCACGATCGCGATCAGCAGACACGCAACGGCCAGCCATACGAACTGTTGACGCCAGCCCCACAGCCCGGATTCTTCCCGCCTTCGTCGAGAGAGAAGGGAGCCGGTAGCCCCTCTCCCGCCGAGCCGTACCCGAACCTGACGCGACAAGTCAGGCGTGACCGGGTAGGCCAGCACCCGTCCCAGATCGATCAGTGCCTGCTCCAGCTCGGAGTCCGATATGGCGGCGAGGGGAAGACGCGACTCATCCATGGCGGCCCCCTGCGGCGGCGGTCTGCCCATCTCCGCCGAACCCCTGCCGCAGGCGGTCGAGCGCCCGCGACAGCCGTGATTTCACCGTACCGCGGGCGCAACCGAGCAATTCAGCCGTCTCCGCCTCCGAAAGATCGAAAAAATAGCGGTAGGCGATCACTTGCCGATCGTCATCGCGTAGGGCGTCGACCGCCGCCAGCAACTCCTTCCGACGTTCACTAACCAGCGCCGCTGTCTCGGGCGACCGCGTCGAATCGTCCGGGAGGAACTCCGCGGCACTCAGCGTCAGAGTGGGATGCCGTCCGGCAGCGGTGCGGCGGCCGCGGGCCGCGTTGGCGACGATCGTCACCAGCCAGGGCCGCAGCGGAGCGCCCTGGTGAAAGCGGTGAAGGGCGTGATAGGCGCGAACGAATCCCTCCTGGGCGGCGTCCTCGGCATCGGCAGCCGAGCCGACGATGGTGTAGGCGATCCGGAAAGCCAGCTTCTGATAGCGGCGCACAATCTCATCGTACGCGGCGATATCCCCGCGCCGCGCACGCTCGACCAATGCCGAATCGGAATCAGATTCGATTGCCGTCGCCGAATCCGAGTTCGTGTCGTCCAGGGGACGGCCCTCCACCGACGCGACCCCGCTGCTACCCCTTGTACTTCATTGCCAGGCGATTAGTTCCCTGTTGGCACTCGGCACTCGGCACTCGGCACTCGGCTATCAGCTATGGGGTCGGCCGGAGACGGGGCAACAGGCGATCTGCACAGCCGAGAAGTTCGCCAAGTTCGCCAAGTTCGCCAAGTTTGACGAGCTAAGGCAGTGGACAATCGCCCTGACTGACGGCCGGCGCAGGCAATCCGCCGGAACCAACAGCCAACAGCCGATAGCCGATAGCGGCGGCATTGACAAATACGAACTTTGATCTATTTTGCGCGCATTGTGCGCCCCCACTACATCGAGCAACCCTGTAAATCCGCGCTGAACCGCGTGTCGGGGATGCCGTTTCGCTGGTCGCTGAATCCCTACCGGGGATGCGTTCACGGCCGCCACTATTGCTACGCCCGCACCACTCACGTGTACCTCGGTCTCAATGCCGGGGAGGATTTCACGGCGCGGATCATGGTCAAGACCAACATGGCGGAGGTATTGCGGCGGGAGTTGTGGCGCAGCATCGAGCCAGGCACCCCGTCGCCCGCGCAGCGGCTGGCGGTGATGCGCAGGCTGGCGGATGCCGGGGTGCCTTGCGGGGTGTACATGGCGCCGGTGTTGCCGGGGTTGACCGATGGGGACGACGCGATCGCGGGCATCGCGGCCGCGGCGTGCGAACATGGCGCCACCACCTTCTGGGCGGGACCGCTCCGCCTGGCGCCGTTGGTCAACGAGCACTCCTTCGGATTTGTTGGTGATGCCTTTCCGGTCCTGTTGCCGCGCTACGAACGCGCCTACCCCGGGGCCGACGCGCCGCGGGACTATTGCCAGGGACTGGAGCGCCGCATCGCCGAAATCCGGCACCATTATGGCTTCGGCGATCGGGAGCCCAGGAGCGACGATACCGTGGTGGCTCCCCGTAGGCACGAGGCGATGGGGCAGCTCATGCTACCGCTGTAGAGGCAATGTCACCCTGGGTGCTGTGACGAGGTAGAGGTGTCATTCCGAGTTTACGAGGAATCTCGTCTCAGAACCCGATCGGCCACGATGGACGACGACGTACAGATTCCTCGTTCGTTGGAATGACACATGGATGGTCTTGCGGCACTTTTGAAGAGTTATTCCGGAGGCATCCAGTTCTCGCCGCGCCAGGCCATCTCCCAGAAGGCCAGCTCGTAGCGGCTGGAGATCATGAACGCGGTTTCGACCCGATGGCGGGCGGCTGGGGAGAGGTGCTCCGCCGCGGTGTCGAGCACGTCCCGGCACCACTGCGCCAGCGTCGCGAACTCGTCCGCGGCGTACATCGTGATCCAGCGCGCGTAGCGCTCGTCGGCGGGAAACCCTTGCCGCGCCAGGGCCCGCCCCAGATCGCTGTATCCCCACATGCAGGGCAAGATCGCCGCCACGATCTCCGCGAAATCCGCGGTCGCCGCCGTTCGCAGCAGGAAGTCGGTATAGGCCTGGGTCGTCGGCAGCATGGCTTCCCGTTCCAGATCGGCCGCCATGATCCCGAATTCCGCCACATACGAGCGGTGCAGATCCATTTCGGTGTGCAGTGTCTCGTGCATGGCCGCGGCGAACCCTTGCTGCGTGGCCAGGTCCGGGGCACGCGCCGCCGCGTAGCCCAGGGTGCGCCCATAGTCGATGAGGAAAAGGTAGTCCTGCCGCAGCCAGAGCCCAAAGGTCTCGATCGCCAATGTTCCATCGCCGATACCGCGCACGAGGGGATGGACGAGCTGGGCGTCCCAGAGTGGTCCGGCGCGCTGGCGCAACTCCGTCGTGACACTCATGGTGCTCCCTCGGTTTGCGCTTGTATCGGCGCTGGGGTGGCATCCGATATCGGGTAGCGGAACATCTGCAATACCCAGCCGGGGCGGCTGGTTGGCTCGGCGCTCACCCACTGCGCCTCCATTGCCCGGTAGAACGGCGCGGCGTTGGGATCGCTGGCGAAGGTCAGCACTTTCGCTCCCAGCCCCCGCGCCGTGGCGACCGCGTGGCGCCAGAGGCGCTTTCCGGCGCCGGTGCCGATGCGGTCCGCTTCGACGAACAGTTTGTCAAGCACCATCTCGGGAGGTTCTCCCGCCAGACCGTAGTAGCCGACGACGCGGTCATCCTCCATCAGGACGTAGACCGGCGAGTGGGCGATGAAATCCGCGGTGACGGTGATCGCCTCGGGTTCCCAATCGAGAAACTCCGGTTCGTATCCCCAATAGAGCACCGAGCGCCCGGTGAGCGCGTTGAGGAACGGCGCCTCATCCGGGGTGGCCCGCCGGATCATGCTATCGGACACCGCGGTCATCAGACCCGGCTCCTTGGCTGATTACTCGGGACGCAGTAACCCACTATTCGACCACGATGGTCCCCGCCATGCCGACCCCGTCGATGTCGCCATGGTAGCGGCAGTAGTAGGGATAGATACCGGGTGCATCAAAGGTGTGCGAGTAGCTGTCGCCGAGCAGTTGGTCGCCGGTGTCGAATAGTCTGTCGTCCGATGTCGCGGTGTGCTTGGGTTGCTCGTCGTTGACCCAGGTCACCGTCGTCCCGGCCGGAATCGTCAACACTTCCGGCAGGAAGAGGAACTCGTCCTCGACAATTGCCACCCCGCCGGGACCCGTGGCCGATGGGCTGGCCATTGCCAGGGCGGGCGCTTCGATCACCCCGGCGGTGCGCGCCGCGAAATCGATCCCGAACACCCCGAGACCGTTGGCCTGCCGCGCCAAGTTGAAGACCGCGGCCACCGGTGCCGTCGTATCCGTGACCGCCTGCGCTCCGGCGAGATCGACTGATAGATCAATGACCTGCTCGAGCTGGGCGCGGACCTCCCCGGCGCGGGCGGTGACTTCCGCCTCATCGGTCACGGTGGTGACGGTATCGAGGCGGGCCAGCAGCCCCACGCCGTCGCCGGGATCTTCCATATAGCCGTCGATGTCGTTGTCGCCGTAATGCAGACCGCTCTTCCCCTCGATCAGGTTGATCAGGTGCTCGGCGTGGCGCTTGACCGCGGGCAGACTGCCGCGGGCCGACGCATCTTGCAGCTCGACGGCATGCACGTAGAGATCGGCCCCGAGCTGGCGAAACTCCAGCAACGGCGCGCTGGCGATCGTGCGCTGGTTGAGATACCGCTCGCCGTAAATCCCGACCCCCAGCAGCACCAACACCGTCCACACCGCCAGCGTCAGCCGCATCGCGCGCTTGATATTGCTGACCCGCCACCGTTCCGGGATCAGATTGGTGCGCATCCGGACGACCAGATAGAGCGCGACGAGCTGAACGATGAGACCGAGCACCCCGTGCCCGATCATCAACCGCGCCACGCGCCCGGTGGAGCTCTGCCCGGCGATCACGTAGCCATACAAGCTGGGCGCCATCATCGCCACGATCAGTACCAGATTGAGCAGCACCATCGCCGTCTGGACATTGCCATGCTGCGTGAATCGTTTCTGCCGCGCCAGATAAAACCCAGCCAGCAGCCCCGCCAACAACAGGATCTGCAGGACGAGATTGATATCCGCCGCGCCGCGTGCGCCGAAGAGTGCTTGCATGCTTACCCCTGAATCACCCCATCACCCCATCACCTTATCACCCTCGTCTCGCGTCCGACATCCGGCCCTCCAACAGCGGCACCACCAACGCGGTCCAACCGGTCTGGTGACTGGCCCCGAGACCGGCCCCGGTATCGCCGTTGAAATATTCGTGGAAGAGTAGATAGTCGCGCCAATGTGGATCGCTCTGGTGCAGCTCGTTGTCCTGGCAGAACGGGCGGCGGCCGTCGGGACCGCGGCGGAAGATGTTCACGAGCCGCGCGGCGAGGTCGTCGGCGACCTGGTTGAGCGGCAGTTGCACCCCGGACCCGGTCGGGTGCTCGACCAGAAACTCGTCGCCGTAATAGCGATGAAACTCGCGCAGCGCCTCGATGAGCAGGTAGTTCAGCGGAAACCAGATCGGTCCCCGCCAGTTGGAGTTACCCCCGAACAGCGAGGTCTGCGATTCAGCCGGTTCGTAACTCAGCATATGCATCTCGCCCTCGACCGGCATGGTGAAGGGCTCGCTGGCATGACGCCGGCTCAGCGAGCGGATTCCGTATGGACTGAGAAACTCCTCCGGATCGAGCATCCGCTGGAGCAGCCGCTTCATGCGGTGACCGCGCACCAGGGCCAGCAAGCGGCGCTCGCCAAGTCCCGGTTCGTACCAACGCGCGACCAGACTGGCGAGCTGTGGCCGGTTGGTCAGAAACCAGCTCAGGCGGCGTTTGAAGCCAGGGAGCTCCTCCAATACGTCTGGTTCGATCGTCTCGACCGCCAGGAGCGGGATCAACCCGACCAGGGAGCGCACTTTCAGCCGCATCGTCTCGCCAGTTGGCAGCTGGAGCACGTCGTAGAAGAATCCGTCATGCTCGTCCCAGAGCTCGATCCCCTCGCCACCGATGTCGTTCATCGCCCCCGCGATATAGAGGAAGTGCTCGAAATACTTGGTCGCGATGTCCTCGTAGACGCGATTCCCGCGCGCCAGCTCCAGCGCAATCGTCATCAGTTGCAGGCTGAAGCTTCCCATCCAGGCCGTGCCGTCCGCCTGCTCGAGATAGCCGCCCGTGGGGAGGGGTTTGCTGCGGTCGAAGACCCCGATGTTGTCGAGTCCGAGAAACCCGCCTTGAAAAACGTTGCGCCCGGCGTGATCCTTGCGGTTGACCCACCAGGTGAAGTTCATCATCAGCTTGTGAAAAACTCGCTCCAGGAAGGCGCGGTCCTTTTTGCCCGTCACCTCGGCGTCGATCTGATACACGCGCCAGGCAGCCCAGGCCAGCACCGGCGGATTGACGTCGTCGAAGGTCCATTCGTAGGCCGGGATTTGGCCATTGGGGTGCATGTACCACTCGCGCAGAAGGAGTACGAGCTGGCGCTTGGCGAACTCAGGATCGATGCGGGCAAAGGGGACGCAATGGAATGCCAGATCCCAGGCGGCGTACCACGGGTACTCCCAGGTATCGGGCATCGAGATCACGTCGGCATTGTTGAGATGTCGCCACCCGGCGTTGCGCCCGTGCTTTCGTTCCGCGGACGGAGGCGGTCCCGCTGGATCGCCATCGAGCCACTGGCCGACGTCGAAGAAATAGAACTGCTTGGTCCAGATCAACCCGGCGTAGGCCTGGCGCTGGATGAGCGCGGACTCGGGATCGAGACCGGCCGCGAGCGGCGCATAAAACGCGTCGGCATCGGCAATGCGGGCCGCGAAGACGGCCTCCGCTCCGGCGAACGGATCGGCCAGTGGCTCCGCTTCCGGCGCAGCGCTGAGCCGCAGCAGGACGGTTTCCGTCGCGCCCGGCGGCAGGAGCAGGGGGTAGTGCGCGGCGACCTTGGTGCCGCTGCCATCCGGATTGATCGCGTCGCGCCGACCGTGAATAACCGCCTCGCCGATACCGTCCTTGGTGTATGGCGCGAGGTTGACCGTATTCCATAAGAGCTGGCCATTGCTCTCGTTGTCGGTGAAAAGCAGATCGGGATTGCCGGCGCAGAACAACCAGTAGTCGCCGAGCCGGTCATGCGTGGCCTGAACGGCTCGGTAGGTCGACCCCCC
>JACCXM010000107.1 GCA_013697005.1 Chloroflexia bacterium | reverse complement strand
ACATCACCCTCCCCGCCATTCTGCTCGCCGCGGCGTTTCTCAGTGAAGGGGCAGCGAAGTTGAGAGAACCGTGCCACCGCGAATATGTAGCGCGGGCGCCGCAGGCTTCGCCCCTACAGCCGCGCGGCGTCGATTCAGTTTCGCCAAGCTGGAGCTTGCCGCAATGGGCACTCTGCGGGTCGCTCCTGGCATTGGCGGTCTGCTGGTTCCTCCTCGCAGCCCCCATGTCGTATGGCGAGTTCGTCTCCGCAACCGTTGCCGGCGGTTGGGAACGGGTGCTGACCGCCGCGGTGCGGGACCGCTGGTGGCTGCTCGCCGCGCCCGTCGTCGCCGGAATCGTCCTCGTCGTCGTGGCCGCGCTGCGCCGTGGCGCGCGGCAGGCTGCGGCGCCGGCGCTGGCCGCGCTCGTACTGGTGCTGACCCTGGCCCAGGTCCATGTCGCCTGGCGACTGGTCTACCAGGAAGGCGACGTGCCGAAGGACATGCTCGTCTACACCCAGACCTCCCCCGATATGCACCGCATGGCCGGCGAGTTGGCGACACTCTCCGCGATGATCGACGGTGGCCGCGAGCTGGAAATCTGGTACGACGATAACAAGGGCACATCCTGGCCGATGCAGTGGTACCTGCGCGATTTCCCGAACCGGCATCTCTACGGCGGCACGCTGGCCGGACCACCGGACGGCGTCCCAGTCGTGCTGGTCGCCCACGACAACCGCTCCTCGGTCGAGCCCTATCTGGACGGATATACGGCGCAGGAGTACGTGCTGCGCTGGTGGTTTCCGGAAGAGATCTACCGCCACTTCGCGATCGCGCCGGAAATCTCGCCGTCACAGTCGGCCTGGGGCAATGCGGACAATCCGCACGGCGTGCGCGCCATCGCCACCTCCATCGGCGAAACGCTCTCGCACCTGCTGACGCCCGAGGGGCAGCAGGGTCTGTATCGTCTCGTGATGTATCGCGATCTCCCCACCCGCATCAGCTCCTACGACTACACCCTCTACATCCGCAACGATCTCGTCCCGCTCTACAACCAGATTCGCTACTGATCGTGAGCGAGGACAGGTGAGCGACGTGGAGGCGGGTGGCGGGAGGCGGGAGGCGGGCGGAGACAGCGCGCTCGACCGGGTGATCGCCTTCGGCGGGCTCAGTCTGTGGCAGACGCTCGGCTGGGTCGCCACGGGTATTGTCGCGGTGGCGATCCGTCTGCTGCGGCTCGATACCTGGGCGCTCGACGCGGGCGAGGCCGCGCGCGCCTACGACGCCTGGGTGCTCTTCCGCGGTCAGCCTCCCATAACCGGCGACGCGATTCCGGACGTGGGCGCCCTCTTCCTGCTGCTGGAGGGGGCCGCGTTTTTTCTATTCGGTGCGACTGACGTAGTCGCCCGCATCGTGCCGGCGCTAGCGGGTCTGGCGCTCGTGGCCCTGCCCCTGGCATTGCGGCGCTGGACTGGCGACGCGGCCGCGCTCGGCATGGCCACGCTGGCGGCGTTTTCACCGGCGCTCGTCTATGCCTCGCGGGTCGTCTCCCCCGAGATCGTCGTCGCCGCGCTGGCGTTGGCCGCGGTGGCGTGCCTGGTGCGCCTCGGCGATCCGGAAATGGGAGCCACCAAACGCGGCCCGGCCATCGCCCTGGGCGTGGTGGCGGGTGCGGCCTACGCCACCGGACCGAGTGCGCTCACCGTCGCCCTGACCTTGGCCGTAGGGATCGCGCTGGCCGCGCTGGCCGCTCCGGAGGGGACGATCCGGCGCGGGTTGCAGGCGCTGCGGGGCCGGGACGCGGGGTTGGCATTCACGCTCGCCGCCGTCGCGACCGCCGTTCTCTGCTTCACCCGCTTCCTCTCGAACCCCGCCGGTATCGCGGGAGCGGGAGCAACCGTAGCGGCGTGGTGGCGGCTGCTCACCGAGAGCGGTGGGCAGCCGGTGCAACTGTTTCTGCTGCTGTTGCTCATCTACGAAGCAATCGCCATCGTCTTCGCGATCGTGGCGCTCGGGCGCGAACGCGAGGAGCGCGGCGATGCCGTCGCGATGTTTACCGGCTGGTTCGGGGCGGCGTTTGCGATCTGGAGTTTTTCCGCCGGACGCGGTCCGGAGCACGCCATCCACATCGCGTTGCCGCTGGTGATGCTCGGCGGTATCGCCCTCGGCAATGTCCTGCGCGAGATCGCCTGGGCCAATGTCTGGCACGGGGTTGGCGGATTGCTTGCGCTGCTCATGCTGGGCATCGTCGTCGGAGTGGCCGCGGTCGGGGTGCTGCTGACCAGGATCGACGATCGTGGCGGCGGTCCCGCGGCGGCGTTGCCGGCGGTCGCGGTCCTCTGCCTCGTGGTCGTGCCGATGGTCTACCTCGTCTGGCGGTTGAGCCAGGACGATCCGGAAACAGGGGACCGGACCCAGTCGCCGCTGATCGCGCTGCTGGTGATCGCCCTCCTGTTGGGGGCCTTCGGGCTGCGGTCGGCCAATCTCCTCGCGTTCAGCCGCGCCGATCTCGGCAACGAGCGCCTCGCCCAGCGCACGGCCGCGCTCGGCACGCTGCCCAGTATCGAGCGCTTTCTGCGTTTGGCCCGCGATGCCGGCGTCGGCGAGGGCTCGGCGCGCGATCCCACCGGGAGTCACGGTCTGCGCATCGCGCTGGAGCGCGACGTGCGCTGGCCGTATATCTGGTACTTCCGCGAGTTCCCCGATCTTTCCGTCGTCGCGCCGGGAACGGGCGCCACCGCTGACGCCCAGGTCGTCATCGCCGCGACCGATGTGGGCCTGGCGGATGCCGGGTATGCGGTTGCGTCGTGGCCCTGGCTGACCAGCGTCCCAGCGCAGTATCTAGCGCCGGACATGGGAGCGATCGCGGGCACGCTGATTAATCCCAGCCGCTGGCTCGATGTCTGGCGCTATCTGCTCTTCCGGACCGGGATTCCCCTCCCCGCCGCGGAGACCGTGGCCGTGGGATTGGCGCCGGAGCTGGCCGGACGGGTGACCCCCGCCACGGGGCCGTTCGCGCTGAGCGATCGCGCCGGACCGGGGAGCGAGCCGGGGCAGTTCCAGGATCCGATCGGGGTGGCGGTGGGGTCCGACGGCGCGATCGCGGTCGTCGATAGCGGCAATGCCCGCGTGCAACGCTTCGATCGTGACGGCGATCTGCTCGGAATCTGGGGCGAGGACGATGACGGCGTCAGCTTCGTGCGAACCGAAAACGGCCTGGGACCGACCGGGATCTCGATCGGTCCTGACGGCGTCACCTGGGTTGCCGACACCTGGGGCCATCGCGTGGTGGCGCTCGATGCCGCGGGCACGATCGTCCAGACCATTGGCGGCGAAACGGTCGATCTCGTGGACGATCCAGGCCGAGTCGACGAGGCGGGTGGCCGCTTTTTCGGTCCCCGCGATATTGCGGTGAGCGATGACGCCATCTACGTGGTGGACACCGGCAACGAGCGGGTCCAGCTCTTCACTCGCGACGGCGTCTTCGTCGATGCCTGGGGCGGTTACGGAACGGCGCCCGATCAGCTCATCGAGCCGGTCGGGATCGCGCTCGGCGCGGACGGCAATGTCTACGTCGCCGATTCCGGCAACGCCCGCATCTCTATTTTCACCCCCGGCGGCGCGCCGGTCGCGCAGTGGCCGGTTTCGGTCTGGCCAGCACCCGACCCCACCGGTTTGCCACCGGCCTTCCAGCCGTATCTCGCATTTGATGCGCAAGGCAATCTCTATGCGACCGCCTCGAACGCCGGGCAAGTTCTCCTTTTCAACCGGGACGGCACGGTCATCGCAACCGTGGGCGCGGCCGGGAGCGAGCGACTGGCGCAGCCGGTTGGGGTCGCCATCGCCCCGGACGGCGCGGTGCTGTTCAGTGACCTCGGGCGCGACGCCGTTCTGGAATCCGCGCCCCTCGCCCCGCTTTCCGCGGACGGGTTCGATGTGGAGGATGCGGGGGCGTCGCCGGTGCCGTAAATGGTATGGGCTAGAATTGGCGTGTTCCGGACCCTTCTTGCGTCATTAGTGCCAATGGACTCGAGGAAGACACCATGCTCGAACAGCGTCCGGGTACGCGAACAATGAAGTTTTCCGAGATAAAGAACCACCTATCCAGTCTGGTGGACGAAGTCTCCCGAGGCGAGGCCAGAGTCGTTATCGAGAAGGCTGGCATCCCCGTCGCGGTACTGATTTCCGCAGAGGATCTGCCACGGCTCGCCCGCATGGACGAGCAGTTTGCCGAACGCCGCCGTGTGCTCGAGGCAATGCGGGAGCCTTTTCGCGATGTCCCGGAAGAGGAGATCGAGCGGGAGGTAACCAGAGCTGTGGCAGAAGTGCGTGCCGAGATGCGCGCCGAGCGCGAGGCACTCCTTAGCTAGCGGTGATCCGAGCCACTCTCGATGTCAATGTCCTCGCCTCCGCGTTTCTGGGAAGGCAGACCGCTCCGGCTCTCATTGTCCAGCGATGGACGGGAGGTCGATTCGAGCTGATCCTTTCCGAACACGTCCTCTATGGCCTGGATCGGACTTGGCAAAAGCGTTACTTCCAAACTCGGTACACCGGCGACCAAGTTCAGCAAACGCTCGCGCTGCTGCGTGCCGACGCAATCATGGTTGCCCCTACTCCCTCAGCACAAGGAGTCGGCGAAGACGAGGAAGACGATCTCGTGTTGGCCACCGCCGTCGCGGGTGACGCGACCTACCTCGTGACTGGAGACCGCCATCTCCAGGCTTTTGGGAGCTTCCAGGATGTAACCATCCTTTCTCCTCGGCAGTTCCTCGATTTATTGGAAATAGAGCCGGGCATAGGTTCGTGACCAACCGAGTCCATCAATTCCCATACGGAATCAGCTCCGTGTCCACCTCGCCCAGCACCCCCAGCTCGACACGGCGCTCGATGAAGTCGATCACTGTTTGCAACATCTCCTGGGCGTGATTGGGGTCGTTGGAGACGACGACGACGGCCAGGGTCGCCACCCGAGCATCGTTGAGATCCTCGACCTCGGCGATGCCGGCGTTGAACTGGTTGCGCGCTTTCTGGGTGATGGAGCGGACGATCTGACGCTTATCTTTGAGACTGAAGGTGCCTTCCAGGTAGAGCGTCACCCGCGCCACCCCGATTGTCATCGCCACCGGTTCACCCCGCGTTTTCGGTCCGCTCGACGATGAAGCGCGTCACACCTTCCGGCTCCAGTTGCCAGGTCCAGCGCAGCCCGCGCGGCGCGGCGATGGCGGCCGCCGCGTCGTGAATGGCGGCCGCGTGGGACGGATCGACGCCAAAGAGCGCGCACAACTCCAGATCGGGGAAGCCGGCGATCGTCGCTTCGGCGCGATCGACGCCGAGCTCCGCATCGGTCACCTCCGCGCCGAGGGCGCGCAGATTGGTCAACATGGCATCGAGGAACTCTCCGGCGTCCCAAGGCCGCACTTCACCCCAGCCAGCGGAAAACGTCTCCCCGATAGCCGCCGCCCATTCCGCCGCCGCGATATCGCGCGTCTCCAGGAACGCCACCGTCGCCAGAATCAACGCCTGCGCGTTGCCCCGCGCCTGCTCCAGCAGCTCACTCTCGGCGTAGTCGGCATGGCCATGCTCGAACGAGGGTGACAGGGTGTTAGGGTCATAGGGTGATGGATCGTCGGTGCTGGGTGATGTCATCTCTCGCGCCAATCCTATCTGTCTGGTCAGTCCGGGATGCGTCCAAGGTCCGTGATACGCTCACCCCATCACCCATCATCCATCATCCATCAAATCACATTGTATTCCTGCGCCAGATCGCCCTCGGCGAAGCGGGAGGGACGGAAGGGGCTGATGTCGATGTCGCTGTCGCTGCCGGAATCGTTGACCGCACCACTCAGGAACATCTCCGCCATGCAGCGGCCGATGGCCGGACCGAGCATGAAGCCGTGGCCGCTGAACCCGGCCGCCACGGCCAGACCGTCCGCACCGCCGGTCCAGCCCAGGAGCGGGTTGTCGTCTGGAGTCACTTCGTAGAAACCGGCCCAGCCGCGCAAGATGCTTGCCTCCGCGAAGGCGGGGACGCGCGCGACCAGCGCCTCGACCGTGGTCGCCATCCAGCTCTCGTCGACGGTCTTGTCGGTCGTGCTCGGTTCCGCGCGGTTTCCCATGCCAAAGAGGAAGCCGCGGCTTTCGGGGTGGAAGTAGAGACCGCTGGCGAAATCGATCGTCATCGGCAGACTCTGCGGCAGGGCGGCGAACGGTTCGGTGATGAAGCTCATGCGGCGGTAGGGATCGATCGGCAACTCGACGCCGGCCATGGCGCCGACCCCGCGCGTCTGGGGACCAGCGGCGATGACGACCAGCGGCGCGTTGACATCGCCTCTCGCGGTGCGCACCCCCCGTACGCGGTCCCCCTCGATCAGGATATCCGTGACCGGGGTCTCCTCCGCGATGCGCACCCCGAGGGCGCGCGCCGCCTGGGCAAACCCGATCGTCGCGCCGTAGGTATCGCACCAGCCGTCTTCGGGGCAGAAAGCGCCGCCGATGACGTCGTCGCGGACGACGTGGGGATTCAACGCGGCGATCTCCTCCGGCGACACCCAGCGCGAGGGGACGCCGAGACCGTTCTGCAACGCGAGGTTGGCGCGGAACACCGGTTCCTCGGCGGGATCGGTGAGCAGAAAGAGATAGCCTTGCTGGCGGAGACCGATATCGCGGCCGAAGCGCTCGGCGAAGGTCTCCCAGACGCGGACACTCTCCCGCGCCAGGCGGATATTGGTCTCGGTCGAGAACTGCTGACGCACACCGCCGGCGGCATCGGCGGTGGCGCCGCGCCCGATCTGGTCGCGCTCCAGCACGACGACTTCGGTCAGGCCGCGCTCGGCCAGGGCATGGGCGATGGCACAACCCATGATCCCGGCGCCGATGATGACGGCCTCGGCCGTGGTTTTCACTCCGTCGGACTCCGATCCGCGCCGGTGGTGGGAAACGTGTCTGTGACCCTGACACGCGATTATCGTCGGCGGCGGTGTGGCAAGCCACTTCCGAACGTGTTGAACTTGGCAAACTTGGCAAACTTTTCGGGTATCGGGAAAGCCGGGAAGTTCACCGCGGGGCGCCGGTGGCGCAAGCCCTCACCCCAATCC
>JACCXM010000105.1 GCA_013697005.1 Chloroflexia bacterium | reverse complement strand
GGGACAGCGTGGCGTTCATGCCACCCGCCCACCGGCGCTGCGCTCGACCATGTGACGGAGAAGGGCAAGCTGTTCCTCGAGATCGTCAATGCGCGGCTGCCCCGCGGCGGTCTGCGCTTCCAGCAGCGTGCGGGCGATGGTCGCCGCGGCGGCGCCCACCCGTGGTTCGATCGTGCCCTCCATCACACTCGTAAAGAGCAACGACAACCAACCCGCGAGGTCCGCGGCGCTCATCGCCTCCGGGATCAGCTTGGCGGCACGCGCTTTGGCAGAGCGGTTGCGGCCACCCTTCCGGCTCGATTCGCGCCGCGCTTCCGCCATCTCTGGCGCGTGCAGAAAACAGAACGCTGAGCCGGGCAGCACCGGCGACGAGCACCGGCTCCCGCTGCGAGCAATCGCGCTGCATTTCCCGGCCATCAGTCGGGTACCTCCGTCTCAATCACCAACGTCGAGGGGCAACGATCGGTCCCAACGCACCGTTGCGCCATCAGCAATCCATCCCGGTATCGCGCGTTCCGACCGGCCGCTCTTCGTGGTCGTGGACCCGACAGAAGGCGCGCTCCCGGTCGGGGTCGAGAGGCACCCCGCAGGTGGGGCAAGCGCGAATCTGGTCGAGCCGTCGGCGGCGGTAGGTCTCACGTCTACTCACAACTCCTCCTTGCTCGCGGGGCTGTTGGGGGTATGTCGTTCCTCCGCCGGCGTTCCACTCCAATCGGCGGTGATCGTCGCGTCAACATCCACGCGCACATCCGGGAGCAGTGCTTCGCCGGCCGCGGTCATGTGGGCGATCAGCCACCCGCGGGCCGCGTCGGCATCATCGGCATTGGCTTCGATCACGATCTCGTCATGAACGACGAGGATCGGCGTCGCCGAGGGAACGGCCGCACGATCGTTCCAGAGGCGGGCAAGTGCCAACTTCAAGATGTCGGCACCCGCGCCCGAGATCGGCGAGGCGAGCTGTTCGGCGTAAAAGGAGACCGCTTTGCGGAGACGCCCGGATAGCGTCTTCGTCGTGATCGGATCGGCGGATTGGTGGCTCAATTGCCATCGCCGGATTTCCGGATAGGTGCGGAAAAACTGCTCCCGAAACCGTGTTGCCTCGCCGCTTGTGAGCGTTACCCCATAGTCGGTTTCGGCATAACTGCGGAGCTTTGTGGCGCCCATTCCATATAAGAGCCCAAAGTTCAACGCCTTGGCGAGCTGGCGGTCGTGCTTCGTCGGTTCGCGTCCGAGTACGGCGCGAGCGGTCTTGGTGTGCAGATCTTCGCCGGTGCGAAATGCCTCTTGCATAGCCACGTCGCCGGAGACCTGGGCCGCGATCCGCAGTTCAATCTGCGAGTAATCGGCCTTGATCAAGACGCGTCCGGCAGACGGTCGGACGCAACGCCGATAGTCGATTTCGCGCGGGATGTTTTGCAGATTCGGTTTGCTGCAGGACATGCGACCACTCGCCGCACCGATCAAGCGGTAACTGGCGTGGATCCGTCCGGTGACCGGGTGAACATGCTCGAGATAGCCATCGCCATACGTGGAGACGCGTTTCTTGACATCTTTCCGGCGCAACACAAGATCGACTGCCGGATGCTGATCCGCGACGGCACGGAGCGTAGCTTCCTGCACGTTCGGAACCGTGATGCCGAGGCTGGCAAGTGCAGCGGTGAGCTGCGCAGGCGAGTCGACGTTGACACCTGGCAGGACGACCGCCAGTTCCGCATCGACCGCTGCCAGCGTCGCGATCGCGCCGTCCCGCAATACTGTCCATGCGGCAACATCCAGCGGAACACCGGTCGCTTCCATCCAGACGACGGCTGGGAGGGCGGCGAACTCCAACGCGGCGACGTTCGCGAGATCGTCTTCCTTCAAGGCGGCATCCAATGCGTCGCGAAGTGGGAGGAGGATCGCCGCGTCCCGCGCCGCATACGCGATCTGCTCGTCCGTAAGCGGTCCTGACCAGTCAGAGACCTGCAGCGTCTTGTCGAGGATTTCGTCGAGCCAGCGATGCGCAACCGCAGCAAGGGAGTGGTAACCGATCTGTGCCGGCTTTCCACCGCGACCTGATGCGCCAGACGGATCAGCCGTCTTCGTCCCGTTGGGATGGGCTCCGCCATCGATCAGCTGCGACGCTAAGAGCGTATCGAAGATCCGATCGCCGGCGGGAAGCGGCAGTCCCGCAGCGTGCAGGAAGCCGAGATCGAACCCGAGGTTATGGCCGATGATCGTCGCGGTTGATGTTTCGAGGAGTGGTGTCAGGGAAGCGAGATCAACGCTTTGGGGATCGATCAGATAGACATGATCGTAGGTTGCGAGTTGGACGAGCTGGAGCGAATCGCCGCGAGGATTGAGCCCCGTCGTTTCGACATCGAGCCCGAGGACGTCGGCCGTGAGCAGGGTCGGGAGG
>JACCXM010000086.1 GCA_013697005.1 Chloroflexia bacterium | reverse complement strand
GAATTCGATCAGGTTCCCCTGCTTGAGGCGACGGCGACGCTCGATGTGGTGGAGGAGGCGGTGACGTTGTTCGCGGTCAACCGCGGTCAGGATGCGCCGCTTCGGCTGGAAGGCGATCTGCGCGCGTTTCCTGGCTACGCGGTGGTCGAGCATCTGGTGCTGGAGCACGAGAATCCGCTGGCGACGAATACCCTGGAGTGGCCGCGGGAGGTGTGGCCGCACACTCGTGGCGATGCCATGTTGCGGGAGGGCGCGCTCAATGCGACATTGCCGAGGTTGTCGTGGAATGTCATCCGGCTTGGCGCCGCGACGGGATAACGCTGTCATTCCGAGGAACACGGTGTCATTCCGAGGTACGAGGAATCTCGGCCGCAGGCCGCGTACGTTCCTGAGCAGCCAGATTCCTCGCCTGCGGGCTCAGAATGACACTTTTGCTGAATTGCGGCGGTGTCTTGACGTCGTCAGTCGATTGTGCAGACTAGCGACCATCCGATAAATCAGCAGCGCGCCGTACAAGCCGCGCAAATTAGCGTGCCCGGCGCACGGGAGACTCTTACCAGAACGAGGAGGATTGGGATGGATCCGGTTGCGACGTTTGACCTACCGCGGGCGCACCTGCATGGCGATGGCGACGATTCGGTGCGCTGGCAAGGGACGTTCGTTGCCTACGGGGGGCATGGCGCCGACCAGTCGACGACCATCGTGTTCGAGATCGAGCCCGGTGACAGGTTGGGCTGGCATACGGATCAGACCGAGGAGACGCAGTACATCGTCTCCGGCACCGGCGAGCTACGCCGCGACGATGGCGTCTTCCCGGTCGGTCCCGGCAGTGTCTTTGTGTTGCCGACCAATGTCGGTCACGATCTAGTCAATACCGGGGCGGAGACCCTACGCGCGGTCGGGTTCTTCTCGGCGGCAATGTTCACCCAGACATTCGACAACGTGATGCAGCCGGTCAACAGCCACATCCTGGGCACCCCCAACCGGGAGGGGTAGGGGTGCAAAGGTGCCACTACCGTTGACCCGGTGTCAGGCGGTGACGATCTCCCCGTCGCGCGCGCCGTCGCCGTCCGTGTCCCAGACGAGGGGATCGGTCATGATGCCGAAGAGCTCCTCGCCATCGGAGATGCCATCGTAATCGCTGTCATAGAGGGTCGGCTCGGTACCATAGATGTTCAGCTCGTCGCCATCGGCCACGCCGTCGCCGTCAGAATCGGGGTTGTTCCCATCGAGACCGAGATCCCACTCCAGGGCATCGGTGTAGTTGTCGCCGTCGCGGTCGGTGTCGCTGGCGATCGCGGTGTCGGCTACCACCGGTTCCACGGTTTCCACCGTCTCGACCACGGGCTCGGGCGCCAGTTCCGTGGTGGGCGCCGCTTCCGTTACGGGCGCCGGCGCCAGCACGCCGGACTCACCAACAGTCACATTCGACGGAGAGACCTCGCTCACGCTGTAGGTGCCGTCGGGACCCAGTAGCGACGTGCCGGACGAGCCGCTCGTCACTGAGCCCGGAGCCGCCGAGGCGCTGCCCGGTCCCACCGCCGCCGCGTTGCCGTTGGTCGCGCTGACGTCCGGGTTCGTAACTGGCGCGGCAATCACATCTTTGGTCAGTGGCGCCGATTCTGAAATGGGCGGCCCGATCACGTTGATGCCGGGTCCCGTGTTGAGATCGCCGTAGACAATGTCAGGACCGCTCGCGTCGACGCTCGGATTGAGACCAGCCGTCGAGGTGCCGGAGTTGCCGTCGGCATTGATGGTCGGTACACCGCTATCCTGGGCCGAGACCACGCCGCTGGAGGCGACGAGACCGACGCTCAGACCGGCAGCCGCAATGAACCTGAGACTCCTCACGTTCAAAGTTGATTTCATGAAAACCCCTCCCGCGCGGGAACTCGTGGATGGTCGTAATTTCGACTCACGCTGCCACACCCGCAAAAACTGTGCCGACTCTACCCCATACAACGCGCGGATGCCGGATCAAGTTTCCCGCGGCACCACCCAAAAGTCACACCCAAATGGCAATGAGCCTGAGACAACCGCATGGCTCTAGGCGATAATCAGGCGTGGACGGTGTGTCGTGTGCTTGCGTCGGTCGTCTCTGACTGTGAGGGGGAGGGTAGCGGATAAGGGTGTGGCTGCGTGGCAGGCATCCAGCGTGCTTGTGGCAGCGGGCTGACCGGTTGTGCGAGCAGTCCCGGTACACCGGGCGATGGGGGAGTCTGCACCCAGCGCGGAGAGTGCGGCGGGGGCTGTGTTGGCCGCGGCGGCAGCTGCCCCGGCTATTGCAATTGGGGTGATGGCTGCTCGGGCTGCTGCTCCGGGTACTGCGGTAACCGCGGCTCCTGCGATTCGCCGCCGAATCTCGGCGCAACCTGCACCGGCGGCACGATCAGCCCCTTTCTCTACGGGCTGACGTGCTGTTCATACGTCCCCGGTCTGGTTGGCGGCGCCGGAACCTGCGAGTACCGCTACTAACGGCGCGACGGCACATCGTGTCATTCTGAGGAACGAAGAATCTCGTCGAAAATCCGAGTACGTTTAGGATGAACGAGATTCTTCGCCTGCCGGCTCAGAAAGACACCACCTCTGGCCGCCCGTCCTAGGGGTCGGGTGGGTCTGGACAGGGAAGGGCGCAGATGTTTCCCTGGCCGCCCGCACAGCAGCTCAGAAGGTTGTCACCAACGCAGAACGCCCCCATCAGTGGGAACTTGGCCTCGCAGTCGTCGTCATTCTCGCATTCAATGCAGGTGCTTCCGTCGATGAACTGCCCACAACGGGTCTCAACGCCGGTGGACTCGATGCAGAAGCATTCGTCCCGGCCGTTGCAGTGGATCTGAATCGCCG
>JACCXM010000077.1 GCA_013697005.1 Chloroflexia bacterium | reverse complement strand
CGTCTTCTCGGTGCGGGGAGACAGCCGCGGGGGGGCCGTCTCAGCGGGGACTGGTGCGGGGTTCGGCTCCTCTGGGGGAGAGGAGCGGGACGGGCGGCTCGGGTTCGGGGAGCGGTGGCTGGGTCGCTTTCCGGAGGTCCGGCGGGGTCCGCCTTGCCTAGAACGAATGTACTACCCTGGTGCCTCCTTGTCAAGCATTTTCAGAACGTATTTTCTGATCGTGCCTGAGCCGTGTCGCGGGGTGGGAGAGTCGCTGGTAGCCACTCGCCAGGTGATAGTGCAAAGTCCGTGCCAACTCACCCCGAAATCCCCGTACTGAGTGCATAACGCTCCTGAAGGCTATTCGTGAGGCGGCCGATTGAAGGTACGCACGGGGCAGCCACAAGGATTGACGATCGTGCCCGGAAGGCACCTTTAGGACCGCGTGCCGATCGTGTGCTGTAATGGACGCCACCTTGGGTGATTTGCAATGCCTCGCCAGAACCGCTACCGGTTCCCGCTCGCCATCGCCGCGCTGCTGCTTGCCCTTTCCGCATCAAACAGCGGCGGCCAGCCCGCCACACCCGCGGTCTACCCGGTCGCTCCAGCTCCCAGCGAATGCGTCATTGCGTCCGTCCCGCTCGAAGAGATCGTCGCGATCCGGGAGACGCCGGTTTCGGATGCGGCGGCCATCCCCGCGCCGTTCACGATTCCTGCCGGACGCCCCGCCGACACTGAAACAACGGTCGACGTCATCGCTACCTTGCGCCAGGTCTTCGCCTGCGCCAATGTCGGTGATCCGTTGCGATTCGCCAGCCTCTACAGCGATGACTTCCTGCGCAGCTTTTTCGGCGGCGTGCCCCGCGACGACGTCATCGCGTTTCTCTCCCTGCCACCGCAATTCTTCCCGGAAGACCAAAAGCGGGTCATCATCCGGTTTGGGAAGGTCCAGCTTCTGAGCGATGGCCGGGCGGGCCTCATCATCGTGCTCGACGAGCCGGACGATCCCCGCAGGGAAGAACCGGACTACGCCATCCTGGAGCGGATCGACGGCCGCTGGCTGGTGGAGGAGATCCGCGAGGACGGCGGCGCGATTGCGACGACGCCCGCCCCATAACCGCGGGCTGGCACGGCGATCTTCCACCGGCCACGATGGCCCGGAGATTGCGTCGTCCGTGGCAGGGTTGCGCCATACCGCGCGGCCCGACCGCGAGCTCTGACTGCCAGGGAGGAAAGCAATGTCTGACGACCACAGCCCAGGAGACGGACGAAAACCCTATTCCGACCGGGGCGGCCCCGAGGCGCGCCACGCCGAGACCCACGACGTCCGGCGCGAGGAGCTGACCAACCCGAAAGGACCGCCGCCCGAAGACCCCAGCTTTGCCGAGCAACTGGCGCCGCTGGACATCGAACCGGGAACCAGCCACGCCATGGAGAGCATCTCCGCGGCCGACGACAAGGCGCTCCACGAGCGCCTGCCCGCGCTCGACAACGATGAGCTGGCACGCTTGTCTGTGCTGGAAGTGGGAGCGCGGTTGGAGCAAGGGGGGACGTACCTCGATCTGAATCATCTCCAGGACGGCCCGTTCAAGGCGCTGGGTGGCCACGAGGCCACCACCTCCGACCGCTACATTGCCAAACGTGACACCGATTACGAACTGTGGAACCGGCTCGTCGGCGATGACCGCGAGCCGGATATCGAGCGGCCCGACGAGGGGTGATAGGGAGAACGGCGAAGGGGCGCGTCGCTCACAATCCCCATCCCATCAACCGGTCACCTCGTCACCCCCCCGCGACGGCCCAACTCCCCGGCGAGGATAACCAGGGTCACCATGAGTACGATCGTCGCGGCCATGGTCATCACCAGGGTCTGGGGACCGAAGTCGCGGCCGGCAATCAGGAGCGCCGCCGAGACATTGCGCATCGCGGCGCCGAGCCCGGCCACGCGTTGCGTTGCCGTATCCAACCCGGCCGCGAAGAGCCCGCCGATCGCCGTCGCGGCGAGCGCCAGCAGGATCGCGGCGACGATGATCCAGCTTCCGATGGAGGCGAGCAACGCTTCCCACCCCACGAGCAGTCCCGCGGCCAGACCGATGGCCATGCTCGCTCCCGCGATACGGCTGAGATCGGCCGACCAGTCCGCGATCGCCGCATAGCGGCTCCGCGCGATGAGCCCAACCGTCAACGGGAGCAGCATGACGACCAGCAGCGAGCGAGCGATCTCGGCTGGCAACACGGTCACGTCAGGGAGGAGCAGCGGGAGGACGAGGGGCGCGTAGGCCACGGTCGCCAGCATGAGCAGAACCATCAGCCCGATCGAAAACGGCACCCGCCCGCCTGAGAGCGTGGCGAGCTTGGGCAGCAACGGTGCGCCGGCCGTGGCCCCGAGCAGGATCACCGCGGTGCGGCCCTCGGTGGTCAGCGGCAGGAGCCTGGTAATCACCAGCGCGATCAACGGCACCGCGATGAAATTGGCCACCAGCGCCAGGGCGAGCAGGCGTGGGTTTCGCAGCGATTCCCGAATCTGGTCGAAATCGACACTGATTCCCATCGCCAGCATGCTGGTGAAGACCCCGGCAAAAATGCCGACCTGGGCGATGACCTGCAGTATGGGGTCCATGGGGTACCTCTCATTGGGACGAGTGGTTACGGCGCGGGCGTCGCGGCGGAGATTTCCGTGGCGAAGGTAAAGGAGTACTGCTCCCCGGTCGTGGGATCGATCACGTTCAGAACTGGGAGGCCATCGATCACGGTAAACATCACCGCCACCTGTCCCGCCAGGGGGGGATCGCTCATAAGATAGGCGCTTACCGCGCCGGACTCGTCGAGAATCGGTCGCAGTTCCGATTGGAACTCGCCGACATCAAGGATCAACGCCCCATCCTGGAGCGCAACCGTCACGTCACCCAGAGTATCGCTCGTGTAGTCACCGAGATAGGGCGTCATGGATTCGGGGTCGATAGTCCCAAGCATTGCCTGAATGGCGGCGGTCTGCGCGGTGGTGGCATCAATTGCCGCGGTAATCGCGGGATCGCCCGTCGCCGGTTGATCGTAGAGGAGCTCGAAGGCGCGGAACTGAACCGCCAGGGTGAAGACCTCGGCGCCGACCCCATTGGTCAGGACGACGATCCCGAAATCGGCATCGGGCAGCAGCGCGATCTGGGAAACAAAGCCGAAGGTTCCCCCGCTGTGAGTCAGCAGGCGTTGCCCAAAGTAGTCGCCGGTCAGCCAGCCCAAAGCGTATCCCTGACCCATCGCGATCAGCTCCGGCGGCAACCCTTCACTCTCCGCGGCGGGCGGGGCCGGGACCGCCACCTGTGGCTGCCAGGTCACCCCGAGATTTTCCTCGGAAATGACCCGCGTCCCGTCCGGGGCGATGCCGCGCCCCAGCTCCATCTGGACGTAGTGCGCCATCTCTGCCGCACTCGACCAGAGCGCCCCCGCGGGCGCCACCGCGCGCACGAAGCTGTCCTCGTCGTCCAGCGCGACCGGGACATAC
>JACCXM010000069.1 GCA_013697005.1 Chloroflexia bacterium | reverse complement strand
GCTCTACACGCAGGGGGTAGAGCTCTATCTGGCGCCGACGGCGGACTCCCGCGAAAGCTGGCAGGCGACGATCCGGCACATCGCGCTGGAGGGGCGCTGTTTCGTGCTCGCCAGCAACCAGTTCGTGACCAAAGCCGATTACCCGGACGACCTGGACGCGGCTTCCCGGCGCGAGCTGGCCGAGGCACCCGATCCACTCTGCCGGGGCGGGAGCGCCATCGTCGGTCCGCTAGGCGACTACCTGGCCGGTCCCCTGTGGGACGAGGCCGGGATTCTCTATGGGCATATCGATCCCGGTGCGGTCACGGAGGCTCGCTTCGACTTCGACGCGGTCGGGCACTACAGCCGGCCCGATCTCTTCCATCTGGCCGTCAATCCCATCGCCGGGGACGCTTTCCCGACGTGGGACGAGGTCGAAGCGCTGGACGATCTGATTTTTGGCGGGCCCGGCGGCGCCGATTTTCTGAGCGCCCTGGCGAACGCGCCCGATCCATTCCTGGGGCCACCCCTTGACGACCCGATGTTCCCGGTAGTCCCGGCGGAGTGGACCGAGAAGAAACCGAACTGGCAACCGGCGAAACCCGCCAAGCGGCGGAATCGACGGTGATCAGGATTTCCGCTTGACAGCCCACGATCCCAGACGTGGTCTATGGTGACTTCGGGGTCGATCGCGGAGTCGCAATGGTTCGTGCTTCACTATATCGGCAGCACTAAGAAGCCATTTGCGAGCACGAGGCGGGCTGAAATGGCGCGAATTACCATTCGAGAGTTCTCAATTGGTGAGCGGGCCGCGGATAAGTTCTGGACTCATGGCATCACTCGCCGGCAGGTCGAAGAAGTCCTGTTGAATCGTATGGTCGTAACGATCAACCGCAGGAATCGCGCGGCCGGGCATCTGGCTATCGGTCGCGATAACAATGGTCGCTGTATCGTGATTCCCGTGGTGGTCACCGAAGATCCAACCGTGTGGCGCCCGATCACCGCATGGTACTGCAAACCGGGAGAAGCCGCTAAACTGCGGAAGGGAAAAAAGGAGACATGATGCGGAATCCCAAGCTTGATGCGATGAAGAATCCCGAAATCAATGAGCGATTGCGCGAACCACTGGACGACGAGGAACGGGAGTTGATGAACCCGGAAACATGGGATTGGGACAGTGCTCAGGAAGCCATTGTTGAGCCCAGTGGTTACTCGATCACCGAAGTTCGCCTTTCCTATGATGAGCTGGCGCGAATCGAGCGGGCGGCCATTGCCGAAGGTATGACCGTCAACGCGTATTTGCGTTACGCGGCGCTGCGCTGTGCCCCGCAACACGCCTCGAGCTGATCACGTCGTGCGTTTCGAATCATTGCAAGAGCCCCTCGACGAAGAGGAGCGTATCCTCATGGACCCCGACACATGGGATTGGGAGAACGCCGAGGAAGGCGGTCCTAGCCCCGATCCTCACCTGATCTTCCAGGTTCGCCTCTCGGGCGACGACATCACGCACATCGAACGGGCGGCCATTGCCAAACAGATGAACGTCGGAGCGTTCTTGCGATACGCCGGACTCCGCTGCGCCGTACACGGCGCTTCCAAGTAGAAGGCAGGCCACTACCATCACTATCGGCTGACACCGGAGGGGGTTCGGCAGTGGACGGTGCGCGCAAGCGGCCCCTGAAAGTGGGCGCGTTTATTCCCGTGGTCGAGGGCGAGATGGACGGGGGCTCGCCGCGCGGGGCGGACGTGCTGGCGATGGCGCGCATGGCCGAGGCGGCCGGATTCGATTCGGTCTGGATTCCCGATCACCTGCTGATCCACGATGAAGGGCGCGATCCCCAGGGATTCTGGGAATGCGGCGCGCTGCTGGGGGCGCTGACGGTTGCCACCTCCCACGTCGAGATCGGCACGCTGGTCATGGCGACGAGTTTCCGCAACCCGACACTGACCGCCAAGATCGCCGACACCATCGACGAATTGAGCGGCGGCCGCTTCACCCTGGGGCTGGGCACCGGGCGCCACGAACCGGAGCACCGGGCTTTCGGTTACCCGTTCGCGCGCCAGGTCGACCGCTTCGAGGAGGCATTGCAGGTCATCGTCCCGTTGTTGCGCGAGGGCCGTCTCGACTTCGACGGCGTTTACTACGCGGCGCGGGCATGCGAGCTGCGACCCCGCGGTCCGCGCCCGAACGGACCGCCGATTCTGATTGGCGCGCTCGGCACCGGACCGCGCATGCTGGCGCTGACCGCGCGCTATGCCGATCTCTGGAACGGCTGGCTCACCTGGGGGCGAAGCTGGCCGGACGCGATTCCGCCTATCCGCGAGAAGATCGACGCCGCCTGCGCGGCCGTTGGGCGCGACCCGGCGAGTTTGGCGCGGACCGTGGCCATCCTGGTCGAAGTGCCGGGGCAGACGTCGAATCTGGTCTCGACCTCGCCCACGGGTAGCGGCGAGCCATTGACTGGTTCGGCGGAGGAGATCGCGGACGCCCTGCGCGGGTTCGCGCGGGAGGGGATCAGTCACGTCCAGATCATCCACGCCCCGAGCACCGTGGCCGGGATCGAAGCGTTCGCCCCGGTCCTGGAGGAGCTCGACCGCGGCTAAAGCGGCGACCGCTCGCCGGAGACGAGATTCTTCGCCTCCGGGCTCAGAATGACACAGGCTTCCGGTGACGGCGCGCACCATGGCAGGAGGCGTCCCGACCGGATTGTGCGAGGAACGGGTCACCGCGCACCTCAGGCATTCGTCACCAGGGGGATGGAAAGCGGGGCTTCCTCGCGCACGACGTCCATGAGCTTGTCCAACGACTTGGGATCGTTCACCTGGAACCACGTTACGGTCGGGATGATGGCCGAGTAGAGTTTTCGTTCCCGCGCCAGGACGGGAAAGAGCACCCCTTCGAAATCCGTTCTGCGCGTCAGATCGAAGAGGTCGTCGAACAGGGGATAGACCGCTGGCGAAAAGAGCGTGACCCCGATATGGGCGGGAATGGGCACGAACGGATAGGCGGTGACCTCCTCCACGATGCCCTTGTTCAACCGCATCCCGGTGTAGGGCATGCGGGCGCCGTCGACCATGATGGCGGTGGCGACCGCGCCTCGCCGCACCCCGGCCAGGTGCGCCGCCACCACATCCCGCGGGAAGCTTCCCGTGTAGCGGGCGATGACATCGTCCGGATTGTGGACGATCAAGTTCTTGGCGCGGGGGATCGCGCCGTTCGCCAGGGCATTGCGAATCGCGCCGCCGCGGCCCACTGGCGTGCCTGGGTCTTCACTGGAGACCACGCGGACACCGAGCCGGCTGCCATCGCCGAGGAGATCGACGATCGAGTCCTTACTATGGAAGACCAGGGCCACGAACTCGCGGAACCCTTCGTCGCGGTACATGCGGATGGTCCGCTCGATCAGGGTTTCGCCATTCGGCAGGCGCAGCGCGTTCTTCTGGATACCGAGGGCGTCGGTCACCGAGCGCAGCCGGGAGCCCTCGCCCCCGACTGGCAGCGCGACGACGCAATTGGACGCGAAGTCATGCAGCTCATCCGCGCCCAGAACGGCCGACTCGCCCGGATCGCAAACGGCTATCCTCAACGCGTCGAGAGCAGTTTCCACGGCGGCTCTACTTTCTGTACCCATGACGGGATGGGTCGCGGGCGAATGCCGGTTCGATCGTAACGCGGAGCGATGGTATCCAATCGGGGGCCACGACCGCCACTGGCCGCTATGAGGCGGCGCGGGTCTTCATTTCCAATGCAGATCAGATCCCGGCGGATGGGACCGGTGATCGCGGCGCTGGCGGCACGCGGGGGGTTAAACCCTCACCCTCGTCTCTTGCGGTCCTTGCCCGTTACCGCGCGCACCATGGCGCGCACTTTGGCGGCCTGACCGGCGGCGGTGATGATCGGCTTGACGGCTTCTTCGGTCATGAACTCGGTGGTGCCGCGCAGGCGGCGCACCGTTTCCGTCAGCTCATGCAGGAGTGGAATGACCTGATCCTTGAGCACCAGGATGAGGAAGACGAGCGCGGCGGCGATACCGGCGAGAACGATCGTCACCAGCAGGAGCTGGAAGCTGAGGAAGATGATGACGATGTCGCGGATGCGCTCCAGCGGCGCCTGGTCCGCCCCGCCGAGCTGATACAGCCCATAGCCGATACCGGCGAGAACCAGACCGATGATGAGGATGGTGAGCAATGCCCACCACTTCCACTTCCCGGTCTCGGCCGACGTGTCATCCATCCGACGCGCATCCCCCGCGGGTGGTCACGACATTATCCGCTGCCGGAGATGCTAACACGGCGCCGAGGGTGATAGGGTCATGCGGTGTTGGGGTGATAGGAGGTTCGCCCCGGCGTCTCGACTCGCAGAATCGTGCCGCCGCCGATGACCTCGTCGTCGCGGTAGAGGACGAGCGCCTGGCCGGGGGAGGCGATCGAGCCTTCGCCGGTGAAGCGGACCTGGGCGGTGGCGCTGCCGGTGGGTCCGGGCGCGACGAAGGCGGGAGTCAAGGCGCCGCGATAGCGGACCATCGCCGCGGCCGCGAACTCGGTCTCCGGCCAGATGCCGCTGGTGAAATTGACGCGGTCCAGGGCGACCTCGCGCGCGGCGGCTTCCGCGCGGGGACCGACGACGAGGCGGTTGTGATCCGGCTCGAGGCGGATGACGAAGAGCGGTTCCTTGCCGGCGATACCGAGTCCGCGCCGCTGCCCGACCGTGTGATGGACGAGACCGCGGTGCGCACCCAGTGTCTGACCGCCGGAATCGACCACGTCGCCGGGGCGGGTGACGTCGGGGCGGCGCGCGGCGACGAAATCGGCGTAGGAGCGATTTCCGACGAAGCAGATTTCCTGGCTCTCCGCCTTGTCCGCCACGGGGAGATCGAAATGTCTCGCCAGGGCCCGCGTCTCGGTCTTATGCAATCCCCCAAGCGGGAAGTGGATGTAGCCGAGCTGCTCCTGGGTCATGGTGTAGAGCACGTAGCTTTGGTCCTTGCGGGAATCGACGGCACGGAGCAGGCGGTGCGGCGCGCCGGTGGCGGCGTCCCCATGCACGACGCGGGCGTAGTGCCCGGTGGCGAGGCAGTCGGCGCCGATCATCCGGGCCCGCTCCAGCAGATGGCGGAACTTGACGTGGCGGTTGCACTCCAGGCAGGGGTTGGGGGTGCGCCCGGCGGCGTACTCGTCGACAAAGCGCTGCACGACGGCCTCGCGGAACTCCCCTTCCATATTGATGGCGTAGAAGGGAATACCGATGCGGGCGCAGGTGAGACGAGCGTCGTCCATGGCGGGGATACCGCAGCAGGGATTGGCGCGGTGATCGGGATCGTCCGGCGAGAAGAGGCGCAGGTTGATCCCGATGACGCGGTAGCCGCGCTCGCGCATGACGAGCGCGGTGACGGCGCTATCGACCCCGCCACTCATGGCGACGACGCAGGTTTTGCCCGCGCCGTCGCGGGGACCGATCCGTACCGGGGCGAGGAGCGCGGCGATATCGATCTCGAGTGATTCGGTGGTGGGGATGGTGGGTGCGGATGCGATCACGGTGATGAGACTCCGGATTGGGGCAGGGGCTGGTGGAGACCCGGCGGAACACCGCTGGTTGTGGCGCGGGCGACGCACGTGCAGGCGTCGCCCCTACGGCGGATCGGCAACGCGGCACTCCGGAATCGCGCTCTCATTTAGATCAGGTTTGCGCGCAGCACCCAGCGCTGGTTGTACGTGGCGGTGGTGGGATCGAAATCGCCACCGCAGGTGATCAGGGTAAGGCTTTCCTGTCCGGTATCGCCTACGATGTCGTTCTGGATGACTTCCGGGGTGAGATCGGTCAGCACGTTGTATTGCTGCATCCACTCCACGGCGTACTCGAAGTTCTCGCCATTCTCGCCGACGACGCGGACGATGTCGCCTGGAACGAGATCGCGCACGTTCCAGAAGACGGCGGGACCGACCGTGTAGTAGTCGACGTGACCGGCCATGACGACGTTGCCGCCCTCGCCGATCTTGCCCAACCCCTCGTACCAGGAGACGACCCAGGGACCGCTGGGATCGACCATGATGCCATCGACGACCGCGCCAAACTCGATCGGGGCATCGATCCCGAACTTGTCGACCTGAAGCGCAATCGGGGCCACCCCGGCGACGACTGCCACCTCCGGTTCCGGCACCGGGCCGCGCACGAGCGTTCTGGCCAGGACGACGGGACCGAGACGGCTGGCGCCGGTGCTCGGCACCTCGGCCAGCACCTCGGTGGTGGTTTCGTCATCCGCCTCTTGCGCGGTCACTCCCGCTGGCGGCGCCAGCGGTCCCCACAGGAGGGCGAATACGGCCAGGATCCCGATGCCGCGGGCAATCCCGATCCGCCATGGTGCGTGCTACATCGTGTGCGATCGACCTCCAGTAGCGATGCGGGGACTGCCAGCGTCCCAGGACGAGCATCCCCTCAGTATCCGAATCCACCAATCATACAATGCGTGTATCTGCACAAGCGGTGCCAGGATGGTTCTTCGAGCAACCGTTCGCCATCCACCTCGTGAGAGGCTGAGGCGAAGCCGGAGAATCTCGTCCGTTCGCGGCGGACGCGGCCTGCGGCCGAGATTCCTCGTTCCTCGGAATGACACGTGTCTCGTGTCGCGGCGCGTTAGATCTCGATCATGTTGGCGCGCAGCACCCATCGCTTCAGGTACTCGCCGGTCGCGGCATCGAATTCGCCGCCGCAGGTGATCAGGGTCAGACTCTCCTGGCCCGTGTCGCCGACGATGTCGTTCTGGATGACCTCCGGGGTGAGTTCGGTGGCGACGTCGAATTGTTCGGTCCACTCCACGGCGTAGTCGATATTCTCGCCGTTTTCGCCGATGAGCCGGATGACGTCACCGGGGGCCAGATTCGGAACCTCGTAGAAGACGGCCGGCCCAGCGGTGCCGTTCGGTCCCGTGTTCCAGTAATCGACGTGACCGGACATGACGACGTTGCCACCCTCGCCGGCCTTGCCCAGCGGTTCATACCAGGAGACGACCCAAGGCCCGGTGGGGTCCTGCATGGCGCCATCGACAATGTCGCCGATTTCGATTGGCGCGGCGAGATTCACACTCTCGACCTGCATCTCGACCGGGGCGAAACCCTGCGGCCGCGACTCCGCTTCGGAACCCGACACCGAATCTGATTCCGGCAGGCGGACCCGCGCGCTGGCAACGACGATCGGACCGGGGCGGCGTGCACCGGTGCTGGGGACTTCCGACAGCGCCTCAGCGGTGGGGGTCGCCTCTTCGTCCTGGGCGGCGGCGCCGGTCAGGGGAAGGAGGAGGCTCAGCAGTAAGGCGAGAGCGATCAGGAGTCCGATGATGCGGGCCATGCCGGTCAGCCGTGTTTCTCCCTTCATAGTCGGTGAAAATCCTCCGATTCAGGCAAATCCGCGGGAAAGCACCCGCTACCACAAAGCACGGCGGGCATCCGTGAGGGGCGAGCCCGCCAATGATACAACGCGCCTTCGCCCGGAAAGGGTTCATGGCGGTGCGGGGTGGTAAGGTACGGCGCAGAGGGCAATCAGGAAGGTTGGGACGGGAGGCGGGCCATGGATCGCGAGCGGCTCGTGGGCAGCCGGGGGCTGGAGCGAGAGGCGCAGCTCCCCGCGACGAAGATGAAGGAGATGCTCCAGCTCAATCTGGAGCATGGTCTGGCGTCGGCGGCGAGCATCCGCGACCGCACCATTCCCCTCTTCAACCGCACAGGATTGCGCTTTAGTTCGAATGGCTCGTTTGCCGCGCGTCCGTTTCTGCGCGACATGCGCGAGCTGGGTGGGCAGGACGTGGCGGTGGTCGGGGCGCCGTTCGACGGCGGCACCACCTACCGGCCGGGGGCGCGCTTCGGACCGCAGGCGATCCGCAAGATCACCGCGCTCGACAGCGGCTACAGCCTGGAGATGGGGGTCGATATCTGGGAATCGCTCGATCTCGTCGACGTCGGCGATATCTCGGTGATCCCGGCCAATATCGAGAAGACCTTCGACCAGATCGACATGGCGGTCGGCTACATCCACGAGCGCGCGGTCTTTCCGGTGGTGCTTGGTGGCGACCACTCGATCGGCTACCCCGATATCCGCGGGATCGCGGCGCGGATGGACGGCAATGTCGGCATCATCCACTTCGACCGCCATTTCGATCTCTCGGAATACAACTTCGACGAGCGGATGCACGGCACCCCCTTTTTCCACGCCACGAACATTCCCAACGCCCCGGCCAGCAATCTGGTGCAGATCGGGATCGGCGGCTGGACGAGCAACCGGCAGGGGGCGCAGGTGGCCCGCGAGCGGGGCACGACCGTGATCACCATGAGCGACATCGACCGCTGGGGGCTGGAGCGGATGTGCGAGATGGCGCTGGAGCACGCCTGGAAGGACGCCAAGGCGGTCTTCCTCTCGTTCGACATCGACTGCATCGATCCCGGGTTCGCCCCCGGCACCGGCACCCCCGAGCCGGGCGGGTTCACCCCGCGCGAGGTATTTCGGATGCTGGGGATCATCGCGCGCGAGGGGTTGGTGGGGATGGAGGTGGTGGAGGTGGCGCCGGAGTACGACGTGGCGGAGATCACCTCGCTGCTGGGCACGCGGGTGATTTACACGGTGCTCGGGACATTGATAGAGGAAGGCAAACTGGGCACCCGCCCCGATAGCAGTGTGAAATCCGAGCCGGAGGTGGCGGCGGCTTCGGCGGATGAGGGGATCGTGGGGGGATGAAAGTGACGATGGCGGACCTCATCCCCTTTGAGACGCTGCTCGAAAGTGAGCTTCGTGATCCAGAATTTCGCGCGGAGTGGGAACGGCTTGCTCCCGCGCGAGCGCTTGCCATCCAGCTCGTTGGCTACCGCGCCGATCACGGATTGACGCTGGCAACGATGGCCCGGCTGCTCGGCATCTCCCGGCGCGAGGCCGCTGACCTCGAGGCTGGGGACACGTTACCTTCACCAGAGATGCTGCTGCGAGTGACAGAGGTGCTCGACGCATCCAGGGATTAGGAAGCTATTTCGCCGAGGGTGAGGTTTCGAAGATCCTCGTATGGGTTGTCGATCAGTTCCGATACGCTTTACTTCGATGCAATACCGCGACAATGACGACGATCCGGCGCTCGTCGTCTGGCTGGAAGATCACACGCCAGTCACCGACCCGAAGGCGGTATCCGGCGGTCATTCCCTCGAGCTTTCTGATACAGCCTCTCCAGGGCGTCTCCCTCAACCCATTGAGGGCAATACTGATCCGATGTTTTATTTCAGGGGAGAGTCGTTTCAGATCACGTTCGGCAGGATGGGAAATCTCCAGACCCCATCGCAACAGATCCACTCGTCAGGATGTCGAAATCTTCGCAGCGTCGGCTTCATCGAGCAGTGCGTGCCGCACGTCCTCCCATGGAGTGGACTCTCCACGCAGGTACGCCGCCCAGCCCGCCTGTGCGGAGGCACGTTCTTCATCTGTGAACGGCTCGTCATCCAGTTCTGCGGCCGCCAATGCGGCGAGAAACGGATCGCTCACAGAGTCTTCTGATTCCGGAGGCTCTGCGGGCTGCCTTCCCGATTCAACGGCATCGAGCTCGGTGACAGGGGAGCGATCAGCACCAAGTGCATGATCTTTGCCGGAATCACGGTATTCGTTGCTCACGAACGATCTCCAATACGGTGTGTGTCTCGATTGAGTCTGTGAAGCAAGGCAGCGTCATTCTACCCGTCTCCAGGGGCGGGTGCGAGCATTGCTCACCCTGAGAACGTGCCCGCATCTGCAACCAACTCTCCATGCAGATTCGCTCCAATACCTTGCCATAGTGAAAAAGAGGAGGGGGGGTGAACCGAATAGGCACTATTAGACCCGTTTTCCGGCACCAATGGCACCTTTCGTGCGTTTGTACTCCTTGAGGGCCTGGTACGCGGGCCTGTGAAGGAGGTCATCGTCATGATCGATCCTGTTACCGCCAGCAACGATCGGCTGCGGGAAACCGGCCAATGGGGCTATACCGGCGACGTGCGCGACGAACCGATGCCGGTTGACGTGAGCGGCGCCGGCAGCCGCCGGCTGCTGTGGTGGGCCGTGCTCGCCATCGCCGCGATCGTGGTCATCGCGCCCTTCACCACCGTGCTGTAACCACGCGCATTCCGCGCGGCTCTCCCCACGGGCACCGTCTCAGTCCTTCCTGAGCGGCCGCACCGAAACACCGAACGGGACCGGTCTGACCGGTCCCGTTTTGGGTTCTGGGTTCTGGGTTCTCGATGCTCATTGCTGTGCCACGGCTACGTTCCCCGCCGTCTCTGGTCTCGTTTCTGCATCGTCTGTCGCTGCGAGCGCCGTGCTCGCGGCCTCGGTATCATTGAATTACCGTTAATACTGCCGCGCCGGGCAACCTGGCACATTGGCAAGAGGAGAAGTGCACGCGATGACCGACTCCGTACCCGGGCGCGAGACGCCGATCAGCACCGATCCCATCGGGACCGATCCGATCGGCAACGATCCGCTCGATATGTCCGATGCCCCACCCACCCAGGGGCAGGGGCCCAACCAGACCGCGGGCAAATTTACCGCGAACGTGACGACCTTTTTCATCGCGGCGGTCGTGCTCGGGGTGATCATGATCGCGATCGTCATTTACTTTTCAGGCCGGACATAGACGGGGCTACTGGCTATTGGCTTTTGGCTTTTTTCCACCCCGCGCGTGGTGAGCGATGGTCTTGGCGACACGTTGCCGGGGCACCTGTGAGCGTGGCTGGGCCATCGGAGCATGCATGAGCCGGCAGGATGTCGCATGGCAGGGGGAAGCGGCGGTCCGCTGGTTTCTGGATTCGGTGCGCGGCGCCATTCCGTTTTCCGCCACGCAGTTGGCGATCATGCTTCGCATCGTGGCGAACGGCCGCCAGCCTGTGCGCTCCTTTCTCGACGTCGGGGCCGGGGACGGGCTTCTCAGCGCGGTCATGCTCGCGCAATATCCGCGGGCGGAGGCGGTGCTCGTCGATTTCTCGGCGCCGATGCTCGACGCCGCGCGGGAACGGCTCGCCGCGCTGCCGGCGCAACCGGTGCTCGTCGAAACCGATCTGGCATCGCCCGCCTGGCGCGATGCGGTAGCGGTGTACGTGCCGTTCGACGCTGTCGTCTCCGGATTCGCCATCCACCATCTCGACGATGACCGCAAACGGGCGCTGTACGGCGAGCTGGGCGAACTGCTCGCTCCAGAGGGAAGCTTCGCCCATATCGAGCACGTCGCGCCCGAGGCGCCGTGGATCGGCGATGCCTTTGATGAGGCGATCGTCGATGCCATCTGGGAGCATGGGCGCCGCACCGACCCGGGGATCACCCGTGACCAATCGGCGGCGGCCTACGCCAGCCGGCCGGACCGGGACGCCAACCGGCTGGCGCCGCTCGACGTCCAATGCGAATGGTTGCGCGAGGCGGGGTTCGTGAACGTGGTGGCGCCCTTCCGCTGGTATGAGATCGCCGTCTTCGGGGGCTATCGCCCCGCATAACATAAACCTCGCCCCCCGCCCCGGTCTGCTATACTTTGCGGCGCACTGCGGCCCGTGCGGATGGCGCACGGGCTGTTCCGTGTCCGTCTGTAATCGTGGGGCGGCCACGGTGGGTGGCGTGCGCGTCCATGCCGGTATTGCGTTGGCCACGTGGGCACGGCATGCCGTGCCCCTACAAACCGCCCTTTCAACTGACGACTCACGTCTCACGAC
>JACCXM010000032.1 GCA_013697005.1 Chloroflexia bacterium | reverse complement strand
CTGATGCCGCCGCTGGTGACAGGCGCGGTCGTCGCCATCATCGGGCTCAATTTGGCGTCGGCCGCGCGCAATCTGGCCGCATTCGATCCGGTCATTGCCGCGATCACGGTGCTGGCGATCTTTATCGTCGGATTACTCACCACGGGAATCTTCAGCCGTCTGCCGATTCTCATTGGCGGCGTGATCGGGTACGCCGCCGCGCTACTCCTGGGCGGGACGGCGATCGAGGGCCGGCAGTACCTCGGCGTGACCGTGCATGGCGTCGATCTGACGCCGGTAGGAAACGCATCCTGGTTTGGCGTACCGGCCTTCGTCGCGCCCGAGTTCAACGGCGGCGCCATGCTGCTCATCGCTCCGGTGGCCGTCGTGCTGCTCGCGGAAAATCTGGGGCATGTCAAGGCCGTCAGCGCGCTGACCGGCCAGAATCTCACCCCGTATCTGGGTCGCGCCTTCATCGGCGACGGCGTGGCGACCATCGTCGCCGGGTTGCGCGGCGGCACTGGCGTGACGACCTACGCCGAAAACATCGGAGTCATGGCGGTGACACGCGTCTACTCGACGCTGGTGTTTCTCATCGCTGGTGTGATCGCCATCGTCTTCGGACTCTCGCCGAAATTCGGGGCGATGATCGCGTCGATCCCGCAGGGGGTGCTGGGCGGAGTGACGACGGTCCTGTTCGGGTTGATCGCGGTGACCGGCGCCCGCATCTGGGTCGACAACCGGGTCGATTTCACGCGGGCCGTCAATCTCTTCGTGGCCGCGGTGACGCTGATCATCGGCGCCGCCGATTACACGCTGACGATCGGCGGGTTCACGATGAATGGCATCACGCTCGGCACCTTCGCCGCGATTGTGCTTTATCAAGTGTTCCAGGGCGCGTCAGTACGTGATGATTTCGCAATCGTGGGCGATGCCGCCGAAGCAGAGGCCGAATTGCGCGCCGGACCGGCGGGTCGTTCATCGCGCTGAGGGGCGACCGAAAATCGTGGCTTTCTGAGCCAAATGGCGAAGAATCGCGTCGTTTACGACCAGACGCGGCCTTCGGCCGAGATTCCTCGTTTCTCGGAATGACACCCTTTTCGTGCTTCGCGTCTGTCAGGCGGGCACGCTGCCGGCGTCGAGGGGATCGGTGCCGATGGCGACCTCGTCACCATCGAAGAATCCATCGGCATCGCTGTCGGCATCGCCGGGGTCCGTGCCGAAGGCGGCTTCGTCCCCGTCGGTGAGGCCGTCGGCGTCGCTATCGCCGCCGCCGTCGGCCGAGAGGGGATCCGTCCCGATGGCGACCTCATCGCCATCGGTGACGCCGTCGAGGTCGCTGTCCGCGCTGCCGGGGTCCGTGCCGAAGATCGTCGTTTCGTCGTCGTCCAGGAGGCCGTCGCCATCCGAATCGAGCCCGTCCGCGGCCTCGATCGGGGGCGCGGCATCCTCGGAGGGGGGCAGGTTGAAAATATCGACCGACGCGACCGGCTCGGCGGCGGCGATGGTCACGACGTACCCGCTGTTATCGTCGGCCAGTTCCAGATCGGGCGCATAGTAGGTCGCGGCTCCCGGCAACAGGAGCGGCTGCTGGAAGAGATAGGTCCCCAGGACCAGATCTTCCCAGGTCACCGATCCATCGGCGGCAATGGTCGCGTCCTCGATGCCGATGATGTCGCCGTCCTCGGAAACCAGTTGGATATCAAAGCCATCGACCGATTGCGCGCAGTTCTCCGGGTCGAAGTTCTCGATCGTATCCTGACACCCCAGAATGCGGACGTCGACCGACCCGAGCCGGGGCCGCGCCACGGCGGTGCTGTTGACGATGGGTGATCCGGCCGGGCGCGGGGTTGCCGTCGCGATCGGGGCGGGGCGAGGCGTTGCGGTGGCGCGCACGGTTGCGGTCGGGGATGGTTCCGTTCCTGGAACGGCCGTCTCGATCTGGATAACGGAGGGGGTTTCGGTCGGACCGGGCGTCGCCGCGACCGTCGCCGCTGTCGCCACCGCCGTTGCTTGTGCCGCTGCCGTTGCCGGGGTCGCTTCGGAATCGGCGGCGAAGACGAAAACGTCCAGTGCGAAGTCCGTCGTCTCACCCTCGATGGGAATCAGATACCCGTCACTGTCACCCGCGGCGTATCCGTTCTCGCCAGCGCCGTCCGATCCTTCCAGACCGCGCACGAAGAAGCGGCCAAACCCCTCGCCAAAACTGGCCGCCTGGAGCACGTACTCACCGGCGGGAAGATTGACCCAGGCGGGCAGTCCCTGGCGCTCGGTTGATGGGCCGACGTCACGGACCGTCTCGCCGTCGATGGCCGCCAGTTCCAGTCCGACCACTTCCGGATCGCGCAGACAGCTTCCGGAGCTGGCATCAGCGGGTGTCACCAACGGCGGGCAGGCGTAGGCCGTGATCTGCACCATGCCGGCACGTTGCGGCTGCGGGGTGGCTCCCGGCGTGCCAGCCACGGCGGAGAGCGGCGCTTCGCGGCCAATCACCGCGGCGACGAAAGTAGAAGGAGCCTGCCCTTCGCCGGTCAACACGATATCGCCGCTGAACGTGGCCGCCTCCCCGACGCGCAGGCTCACCGCCGCGCCATCGGTTGCCTCGGCCCGGATCGTGCCCAGCGTGACGAGCACCAGCACCGGCGCTTCGTTGCCGATGACCGTCGTCGCTTCTTCTGGTTCCAGGAGATCGCGCACGAGATCGATCTCGCGCCGGCCGTCCGGCGCGGCAAAGGGCTCGCCGGCAAACACGGGAATCCCATCGCTCGCGTCAGCCACGGCGTCCGGTCCCACCAGGTCGATCGCAAACAGACCGGCCGGCCGGTCGCCGACGGGGATCAGCCGGGAAGAGCCGGGACCTTGATAGGTGGCCTCGGCGGGAGCGAGCAACGAGGAGCGCTCGCCGTCCTCGACGAGGACGCCACCGGTATCGACGAGGAGGAAACCCGGACCAGCGGGCGGAAGCTCGGTGGCGGCGCCAGGATCGACGGAATGGAAGACCGCCCGCCAGGCAAATTCACCAGGTAAGTCGGCGATGCCCTGCGCGATGACCTGCGCGTGACCGCTCGCGGGAGAGAAAATCTCCGCGGATTGCAGGGCGCGGGTGACAGCGCCCCAACCAGGAGCGGCGAAGAGGGCAAAGATGAGGAAAATGGCGAGCAGCGTGCGCCGGTCGCGGCGTCGAATCATGAGCTCGTCCCTCGATCGCTCCAGCGGAGAAATGCGATGCCGACGACGGCGGACACCGGACCATGCTACTGCAACCCGCGGCTCGCGGGAGTCTCGCGGCCGTGAAGCGGCAACGGTCCGCGGCGCCAGCGCTAGGGGGCGGTGATCTTGTGCACCGAGCCGCTGCTGAAATCGGTGTAATAGAGCGCGTTATCCGGACCGAAGGCGAGGTGGGTCGCCGCCACACCCGTACCGAATTCCGTCACGACCGATCCGTTTCTGTTCATCGAGAAGATTGTTCCACACCCAAGATCGGCGAACAGATATTCGGCGGGCCAGCCACGCCCTGCCGGTACAAACGCCCCGCCTGTAACGACGCTGCAGGAACTCGTTGGGGCGGCTGAATGTCCATGACCGAAGGAGTATATCGGTTCCTTGAACGGGCCGGTCGGTGTGCAACTATTGAAGTTATTGATTGCGCAGGGCCCCTCCCGCACATTCCAACCATAGTCCGCGCCGATCGCGCCCTCGTTGATCTCCTCGAATCCGTCGCCCCCGACGTCGTTGATGAAGAAGCGCTGGTCCTCGAGACTGGGGTCGTTCTGATCGAACGCGATGCGGTAGGGATTGCGCAGACCGGTCGCGAAAATTTCCTGGCAGGTCGGGCCTAGGACGAGTGGCGGCAGCTTTTTTTTCTTCTTGCCTTTCTTGCCTTTGCCCCGATTGCCTCCCCACTTCCCCTTTTTGCCTTTCTTCGCCTTTTGCGCGCTCACGCCCGCGCCTTGCCGCCGCACGACCTCGGCGCCGGCGCAGCTTGCTGTCCCTGCTCCGGCAAATGGGTTGTCGGCAGGAATGGCCCCATACTTTTCGATACGCAGGATCTTCCCGTTCAGGACGTCGAGCCGGCGGGCATTCCCGTTTGCGTCTTGCCCTTTGCCGGTGTGGAAATCCTGTCCGCTGTCTCCAACTGAGATGTAGAGCAATCGGTCATTCCCGAACTGGAGATCGCCACCATTGTGGTTGCCGCCGACCGCCGGGATGTTGTCGATCAGAACCTGCTCGCCGGAGAGGGCGCCCTGCGTACTCATGGTGAAGCGTGCCACACGATTCGCCCGGCCCGCCGCGGAGTTGCAATTCCCCCGGTTCAGCGTGTAGTAGAGATAGATGAACCGATCGGTTGCGAATTGCGGATCGACCGCAAGTCCAAGCAACCCCGTCTCGCTACCGGGGCAGACGGCGCCGCCGAGACTCAGTGCCTGCTGCGCTGGCTCGGACCCGGTAAACCGGTAGACCACCCCGCCACGAGTGGCGATCAGGAGCTCACCGTTGGGCAACCAATCGATGGCGGTCGGGTTCGGCACCCCGCCGACCACGAGCTGGTTCGTAAATCCACTCGGCAGTTCGATCGCCGCAAGCGCATCAACTGGCAGCAGCAGTCCCAGGATGACCAACAGGACGACGGCGAGAGCGGAGGGTCTTCTCATGGCACCAGTTTAGCCGCTGGCCATGATCTCCGGAAGATGCTCGTCCACATAGCGGGTGTGGATTCGTCCGGTTCGGAAGTCATCGCTACCGAAGATGCGAGTCAGGAATGGGAGGTTCGTTTTCACGCCTTCGATCACCGTGGCGTCCAACGCATCACGCATGGTCTGGATCGCTGTCGCGCGGTTCTCGCCCCAGGCGATGATCTTGGCGAGCAACGGGTCATAGTAGACCGTGACGTTCGTGCCCGCCCGCGCACCGCTGTCGACGCGGAGATTCGGTATCGCGGGGATGTCGAGGCGGGTGATCTGCCCCGGCGACGGCATGAAGCTTCGCGCCGGATCTTCCGCGTAGAGGCGCGCCTCGATGGCGTGACCACGCGGCGCGATTCCCTCCGTGGGAACCGATAGCGGGAGCCCGGCGGCGATACGCACCATCTCCCGCACGAGATCAATCCCGGTTACCTCCTCGGTGACGGGATGCTCCACCTGCAAGCGCGTATTCATTTCGAGAAAGGAGAACTCGCCATCGTCGGTGACGAGACACTCGACGGTGCCGGTACTCTGGTAGCCCACGTGACGCGCCAGCGCCACCGCCGCCGCGCCCATCCGCGCGCGCAACTCCGGGGAGACCGCGGGCGACGGCGTCTCTTCGACGATTTTCTGGAACCGTCGTTGCAGCGAGCATTCCCGCTCGCCGAGGTGCACGACGTTGCCGAAGCGATCGCCCAGCACCTGCATTTCGATATGCCGCGGCGCGGGGGAAAAGAACTTTTCCACATAGACGGTCGTGTCGCCGAACGCCCGGCTGGCATCGCGGCGCACACCCTCCAGCGTTGCCGCGATGTCCTCGGGGCCATTCACAACGCGCATGCCATAGCCGCCGCCGCCGGCCGCGGCCTTGATCGCCACCGGGTAGCCGAGGCGATCGGCTACCGAGCCGATCTCAGCGGCATCGGAAAGCGGCTCCTCGGTGCCGGGCACGATCGGCATCCCGGCGGCTTTGGCCGCGCGGCGCGCCGCGATCTTGCTGCCCATGGCGTCGATCGTCTCCGCCGTGGGGCCGATGAACACCAGTCCCTCCGCGGCGCAGCGGCGGGCAAACCCGGCATTCTCTGCCAGAAATCCGTACCCTGGGTGGATCGCATCGACACCGGCTTCGCGCGCGATCGCGAAGAGGCGCTCCTGGTTGAGATAGCTCTGCGCCGGCGGCGCGGGGCCGAGATGAAATGCTTCGTCAGCCGCTTCGATGTGCGGCGCGCCCGCGTCGGCATCGGAATAGACCGCGACCGAGGGAATGGCCATCTCGCGCAGGGTCCGCGCGATGCGCACGGCGATCTCGCCCCGGTTGGCGATGAGGATCTTGCGGAAGAGCGGATCAGCTCCGGAATCGCTCACCAATTTCCCTGGACGTAATCGTTTTTTCGGTCACGACACCAGGACATGTCCATCTCACTCACGCAACACTGGAACGGTGTCGTGCTGAGGAACGAAGCATCTCGGCAAAATCCGAAGACGTTTGTCGAGCACGAGATTCTTCACCTGAGGGCTCAGAATGACACGGGCCGCTTACGAAATCCGCGCAATCAGCGCGCCAGTGTCGATCTCGTCGCCTTCACTGACCAACACCTCGGCGATCGTGCCATCGCTCTCGGCGGTGATGGGAATCTCCATTTTCATCGATTGCAGCGTCACGACCGGATCGCCGGACGAGACGATGTCGCCCGATTTGACGTGAATCGTCGCCACCAGACCCGGTAAAGGACTCAGCACTTCAGCCATCGCTACGATTCCTCCGTATCTCTACGCCCGCCGCTTCCAGCCGCTGGCGCACCCGCCGCGCGACGTCGCCGGAGTTCGGCGCGTCTCCATGGATGCAGATCGTTTGCACGACAAGGGGAAGCGTACCCCCCTCGACCGTCCCCACTTCGTGCTCCGTTGCCAGCCGCACCGCGCGCCGCGCCACCTCCTCGGGATCCCAGGCGCCCTTGTTGCGTTCGATGACCAGACTGCCACTGTCGTCGTAGTTGAGATCGACGTAGCCTTCGCGGATGTAGCCGACCCCGGCCTCCTGAGCGAGTCGCGGTTCGAGCTCACCCATCCCGTAGAGGATGACGTTATCGCCGAGGGCCGCGACGGCACGCACCAGTGCCGCCGCGAGCGCTTCGTCGGCGGCGCTCATGGTGTAGAAGGCGCCGTGCGGTTTGACGTGCTGCAAGCGCCCCCCCGCGGCATCGGCGAAGGCGCGCAGCGCGCCGGATTGGTACATGGCGTAGTCGTAAATCTCGTCCGGGATCACCTGCATCCGCCGCCGCCCAAACCCGAGCAGATCGGGTAACCCGACGTGCGCCCCGATACCGACCCCTTTCGCGACCGCCATCTCGACCGTGGCGCGCATAGTCGCCGGGTCGCCGCCGTGCCAACCGCAGGCGATGTTGGCGGAGGTGATGACTTCCATCAGCTCGGCGTCGTTGCCGAGACTCCACCGTCCGAAGCTCTCGCCCATGTCTGAGTTGAGGTCGATGCTGATTGTGCGCGCCATTTCCGCCATCTCACACTCGCTCCAGATTCGCTTCGTCGATCAGCGCCTCGGTGGCGCGGGCGAGCTCGGCGGCGTCGGCGATGGAGAGCTCCTTGAAGCGAATGCGATCCCGACCCGGCACCATCTGCCCCAGCTTCCACATCGATCCGTAGGCCACTCCAGCGGCACAGACGAACCCGCCCAACGTGGGGCCATCGACACAGAGAATGATCGGCTGGTCGCCGGAGATATTCACCGCGCCGACCGCGTAGCCATTGTCGAGGATATTGGATGGGTGCCCGCCGGCCACCCCGCCGGTCGTGCGCGCCCATTGCCAACTGTGCGGCTCGAGGCGGTAACCCATCCGGTTCGAGTTGCGGTCGAGCTTCCAGTCGTGGCTGAAGAAATGCTCGTAGTCGTCCCAGGTCCAGTAGTCCGGTGCCGCCTGCGGACCCGGCACGGCCTCCAGCTCCCACTCAGCGGTATAGGACGGCGTCACCGCGTCCTTCACCCTGCGTCCGGCGAGATCATCGAGATACCCCGTGACCACACCGACCGGGAGTTGGTCCCCCTTCTTCAGCGCCCGGCCCTCATAGCCGCCAATGGCGCCGGGGACATAGGTCGCCCGGCTTCCCAAATAGGCCGGGACGTCGATGCCGCCGCTGACGGCGAGATACGAGCGGAATCCCGGACCGGCGACACTGCCAAGGACCAGTGTCTGACCCGACGCCACGCGGTACGATCGCCAGAGGGCGATTGGCTCACCGTCGAGCTTCGGCTGCATATTGGCGCCGGTCAACGCGATGACCGCATTCCGATCGAACCGGGCCTGGAAGTTCCCGGCGGTAATTTCGAGTCCGGCCGTACCGGGCTCGTTGCCCACCAGCAAGTTGGCCAGCCGAAACGCCAGGTTGTCGAACGGCCCGGCCGGACAAATCCCCTGGTCGAGCAAACCCTGCCGGCCGGGAAAATCCTGAACCGTCGTCTGAATGCCTCCTTCGAGCACCTCGATCATGTGTTGTTCTCCTGTAGCTAATGGCTATCAGACGAAGTCGGTGAGTCGGTGAGTCGGTAAGTCGGTGCGGACCAGGATAGAACGATTATCGATTGCCGAAAGCTGACAGCCCCGTTACATGAACGACCTGCCCCAACTACGTTGTCCTCGCCCTTGTATCTGGATATATTCCTGGTTATACCTCGGAGGTTAACCATGAGTGACTCGTCTCAGAAACGCGCGGTCAAGAATTATCGGGATCGCCTCACCGCGCGCGGCATGATCCGCTTCGAAGTTCTCGGGCTTGGCGCCGATCGCGACCTCATTCGCGCCCTGGCGAAACTGTTGGCGGTAGATGGACCGGAAGCCGCCCAATTCCGTGCCACCGTCAGCCAGACTATCACCGGCGAACCGCCCCGGAAAGGTGGAATCCTCGCGGCGCTGCGTCAGTCGCCGCTGGTCGGCGCCGATCTCGCTCCCGATCGTCCTCATGAAACGGGGCGCACGGTCGACCTGTGAGCCGCTTTCTGCTCGACACCAACATCTTGAGCGCCGCCACAAAACCGGCCCCGTTGCAGTCCCTCCTCGCCTGGATGGCGGACCAAGCCGACGAGAACCTGTTCATCGCCTCGCTGACGGTCGCCGAGATTTGGCGTGGCGTGCGGGAAAAGCCCGCCGGGCGCAAGCGTGACCAACTCGAAGCGTGGCTCGCGGGTCCCGAGGGCCCATCGGCCATATTCGCCGGCCGCGTGCTCCCCTTCGACGAGAAGGCGGCCCTCGTCTGGGCCAGACTGATGGCCGAAGGAACGGCGAGTGGGCGCCCCCGCAGTGCGCTCGACACCATCATTGCCGCTATTGCCAAAAGCAACAACTGCACGGTCGTCACCGACAATGAAAAGGACTTCGCCGGGATCGACACCATAAACCCACTCAGGGATCCTTCCCGTTGACCAGAATGCGGGCCGTTTCGATGCGCATCCTGTTTATGGCACCGGGGTCCGCTCGGCCGCCTCGCCCTGCCGCCGTTTGAATGCTTCGGTTTCCGGTTTGATTTCCTCCAGACGCGCCAGGTACGCGCCGACGTTCAGCGAGCCATCGCCGATCTGATAGGTGTAGGAACCGTCATAGACCTGCTCGCGCAACGCGATCAGCTCGTCGTCGGTGACGCGGGTGAACGAGACGCGATCGCCTGGTTTCATCAGGATCGGGTTTTCGGCGAAGGCCGGGTTGCGCTGCTGGGCGTCGTAGATGGGGATGGTACGGCCAATGAGCTGGTAGCCGCCGGGCGAAGGGACCGGGTAGATGGCGAGACAGGGACCGGCGATACCGACCGCCCCTTCCGGGGTCCAAGGCCGGGTCGGGTTGTATTTCGGGATCACCACCGCGTAGCGCGGATCGAGCGGGAACATGAACGGCAGACCGGGGAAGAAGCCGTTCGCGGCATTCCACCACGGGGTCGCCATCAGATAGTCGACGAACTCCTCGGCATCGCGCAGCCCGTTGTACTCCGCGGCATAGTCGATATTGTTGCCGTCGCGGATGTTGGGTGCGTCCTTGCGGATGAACTGGACGTATTTGGCGATGTCGGCGCGGGTCCACTGGTCGTTGACGGCCAGCGGTAAGCTGATCTCGCGGCTGGGAATGATGAGATCTTCCACCGGCGGCAGCGCCGCATAGAAGCGATCGACCGCCGCGATGAGATCGCTCGGCTCGAGCACGGTGCTGTCGTAGTGAATGAGAATCGAGCGCAGCGCCGGGATCGTTTCAATGACCCCGGCGATACCGGCATCCTTGAGCGCCTGGTTGAGACCCAGCACACGGAAATTCAGCGTCAGATCGAGCTCCATCGGCCCGAACTCGGCCAGCAGAAAGCGGTCCCCCGCCGAGCGGTAAACCGCGCCGGGCCGTCCATCCTGAGCCGGCGTCTCCGCCAGCAGCGCCGCGTTCGCCCGTCCGTTCGTCTCGCCCACTGTCAGCTCCTCCACCATGCCTTGACAGCCGTCTCCCTCGCGCCGATGATTTTCATGTCAGATAACCACCGATCGTCGCTCGACCGAGACACACGGGAGGAACCCTATGTCTATTTCGTCGCGTTGGCAACGCTTGAGCGGTTTGGCGCTCGCTACAGCGCTCGGCGCCGGGGCACTGCTCGGAAGCGTCGGGAACGTCGGTTACGCTCAGGAAGGGACGCCCCAGACCGGCTCCGCCGATGATCTGGCGGCGGAGAATTGGACCTGGCCGGTGGAGTGGGTCGTCGACGAGCAGAAGCAGCCGGCCATGTACGAACCGATCGACCCGGCGTCGATCACCAAGGCGTGGAACATCTGCGTCTCCTTCCCCCACCTGAAAGACCCCTACTGGCTCGGCGCCAACTACGGTATCGCCGAGGAGATTCGCCGCGACGGCGCGACGATGCAGCTCCTTGAAGCGGGCGGATACACCGAGCTTGACACCCAGCTCAGCCAGATGGACGACTGCGTGGCGCAGGGCGCCGAAGCGATCATCCTCGGGGCGATCAGCGCCGACGGTGTCAACGCCAAAGTCGAGGAGATCGTCGCCAGCGGTATCCCGGTGATCGACTTCGTCAACGGCGTCAACTCTCCGGAGGTTTCCGGGCACGCCCTCGTCAGCTTCTACGACATGGGTCATGTGACCGGCACCTACATGAAGGAGAATCTGGTCAGCGGCGACGAGCCGGTGCAGGTCGCTTTCTTCCCCGGACCGCAGGGCGCGGGTTGGACCGATACGGCCTATCAAGGCTTTCTCGATGCCACCGAGGGGACAAACATCGAGGTCGTCGCCACCAAGTGGGGTGACACCGGACGCGACATTCAGCTCGCCCTGATCGAAGACGAGCTGCAGGCGAACCCGGAAATCGACTACATCGTCGGCAATGCCCAGGCCGCCGTCTCCGGTGTCCAGGCCGTGCGTGAAGCCGGTCTCGAGGACTCGGTGAAGATTCTCGCCTTCCATCAGAATCCACCTGTCTACGACGGACTGGCCGCCGGCGATCTAACTGGTTCGGCGAACGACCACACCGTGATCCAGGGCCGCATGGCGGTCGATATGGCGATTCGCCTCCTCGAAGGGCAGACGCTCGATCCCAGCAACCGGGCGGGACCGGTGATTACGATGATGACGCCGGACAATCTGGAGGCCGAATTCGTCTGGGAATCGACCTTTGCCCCGGCGGACTACCAGCCAGAGTTTACGGTCGAGTAACCAGGTCTGAATCGAACGGGGCCGGGTCGGCGACTCGGCCCCGTTCACACGCGGCGGGAGCGATGACAGCAGCACAGGCCAGCGCGCAATCCGGTCCCGCGCCGTCACTGCCCGGTGAACGCGGTGGGGTCGAGCTGCTTCGTCTCTCCGCGATCAGTAAGCATTTCCCAGGCGTGAGGGCGCTGAGTGGGGTCGATTTCGATCTCCAGGCGGGCGAGGTCCACGTGCTTTTCGGCGAAAATGGCGCCGGCAAGAGCACGCTGATCAATATCATCGCCGGGACGTTTCCTCCCGACGACGGCACGATGACCCTGCGCGGGCAGCCGATTCGTCTCAATTCGCCGCATCACGCGCGGCAGCTTGGCGTCAACGCGGTCTTCCAGGAGTTCTCACTGGTGCCGACCCTGTCGGTGCAGGACAATCTCTACCTGGGGCGAGAGCATCAGCGGGCGGGCATTCTCGACAAGAGCGCCATCGCCCGCGGCACGCGGGAAACCCTGGAACTGCTCCAGTTCCATCTCGATCCGAAAGCCCAGGTCGGCAGTTTGTCGCGGGCCGAGCAACAGATGGTCGAGATCGCCAAGGCGATTCAGGGCGAGCCATCGATTCTGATTCTCGACGAACCCACGGCCTCGCTCACCGAAAACGAGGCGAACAATCTCTTCGCGCTGATCGAGCGCCTGAAAATCCAGGGACTGGGGATCATCTATATCACCCACCGCATCCAGGAGATCCATCGCATCGCCGACCGCGTAACGGTGCTGCGGGACGGGCAACTGGTCGCCACCGTCGCCGCCGGAGACGTGTCCGAGACTCGGCTCGTCGAGCTGATGATCGGGCGCAGCATCGAGGCGCTCTACCCGGCAATCGACTATCAGCCGGGCCGCATGATGGTCCGCACCGACCATCTGAGTCTGACCAGCGGCCGTGTCCACGACGTCTCGATCGAGGTTCGCGCCGGCGAGGTCGTTGGCCTGGCGGGTTTGGTTGGCTCCGGCAAATCCGAAATCGGACGCGCCATCTTTGGTCTGGAACCGATTGGCCACGGCGCTGTCGAGATCGGCGACGTGCCTATCGTCCATCCTTCTCCACGCGGAATGCTCGACCGGGGGGTCGTCTATGTCCCGCCCGACCGCCGCGAAGAGGGACTCGTGGCGATGCGGCCGGTGCGCGAAAACATGTCGCTGGGCGCACTCGGTTTACCCACATTCAGCCGGTTCGGGGTCTTGCGGCGTCGCCTGGAAGGGGTCTCCGTGCGCGAGATCGCGCGGCGGCTCAATCTGCGCCCGCTGAATGTCGAGCGTCAGGTGGCAAGCTTTTCCGGGGGCAACCAGCAGAAAGTCGTACTCGGGCGGGGGCTCACGCGTGAGGTCAAGGTCTTCATCTTCGACGAGCCGACGACCGGGGTCGACGTCGGCGCCAAGGTCGAAATCTACGGGTTCATGAAGGAGCTGTGCGAACGCGGCGCCGCCATCCTGCTCATCTCTTCCGACCTCCCCGAGCTGCTGCATCTTGCCAGCCGCGCCTACGTGATGCACCGGGGCGAGATTCGCGCCGAGCTGGTGGGGGACGCACTGACCGAAGAGGCGGTGCTGGCGAATTTCTTCGATCGTGCGGTTGACGCGGCGTAGATTGGAGTGCGGATGACCGCTTGGCATGACGGCGGTAAGCCCTCACCCCCCTACCGCCCTCCCCCGTCGGGCCGGGAGAGGGGGGACGAGGAACAGCGACCATGGTGACGAAACGGCTGGAAGGAGAAATCGCACCATCGGGCGGGCCGAGTGCCGTGGTGCGCTCTGTTTTCTCCACGGTCGGCATCTTGCCACTGCTGTTGGTGCTGGCAATCGTCTTTTTCGCGGTCCAGGAACCCCGCTTTTACGCCGCCGCGAATATCACCAACGTCTTTCGCCAGTCGACGTATCTCATCATCGTCACCCTCGGACAGGCGTTAGTGTTGATCAGCGGCGGCTTCGATCTGTCCGTGGGCGCCGTCATCGCCGTCACGAGTGTCGTCTCGGCGCGGTTCATGTCCCGCTACTACGCGGGCAACCCCGACGGCGAAGTGACGTCGGTGATCGTCGGGATCGCGGCGGGGCTTTTTGTCGGTCTGGTCTTCGGGCTCGTCAATGGCACCGGGGTTGCCCGCTTCAAGGTGTCGCCGTTCATCATGACGCTCGGCATGGCGTCGGTCGGGAGTGGCTTCGCCCTCTACTACACCGGAGGCTCTCCGGTCAGCGGCATGCCTCCTTTGTTCACGCGGGAGATCGGCACCGGGCGCGTGTTCGAGGTACCCATCCCCGTCCTGTTCGCTATCGCCGCCATCATCGCGGTCATCTTTCTGGTTAGCGCGACGACCTGGGGACGCTACCTCTACGCCATTGGCGGCAACATGAAAGCCGCCTTCCTCTCGGGGATCCCGGTCGGGGCATACACCGCCTCGGTCTACGTGCTGTGTAGCCTGCTCGCGGCGCTGGCCGGTATCTTGCTCACCGCCCGGGTCTCATCCGGGGAACCAAATCTGGGGGCCAGTTTTCCGTTGCAATCGATCACCGCGGCCGTCGTCGGTGGAGTTTCGCTGCGCGGCGGCGAAGGCCGCATCATCGGCGCCGTGTTGGGTGCGCTGTTCATCACGATCCTCACCAATGGCATGAATCTGATCCGGATCGAGTCGTACGTCCAGGAAATCGCCATCGGCGTGATTCTGATTCTGGCCGTGATCATCGACCGGCTGCGTGACCGCTGGCGGGTCTAACGGAGAAGGTGATTCTCTGCCGAGAGTCCGATCGCGATGACTCCGGCGCAGGTAGGGGCGGTAGTGCACCCAGAATGACACCAGTCTTGCGACCCGCTACCGCCAGAAACGAGCAGTAGAGGCGCTAAGCGCCTCCACTGCCCGGTCCTCAATTGTTTCTCAGTGCCCCGCTACCGAAGCGACATTGCCTCGCCCAGTCCGCCGTTCTCATCCTCACGCCGCGCCGGCAGCGCCGCGATTTGGATGATGAAAGTCGAGATCGGGGCGGCTGGGACCTGACCCACACCCGTCGAAGGCATGCGCGTCACGCGAACCTTGCCGCCTTTGCCGCTGCTCTTGCCGCCGCGCGGTGCGGGGCTGCTGATCATCTTGCCGGGCTTACCGACTTTGGTCGGTTTGCCAGGTTTCACCGGTGCCGCGGGGACGTAGACCGGACCGGTGCAGATATTACCGACGTCGATGATATTGCCCTGGTTTCCGCCCGAGTTGATCTCGTCGATCACCACGATCCCGCCGTCGGCACTGGCGCCGGCGATCCCGCCGTTCCCAGCAGAGGCGGTGTCACCGCCGTAGCCACCGTTACCCCGCGCGCCAAGACCGTAGCGGCTGCGAATCGGGGCACCTCCGCCGCCATTACCGCCATCGTTGCCGGAAACGGCTGCCAGGTTGCCACTGCCTCCCGAGGCATCGGCAATGGCGGTGCCGCCGCTGGCGTCGATATTGATATCCGTGCTGTTGTCGACATTACCGCCATCGATGGCGACCGAGCCAACCCCGCATTCGCCGTACGCGCCTCCACCGATGTTGCCGACGTTGATCGTGTTGCCACGGTTGCCGCCGGAATTGATGGCGCCGATGACGACGATCCCGCCGTCGGCGCTGGCATTGGCCCGTCCGCCGTTGCCGGCCGACGCGACGTTGCCGCCGATGCCACGTCCGCCGAAGCGGTACCGGCTCTGAATGAGCCCGCGCAGCCCGCCGCGACGACGGTTGTCGTCGTCATTGCCAGAGCCAGAGGCTACTGCCAGGTTGTCGTCGCCGCCGGAGGCGTCGGCGATCGCGGTGCCACCACTGGCGTCGATTTCGATGTTGGTGCTGTTGTCGACGTTACCACCGTCGATCGCGATCGTGCCGCCCGGCCCGGCGCAGAGGTTTCCGGTCCCGATCGAATTGCCGCTGTTGCCGCCCGAGTTGATCTCCTGGATGACGACGATGCCGCCGTCGGCGGTCGTACCGGCGATGCCGCCGTTGCCAGTCGAAGCGAGGTAGCCATTGCCGGTGCCCCAGGCCAGATTGTCGCTGCCGCCCGAGGCGTCACTGATGGCCAAACCGCCGCCCGCGTCAATGGCGATGTTGGTGCTGTTGTCGACGTTGCCGCCGTCGATGGCGACCGAGCCAGCCCCGCATTCGCCGTATGCGCCACCGCCGATGTCGCCAACCGCAATCGAGTTCCCGCTGTTGCCGCCGGAGTTGATAGTGCCGATGACGACGATGCCACCATCCGCGCTGGCATTGGCACGACCGCCGTTGCCGGCCGAAGCCGTGTCACCGGCGAGCCCGCGCCCGTTCAGCGCCGCGACGCGGCTGGCGGCAAGACCCATGCGGTGCGGTTTGTTCTGGTTGTTGCCGTTGGCCTTGCCACCGCCGTTGCCATTGCCGTTGTCATTCTCAGCGCGGCGGGCTGCCCGTTTGTCCGTTTGGCGGTCGGCCCGCCTGCGCTCGATGACGCTAACCTTGCCGTCGTCATTCTTGTCGGCTTCCACGACTGCCGCGTTGTTGCTACCACCAGAGCCATCGGCAATGGCAGTACCTTCCGCCGCCGCGTTGGCATCGAGGTTGGTGCCGTTGGCGACGTCGCCGCCGCCGACGGAATTGCCGCTGAGGGCGGTGATGACGTGCTGCAGGGAGCTTTCTTGAGGCGCGGCGCGACTGGCGTCGGCAGTGTTGACGACGCCGCCTGTCGTCTCATCGCCAGCGCTGGCCCCGCTCGTTGTTTCGCCACCACTGCTGGTACTGCCGTTGCCGCCGTTGCCACCACCCGCGGTTTGGGCCTCGGTGGTACTGACGGTCTCTTCGCTTGGGGCCACAGTGGTCTCTTCAGGAGTGGCAATACCGGTGGTGTCGGCGCTGGCGGCAGCGTCCACCGATTCTTCAGCCGTGACATCAACTCCTAGGAGGCCCGATACAACTTCACCAAATTCGGCCGGTTCTTCGACCGTTTCTTCGGTTTGCTCGGTCTCTAGCGGAGCCGGTTCGCCGGAGGACCCATCGGCAGCTGCCGTCTCGCCCTCGCCGCCAGCAGCGACCTCTTCAGTCTCTACTGGCGCGGCTTCAACCGGTGCTGGCTCGGTCTCGCCAACCCCGAGAACCGCCAGATTGGCGTTTGTCGCCGTGGGATCGAAGCCCGTGGCAACTTCCGGCGGTGGCGCGGCCGCAACCGGCGCCTCAACCGGAACCTCTTCCACCGGGACATCCTGGACCTGGGTCTCCTCGACCGGAGGAGGCGCCTCATCTACGGGAGGCAGCGCTTCGACCGGGGCGACTGCCTCGACCAGCTCGGCTTCGACGATCTCCGCAAATGAAGGCTCCGCGGCGACCGAGGCAGACTCCTCGGCAACCGGAGCAGGCGCTTCCACCGGCTCCGGCGCGGGCTCTTCCACCGGTGCATCGTTCTGGGCAAAGACTGGAACGATGGAGCCCGCCACCGTGCCCATGGTCAGCGCCAGCGCGACCGCCCATCGTAACCAAACGCGCGGCGCATTCGCCTGTTCAGACATGTCCTCTTCCTCCCCCTCCCAAATGAATGAGGCTTAGCCTTCCCGGCGATCGCGCGATGGACGTATCAGGTCGCGGTGTCCGCGCGTTGGTCGGCGTCTGTCTCGCTTCTCAGACGCCCAGCGGATAGCCCCGGTTTCGCCGTCAATGGTCCTATCTTCGAGAGCGCGGTGTACGATTGGCGACGGTCTATTATGGCGCTTGGAGCCGGTTCCCGGAAAACCGCATAGCGGCAAGAATTTCAGACTGGTCGCCTGGTCGATCTGAGAGAATGCAAGGAGTCAGCATGCCCGCGCAACTGGACCTCCTTATCTGGGGAGCCCGCATCCGTACGCTGGATGACGACCTTCCCACCTGTAGTGCGGTCGCCATTAAGGATGGTCAGGTCCTGGCCACCGGCGACGATGATACCGTGCGCGGCATGCGCGGTCCCGGAACCACGGTCATTGACGGGCGCGGCATCGCTTTTGTCCCCGGACTGACCGATTCCCACATCCACCCCCTGATGGGTACGATCCGCACCCAGGGGGCCGATCTTTTCTCTGCCCTCAGTCTCGACGACATTCGCGCGCGGCTCGTGACGGAGCGGGCGCGCATAGGGCCGGACGAGTGGCTCCAGGGTTGGGGTCTCCATTACGAACCGTTCGCGGAAACCGGCATCCGCGGCGACCTCTTCACCGGTGTTGCCGGTGGCCAACCGATGCTGCTCCAGTTCTTCGATGGGCACACCGCCCTGGTGAATCAGTCCGCGCTGGATCTGGCCGGGATCGATAGCCCGATCGCATTTGCGGAAGAAGCGACCGTCGTCTGCCAGGACGGCGTCCCGACCGGCGAGTTGCAAGAGTGGGCCGCCATGCGCCTGGTGCAGGAGATCGTGCCGGAAGCGGACGCCGCCACGCAATACGGCTGGTTCAAGGAGTCGTTCCGCCGCTTCAATGAAGTTGGTCTGACGGCGATCCACGCCATGGACGGTTCCCCGGAAGCACTGGACATGTATCGCCAGCTCGAGGACAACGGCGATCTCACCTGCCGCGTGGTCGTCCCGCTCTGGCAGCATCCGGAGACGACGGACGCCGAAATGCGCGACCAGCTTCCTTTGCGCGGTGAACGCGGCTGTTTCTGGCGTTGCGGGGCGGCGAAGTTCTTCATCGACGGGGTCGTCGAGACCGGCACGGCCTGGCTGGTGGAAGCGGACAGCAAGGGGCAAGGTCTGCACCCCTTCTGGCCGGAACCGGAGCGTTACGCCGCGGCGGTCGCGCTCTTCGCCGGGGCCGGATTCCAGTGCATCACGCACGCGGTCGGCGACCGCAGCGTGCAGGCAGCGCTCGACGCCTATGAGGGAGCCGGCCACGCACCGGGCGTGCATCACCGGATCGAGCATGTCGAGCTGGTGCAGGATCGTGATGTGGGACGCTTCGCGAAACTCGGCGTGGTTGCTTCGATGCAACCCCTACACATGGACGCCGCCAGCGCCGACGGCAGTGACGAATGGGCGGCGCGAGTCGGTCCCGCGCGCACCGCTGAGGCGTTCCGGTCGCAAACACTTCGTGCGTCCGGCGCCATCATGGCGCTCGGCTCCGACTGGATGGTGGCCCCGTTCGATCCCCGCATCGGCATGGCCTGGGCGCGGCTCAGGCGCACCCCAGGCCGGCTGGAGATGCCGCCCCGCGCCGGAGATCAGGCATTGACGGCTCTCCAGACATTGCAGGGGTACACGACCGGCGCGGCGATGGCGATTTCGGAGGAGGATGTCTCCGGGCGGGTGAAACCCGGCTACCGCGCCGATCTCACCGGCTTTGCCGCCGATCCGGTCGAGACCGATGCCGATGCGCTCCCCGATCTGGCGGTACTGATGACGATTGTTGACGGGCGCGTCGTGCACGACGCCGCGGGATTGGCATGACGGCGGAGACACCGCGCGCAACGGTCTGTCTCACCTTCGATTTCGACGCCATCTCGATCTGGATCGGGCCGTTTGCCGCACGCTCACCGAGCATGATCTCGCGTGGGGAGTTCGGCGCGGTCGGTTGCGAACGTATCTTGCGCCTGCTTGAGCGCGAAGGGGTGCCCGCGACTTTCTTCGTCACCGGACACACGGCGGAGACCTACCCCGATCACGTGCGCGCCATCGCCGCGGCGGGTCACGAGATAGGCCATCATGGATACCTGCACGAGAATCCCCTGGCGCTGGACACCCCGGAGCGGGAGCGCGAAGTGCTCCTGAGGGGCTTCGACGCGCTCGATCGCGTCGCCCAGGTGCGTCCCACCGGTTATCGCTCCCCGGCCTGGGACAACAGTCCCTACACGATCGAGCTGCTCCTGGGCCAGGGTTTCCGCTACGAAAGCTCCCTGATGGGCAACGACTTCACGCCCTATTGGTGCCGTACAGGCGATGCGATCCAGCCCGACGGTCCCTACCTCTTCGGATCGAACGTCGATCTCGTCGAGATGCCGGTGAGCTGGATCCTCGACGACTTCCCCCACTTCGAATACGTCTCGATCCGATCGCTGGGGGTGAACGTGACCGGTCTCTCGGCTCCTTCAAAGGTGCAGGAGATTTGGCAGGACGACTTCACGTTCATGCACCGCGAGGTGCCGGACGGTGTCTTCACGCTGACGATGCATCCTCAGGTGATCGGACGCGGTCACCGCATGTTGATGCTGGAGCGGCTCATCCGCTGGTTCAAGGAGCAGCCCGGAACGCGCTTCTCCACGCTGGGGGATGCGGCCGAGGCATTTCGCGCGGGATTTCGCTGAGAAACCATCACCCTTTCATCTGATACCCTCGGCAGGGAGCGATCGGCGATCTCGAGGAGGCGACCGTGACGAGTCCGTCTGGCATGGCTGAGCAACCTGAATGGCACACCGATGAGTTTCCCGAGCTGAGGTCCGCACCGCCGTGGGTTATGGCGGAGATGGTCGCGTCGCAACCCGCTCTCGTGGCCCCGATCCTTGCCGGCTCCGCGGCGACGGCGCTGGCGCAGCTCATCCTCGATGTTGACGAAAGCGGTGAGCCGATCGTCGTCACCGGCTGCGGCACCAGCGAGCATGGCGCGATGGCCGTCGCCGAGCTGCTCGACGCCGCGCTGCGGCAACGGGGAGCGCGGGGGGGACAAGTCGAAGCTCGTCAGGCGCTGGAAGCGGCGCTCGATCCTCGCGCCGTCGGGCTCTGCATAGCGGTCACCGATAGTGGCGGTACACAGGCGACATTGCTCGCGCTCGAAGCCGCGCGCGATACCGGAGCGGCCACCGCCGCCATCACCGCCAACCCGGACGGCGCCGCTGCCACGAGCGTCGATGTCGCGTTCGTCACGCCGGTGCGGGACCGGGCCTGGTGTCACACCGTCGCCTACACCTCGGCCATCCTGGCTGGGGCCGCACTCGCCGCCGAGATCGCGGAGGTCGATCTCGACGCCGACAAGATCGCTTCCTGGTTGAAGCGGGCGGTAACGCCAGCGAATGCCGAGCGCGAGATCGCGCAATCCATGCGCGGTCTGCGTCTCGTTCACGTCGTCGGCAGCGGCGCCGACCGCACGAGCGCGCGGGAGCTTGCCCTCAAGATTGAAGAGGGCGCCCGGCGCTCAGCCGTCGCCCGCGATCTGGAGACGCTGCTGCACGGTCATTTCGTCGCCTGTGGACCGGACACCGGATTGATCGCGGTTCTCACCGATAGCCGCGGCGGCGAGCGCCGTTGGCGGCGCGCCGTTCAGGGGTTGGAAGCGGCGGCCCGGCTGGAGATGCCCGTCGCGGCGATCCTCTTCCAGGACTCCGCGCAGGCGATACCGGACGCGCTCACTCCCGCCGGACGCATCGTGGTTCCGGGTCGGAGCGATCCACTGCCACCTTTGCGATCGCTTCTCGGCGGCGCGGCGGCGCTGCAACGACTCACCCTGGCTTTGATCGCGGACGCCGGCGTCAATCCGGACCTGATCCGCCGCGAGGAAGCGCCATACCGGGAAGCCGCGGCACTGGTCGAAGACCGGCCCGATTGGTGATGAGAGGGTGTCATTCTGCGCCCGCAGGCGAAGAATCTCGTTCCCCTCGGACCGTTGCATCCTGAGCCGAGATGCTTCGTTCCTCAGCATGACACCATTGCCTGACCGGTCCACTTGAGGTGCGGCGACTCAGGTCATCACGCTAGAACCGGCGCCTCGCGCGGGGGTCCATCACATCGCGCAGCCCGTCGCCGAGCAGATTGAAAGCGAGCACGGTGAACAGGATCGCGATTCCCGGAAAGGTCGAGAACCACCACGCCTCGCGCAGGTATTTGCGGCCATCGGCGATCATCACCCCCCAGTCGGGCGTCGGGGGTTGGGTGCCGAGTCCGATGAATCCGAGCGCGGCGGTGGTCAGCACCGCGAACCCGATATCCATCGACGCCTTCACCAGAATCGTGGGGAAAGCATTGGGCAGGACATGGGTGAAGAGCACGCGACCCCGGCTGGCGCCGATCGCCTGCGCGGCCTCGGCGAACTGGGAGTCCCGTAAGGCCACCACATTGGCCCGCGCCAGGCGGCAGTAGCCGGGCCACCAGACCAGCGCGACGGCGATCATCACGTTGAACAACCCAGGTCCGAGCGCCGCGGCGAAGGCCATCGCCAGGATCAGATCGGGAATGGTGAGAAAGATGTCGGTCGTGCGCATGATCGCTTCACCGAGGCGGCCGCCGAAGAACCCGGCCACGGCGCCCAGCAACGTGCCGGCGGTGAACGCAAGCACGATGACGACCAATCCCGCCAGCAGCGAGACACGAGCGCCGACGATGACCCGGGTGAAGACATCGCGCCCGACCTGATCGGTCCCGAACAGATGCTGCCACGAGGGCGATTCGAGACGCTCCGTGATGTTCAGCGCCCCCGAGGCGTCGTCCGGGTAGGGCACGAACAGCGGGCCGATCGCGGCGAGCACGAGCAGGATGAGGATGATCGCCAACCCGGCCATCGACAGCGGGCTCTGGCGAAAGCGGCGTGCGGCGCGCCGCTGCCGCTCGCCAAGCCCCCGAAACGACCTGTTCGCCGCCTCGGGCGAGACCCGGATCACGCTTGGTATTGCGCCCTGGGCGCTCACGACCGGCTGACGCGGGGATCGAGCGCCCCGTATGTCACGTCGACCAGAATATTGATGATGCTGAAGACGAGCCCGTAGAGCAAAGCGATCCCC
>JACCXM010000450.1 GCA_013697005.1 Chloroflexia bacterium | reverse complement strand
CCGCCGGTTGAGCGCAAATCCGAACATCGACGGACTGGGCGAAGAAGGATTGTTGCGAGCAGCCATACGCACCTCATCGTTAAATCGAACTGTGGCAGCAACGGCACAGGCGACCGTGATCTGAATTGTTCAGACCGGGCAAGAATATGCGGGGCGGTGAATTGGTGTCAATGACGTCGGCGACAAACGATTCTGTAAGACGAGGCGCCTCCGCAGGGCAATGTTGGCGAGTAGCGCCACGCCGCAACTGCTGCGAAGATGCGGTGACCCGCCGAGGCGGGCCGCTATCGTGTGAGGAGGCTCCCGCCGTGGTCACGTCGCTTCCGTCGATTCCGCCCACCTTCGCGCTCGGCGTCTGCGATTACCCGGAGCATGTTCCCTGGGAGCAATGGCGGCACTACCCGGACCGCCAGCGGGAGCTGAGTATCACCTATGTCCGGATCGCCGAGTTCGCTTGGTCCAGGATGGAGCCGCGCGAGGGCGAGTTCGACTGGACCTGGCTCGACGATGCCGTGCAGGTCCTGGCTGACGCCGACCGGCTCATCGTGATGTGTACGCCGACGGCGACGCCCCCGGCGTGGCTTATCCGCAAACACCCGGAGATTCTTCCGATCGGGAAGGACGGTAACGTCCGCAACTTCGGCTCGCGCAAGCACTACGACCACGCAAGCCCCATTTACCGCGAGCATTCCCGCCGGATCACAAAGGCGGTCGCCGTGCGGTATGGACAGCACCCGGCGGTGGCAGGCTGGCAAACGGACAACGAGTGGGGGTGCCACAGCACGACTCGCTCTTACGGCGGCGCCAGCCAGACCGCGTTCCGGTCGTGGCTGGAGCGGCGCTACGGCACACTCGAGGCGTTGAACGTGGCCTGGGGCAACGTCTTCTGGAGTCAGGAGTACACGGATTGGGGTCAGATCGATCCGCCCAACCACACGGTGGCCGAGCCGAACCCCTCGCACGTGCTCGATTTCGCGCGGTTCGCGAGTGACATGGTCAACGAGTTCCAGGCGGAGCAGGTCGCGATTCTGCGCGAGCTCTCCCCCGGCCGCTGGATCACCCATAACTACATGATGCAGTTCATGGAGTTCGACCACTACGCGAACTGCGAGGGGTTGGACTTCGCGTCGTGGGACTCCTACCCCCTTGGCCAGGTCGAGCGAGCGCCCCTCCCCGACACGGAAAAGCTGCGCTGGGCGCGGACGGGTCACCCCGACCTCATCTCGTGGAACCACGACGTCTACCGCGGCCTGAAAGGGCGCCGCGCCTTCTGGGTCATGGAGCAGGGCGTGGGGCAGGTCAACTGGGCCGCCTCGAACTGCCTGCCCGCGGCGGGCGCGGTGGCGCTGTGGACGGCGCAGGCTTACGCCCACGGGGCGAGCTGCGTCTCCTACTTCCGGTGGCGGGCGGCGACAATCGCCCAGGAGTTGATGCACTCCGCTCTGCTCCGGCATGACGAGACGCTCGACCGCGGCGGCGAGGAGGTGGGCGGGCTCGAGCTGCCCGGACGGGTGAACGCGGACGTGCCGGCGCGGGTCGCGCTGCTCCACGACTACGAGTCGCAGTGGGTCTATGACGTGCAGCCGCACAGCCAGGATGCAAGCTACGTCCGCCAGGCGATGCTCTTCTACGGGGTACTGCGATCGCTCGGGGTCGACGTCGACATCCGTCACCCGGATCACGACCTGAGCGAATACGACGTGATTGTTGCGCCGGCATTGCAGTTGATGGGCGAAAAGCGCGCCCGGCACCTGGCGCGCTACGCGGGAACCTGCCGGCTGGTCTTCGGGCCGCGCACGGCGTACCGCACGCCGACGGGCCGCGTCCACGAGGACGGTCAACCGGGGCCGCTGCGGGGGCTGGTCGGCCATCGGCTGCTCAACTTTGACGGTATGCGGCCGGGTCTGACGGTTCGTGCCGGCGGGCACGTCGTCGAGTCGTGGGCGGAGTCGTACGAGCCGGTCGGCGCCGACGTACTCATGACCTACGACGACGGACCGCTGGCCGGCCAGGCGGCGGTCACGCGCCACGGCAACGCGCTGTCGGTCGGTGCATGGAGCGAAACCTTGCTCGAGTCGGTGCTGACGCGGGTGTTGACGGAGGCGGGGGTGGCGGTGATGCCTCTACCCGAGGGCGTGCGGGTGTCCCGCAACGGCCGCGCCGAAGTCTGGATGAACTTCAACCAGGAGCCAGCGACGCTGCCAGACGGCTCGACGATCGGCCCGGTCTCGTACCAGATTCGCGGCTAGTGGCGTGGCGCCGCGCAACCCGATGCCTCTTTTCGAGGAAGAACACGATTTGTCGCGTCCCCCTACGACGCATCATCTTTGCGCAGAAGCGTACCAACGTGCTCGCCGCGAAGCGCGCGCTCCAGACGATCTGGTTCAAGCCCGTTGATGATCTGGACGCACGTGACCAGTCGCGCGCGCTCCAGCAAGTCAAGCAGGGCGCGGTCGAACGGCAAGGTTGGCAACTTCCGCTCCCTCAACTCGGCCACCGTGATCTCATCAATGAACCGTGCATTCGGGTGCTCTTTTGGATCTCGATCGTAGAGGCCATCGACATCTTTAATCAACGTCATGGTGGCGCAGCCAAAGCACTCTGCCAGCAGGTATGCGCCGGCATCTGAGCGGTGGGGAGGGATGCGGCCGAGGGCAGGCGGATGCTCCCACAGCGAAAACGGTGGATCGCCGTTGAAGACGACGCCTGGCGCTGCCTGGATGAACAGCGGCAGTAAGTGGCCGAAGATTTCCGGCGGTATGGCAACGACGCCGTACGGAGCGAGCAGCGTGCCGAGCATGTGCGCGTTCCCTAAGGCATCAGCGATGGCCAGCTGCGCGAGAACGCCGGCCGGAAGACCGAGATCGATGCCGATCGAGAAAACGTGGCGGCTGCGGATACCGCCCCCGGTGCCGATGATCAGCTTGTTGGTCGTGAGCGCCGCGCCGATGGCCTCGACCAGCGGGTAGGTGCTTGGCTTGCCGCCATCGATGATCGAGCGCCCGCCGACCTTGATGACATGACAATCCGGGAGCATGCGCACGACGGGCGTCTCGGTCGAGGCCATCACCTGCTTGTCAAGCAGACTCTCACGCATCAGGGGTGAGCGCACGTGATGGCGGCGATCCACCATCGGGTTATCTCGGCTCTCCGTCATCCGTCCTGCCTCGTTGTGATGCTCATGCCGTGATGATGGTCCCTACGGGTTCCCCGTTCAGCGCTCTCGTCAAGTTCCCCGGCACCAGGCCGTTGATCACCTGAATCGATCGCCGGTGCTGGGCGTTCTTCATGATCTCCAGGACGCTGCGCTCGACGACGACGTCGTCCAGATCCAGCGCTTCCAACTCCTCAACCGTGATCCGTGGGATGAACTTCGCGTCGGGATCCTTCTTGGGGTCTGCCGTGTAGAGTCCGTCCTCGTCTTTGACATAGATCATGGAGCGGGCGCCAAAGACCTCGCTGACGAGGTAGACGCCGGTGTCCGTGCGGTTCGGCGGGATGCGCCCCACGGCGGGATTCGGCTGCCAATAGATATAGGGCGGCATGCCGAAGAAGATCACTGCCCGCCGCTCCTCGAGGTAGAACGGGAGTTGGGCAAATTGAATGGGCTCAATAAAGGGAATCCCGTGCTTCGCCAGCAGATAGTGCAGCATCCGCGCGTTTTGCATGCTGACGAAGGTGCCGAGGATGCTGAGCACTCCGGTCGGCATGCCGAGGTCGAGGCCGACACTGTAGGCGTGCCGGGCGCGCGTGCCGGCGCCGGTGCCGATGATCATTTTGTGGTGCGCGAGATTGGCCACCAGCTCATCGAGCAACGGAAAGACCGCCTCCCGGCCCCGGTCGATGAGGCTCTGCCCACCGATCTTGATGACGTTGGCATCCGGCAAGATCGGGAGGACCGGGTGCGCCTCCGTCTCCGTCAGCACCGCTTCATCCGTGAGGGAGCCGTGGACGAGCACGCTGCCCAGCTGCGTCAGGATTTGGTCTTGCACGATCTCTCCGTTTCGATGGCTGCCTGTCGTAGGCTACGGCAGGTGGATAACGTCGATGGCGTAGCGCTCGCGGAACGCCTCGGGTCGATCCAGATCGCCAAACTCGGCCCGACCCCAGTGCCGCAGCGCAGCGAGGATGTCCGCCCGCGTCACCGGATCGACGGTGATGGAGCCCATGCGGGATAGCGTCTCCCAGCCGGCGATGACTTGCGCTGGGGTGGTCTCGCCGCTCCATGCGGCCACCTCCCGGCGGCCCAGGGATTCCCCGCCGAGGGCGACGACCCCCGCGATCACGCGGCGCGTCCCCGCCTCCCCCTGACGCGGGCTGATGCCAGCCTCGACCAGAAGCTCTTGGCGACGGCGACGCAAGCGCTCCTTGAGGCTGTCCGGCTCGCGAAGCACACGCCCCAGCAGCAGCACCCCGCCCGAGCGGCAGACACGAAACGTCTCGCGC
>JACCXM010000076.1 GCA_013697005.1 Chloroflexia bacterium | reverse complement strand
CTGCCGGCCCCTGGCGGCGTTCCCGCCGGGCCAGCCCTCGTCCCCCGAGGATCCCGCTGGCGCGGGTCTGTACCGTTACGCGAGTCGCGTACCGCCAGCCCAGCGCGATCCGTAGTAATCGGAATTGAGATCGCTGACTTTCACCCCGGTCGATTCGTTCTCGGCGTGCACGAACTGCCCGCCGCCGATATAGATCCCGGCGTGGGAGAGCCCCGGCCGGAATGTATTGGCGAAGAAGACCAGATCACCCGGTTGCAGCTCGTTCATCCCCACCGACTGGCCCATTCCGATCTGCTGGAACATGTCGTGGGTGATATCCATGCCCAACACGTTCTGGGCCACGAACTTGGTGAAGCCGGAGCAATCGAATGCGTACGGTCCTTCGCCGGCATACGCGTAGGGATACCCGACGTATTGCATGGCGAAGTTGGCCATCTGATTGCCACTGCCACTGGCGCTCGCGGTGCCGTCCACCCCAGCGTTGCCGCTGTTGCCATTGTTGCGGTTCTTGCCACGCCGCTGCTCTTCCTCGACGAACGCCGCGTCAGCAGCGGGCGCCAGGGGATCCCACGAGATCAGCGAGGTGTGGACGTAGCCACCGATGCCGGCGCAATTGACCGGCTGCCATTCGCCGACCGCCTCGCCGCGAACTTCGACCTGCTCACCTTCACCGAGAACGGCGAGCTTGCTGGTGCTGCGCTCAGCCCCCGCGCGGCAGACCGCGCCGTCGCCGTTGCTTCCCGAGATGTACGCCGTCGCGATCGGCTCGCCCCACCCTTCGCTCCCGCTGGTGCTCACCGTTTCCGCCGCCGCGGGCTCGACCCACTCCTCAGCCGGAGCGGACTTGACGAGGCTCGCGGCGTTCGGATCGACCCATTCTTCGCTCGTCGCGGGTGCGACCGCTGCCAGTTGCGTCCACTCACCCGTGTTGGGATCGACCCATCCCGTATCGGCCGCCGCGGGCTCAACCCATTGCCCGGTGTTGGGATCGACCCAGCCTTCTTGCACCGGAGCGGGCTCCACCCACTGACCCGTCTCTGGATCCACCCAGCCTTGCGACACGGGCGCTGCTGCAACCGCTGTCTGGGCGGCCGGATCAACCCAAGCTTCCTGGGCCACTGGCGCCACATACTCCGCTGCCGCGGCTTCCACCCATTGCCCAGTCGCGGGATCGACCCACCCCTCGGCGGGGGCTTCCTGCGCCAGCTCCGTGGTCGCGGGATCGACCCATTCTTCGGTGACGGCTTGCGGCGCCGCATCCTGATACAGCGCGAACCCGCCATCCAGCGGGGCCGTGCTCGTCACCGCGTCGACGGGAACGAATCCGCCATCGACGGGATACCAGAGACTCCCATCCGGCGCCGTCTGGGCAGCATCCCAGACGGTGACATAGGAGCCATCCGCGATGTCATAGGAAACTTCAGCGTCCCAACCCGGGGTCGCGCGCACGCTGAGCGGTTGTCCCGCGGTAATGATCGCGCCGCCCCCCGCGGGGATACCCTGCTCGGCGACCGCCGAAAGTGGCAGGACAGTGGCGAAAAGAAAACATGCGACCGGCGCTGTGAGGCGACCGCGCACGATCGTCGTACGAAACGTCAAGACCCTTCCCTCCAACTTTTCCGGTCAAGCAGCCCCTCGACCGGCCCGCAGGTGTCGTGATTATCAGAACCTGGTTACATCCTCCTGTGTACGGGGTTCGTCCGCTGTGGCTCTCCGCGGCAGTCCATCCCTAGTCCGCCGTGGAAAAAGAACAGCTTCGGTGCGTGGCGTTCATCCTCGCCGCGCGGCCGAAGCCGAAATCAAATCAGATGTCCCTGCGCGATACGCTCATCGCGGCATTGATGCACGTCCTGGATTGGCACAAACCCTGCGTGAGGGGAGCCGTAAATGTCGCTTTCCGCATCCTTGCGGCTCCTCACCATGAATGGTGGAACGGAGCTTTCGCCAGCCCACCGCCAATCCCGATCCATCGTCCGATGACGATGGACTAAGGCGACCATATCAAAGCCCAGCGAGAGTGTCAAGGCGGGCGCGGAGCTTCGCTACCCGCCGCGACGCCGAAAACACCCCCAGGCACCACATCTCCATCGCAAACGTACCGCGTTCGTACGCGAAATATGGCTGTTCTGACGGCTAATGATCGCTCGGCCGGCGTACTCGCCCGGCGCCACTATCCGCTTCCGAGTCTCGCCGCTGCGCGGCGATCGTATCGAGCTCTTGCTGCGCCTGCTCGAGACGCAAACGGACGCGC
>JACCXM010000416.1 GCA_013697005.1 Chloroflexia bacterium | reverse complement strand
CCCCAAAGCGGTCGTTGGTGATGTGATGGTCGATATTGACGATCGGCACGCTCCCATCGAGGCGGGAGGGGTCGTCCTTGGCGAAATTGCCGAGCCGCTTGCGGTCGGCGCAGTCGATCAGGCAGAGCATGTCGTAGGCGGGCAGCTCGTCCCGGCCGTAGACGAGCACCGATTCGACACCAGGCAGAAAGCGCAAGTTGGAGGGAAAGTCGCCGTCGGTGATCACGGGATAGGCAGCGACGCCATATTCGGCGAGGGCGTGGCGCATGGCCAGCGGCGAGGCCAGTCCGTCGGCATCGACATTCTGGTGGGTCGGCATCAGGATGGTCTGCGCGCCGCGCAAGGTCACGAGCGCGGCATCGGCATCGGCGGGAGCGATAGCCCAGGAATCGGTCACGCCGGGTCCTCCGGAGTCGAGGGGGTGGCGCTGCGCTCAGAGGGTGTCAGCCGCGACGCGGCCTCAGGGGGCGCCGTCCGCTGCGCGGACTCAGGGGGTGAAGAAGGACGAGTCGGACGTCGGTCTCCTTCACCCCCTGAGCGCGACGATACCCCCTGAGGCGAAGCCGCCACCCCCTTCAATTCCCGTAGCGTCCGGTCGATTTCTTCGGCGTACTCCATGGAGTCGTCGTCGCGGAAATCGAGGTCGGGGATGATGCGAGTGCGCATGCGCGGTTTGAGATGGCCGCGGATGAACCCGGCCGCGCCGCGCAGTGCGGCAATCGTCACTTTACGCTCGGCATCGGTGCCCAGCACGGACACATAGATGCGCGCCGTGCGCAGATCCGATGGCACCTCCACGCGGGTCACGGTCCAGAACCCAAGCCGCGGATCGTCGATTTCGGAGCGAATGATGTCGATTACCTCCTCGCGGAGGAACTCGCCCATTTGTTGGGTCCGTCGGGTCATGGGGCCTCCGGCAGTCGAGAGTCGAGAGTCGACAGTCGACAGTTGAGAGACACGATGCAACTGTGCAAGTCGCAAGTCATCGTCACTTTCGACTGTCGACCGTCGACTCTCGACTACGTCCGTGCTACCTCTTCCGCATGGAAGAATTCCAGCTGGTCGCTGACCTGGAGATCGTTGAAGCTGTCCAGACCGAGACCGCATTCATACCCGGCCGCGACTTCGCGGGCATCGTCCTTGAAGCGCTTGAGCGACTTCACCGTGCCTTCGTGAACGACGGTGCCGCTGCGCAGCACGCGCACCCGGCTGTTGCGAGTGATGCGGCCATCGAGCACGTAGAGCCCGGCGACCATGTCGCCACCCGGCAGCTTGAACGTCTCGCGCACCTCCGCGTAGCCATCGGTCACATCCTGGAAGATCGGCGCCAGCAGACCGGTCATGGCCGCACGGACCTCGTCCAGCAGGTTGTAGATGATGTTGTAGAAGCGGATATCGACACCGGAGGCGTCGGCCGCCCGCTTGGCGGCGACATCGGGCCGCACGTTGAAGCCGATGATGATGGAGCGGGTGGCGGTAGCCAGGCTGACGTCCGACTCGTTGACGGCGCCGGTGCCGAAGTGGGTGATGCTGAGCTGAACGCCTTCCGGCACATCCTCATTCAACTTGAGGAGGGCGGTCTGGATGGCGCCGAGTGACCCGGAGACGTCTGCTTTCAGAATCACGCGGAGCTCGGCGACACCACCTTCGCTAATTTCCTTGGAGAACTCGGTCAGTTTGAACGAGCGGTCGGCGGACAACGATTCGGCGCGGCGCTGCGCCGTGCGTCGCGAGGCGACCTCACGCGCGAGTTTTTCGTCCGTGAAGACGAGGAACTGATCGCCCGCCTGCGGCACGTCCAGCAGCCCCAGCACCTCGACCGGCATGCTCGGCTCGGCGCGGCGGATCTTGCGGCCGCGGTCGTCGAACATCGCTTTCACTTTGCCCCAGGTGCCGCCCGCCACGACGATGTCGCGCGGGTTCAGGGTGCCGCTCTGGACCAGCAGCGTGGCGATGGGACCGCGAGTGCGGTCGACCTTGGCCTCGACGACCACGCCGGAGGCCGGCTTGAGCGGGTTGGCTTTCAGCTCGTGGACATCGGCGACGAGGGTGATGACTTCCAGCAGATCGTCGAGACCGAGCTGGGAGAGCGCCGAGACCTCGACGAAGGGGACGTCGCCGCCCCACTCCTCGGGCATGACCTCCATCTCGGAGAGTTGCTGCTTTACCCGGTCGGGGTTGGCCGCGGGCAGGTCGATCTTGTTGATCGCCACCACGATCGGCACTTGCGCCGATTTGATATGGGCCACCGCTTCGCGGGTGGTCGGCATCACGCCGTCATCGGCGGCCACCACCAGCACCGCGACGTCGGTCGCTTGCGCGCCACGGGC
>JACCXM010000073.1 GCA_013697005.1 Chloroflexia bacterium | reverse complement strand
CCAACATGTGGACCGTGACGATGCCACCCTGCAATTCTCCGACCACCAGCGCGATGAGGATATCGCCTGGCAATGACACACCCGCCTTCCGGATCGCTTCGGCGGCGGAGATCATGGCCGCATCGCCGCCCTTCATGTTCATCACCCCGGCGCCGTAGAGTCGGTCGCCCTCGACGGCCGGCTCCCAGGGATCGTGGCGCCAACCGAGCGCCAGCGGGTCGATATCGAGGTGCCCGTTGAACATCATGGTCTTCCCGCCGCCGGCGCCTTTCAGGCGAGCCATTACTTGTAGCCGGCCGGGTTCGACCTCTTGCAGCTCGACCGCGTAGCCGCGATCGGTGAAGTACGCCGCCAACCAGCGCGCGAGGGGTGTCTCTTCTGTTTTGAAGCTCGGAATGCGAATCAGATCGGAAGCCAGCGCAACGATGGCCTCCGGCGTGATTTCCGCAATGACACGCCGATCGCGCTCGTTCATGAGCCTTGGTCTCCTCCCGTCACGAGACTCGGGAACCACGGAGTCGCGCCTCTACCGCGAACGCTCATTGTACGGGCGATGCGGGCGTTGCCCGGAGCTCAGGCGATGAGCGGGAGAGAATCTCGTAGCCCGTGCCGGTCACGGCCACATTCTGCTCGACCTGATAGATGCCGTGGTCCCGAACGATGGCGGGCTCGACGGTAATGACCATCCCCGGTTCGAGAACCGTCGCATCGGTGAGCGCGACATCCGGCGGTTCCGAGCTCTGCAAGCCGATGCCATGTCCGATGCGTCCGGCTTCGAGCCGTTGCAAACCCGCGCGATCCAGGGCATCACTCACCGCCGCGACGATAGAACCCACGGCGACGCCCGGCCGGATGACCTCGATCCCCGCCATAGTGGCCTCGTGCACGGCGCGTTGCAGATCCTGCTGCTCGCGTGTCGGCCCACCGACCACCGCGGCCCGGTCGAAGTCAGCTCCGTAACCATTGACGATAGCGGAGACATCGAGCCAGACCATATCTCCCGGCTCTGGCACACGGGTTCGGGGTCTGCCAAATGTCCGGTGATACTGGTCTCGCCCTGAGGTCATCATGATCCAGCCAACCCGGTCAGCTCCTTCCTCGAGCAGCAATTGACCCAAGCGGCGTGCGATGTCGCGTTCGCTCATGCCGGCCCCCATGCCGGCAAAGAGCCGCGCCAGCGCGCGGTCGGTCACGCGGCACGCGTCGCGCAGGCAGTCGACCTCCGCCGCTGATTTTCGCATTCGCAGTTTCCAGATCACCGCCGAGGCGTCGACGAATTCCACCCGGGGATGTTCGGCCCGCAGGCGGTCGAAATCGCGGAGACTGATGCCGAGCCGCTGCTCATAGCCAAGCTCGGCGCCGATGCGGGCCGACTGCAACCCCAAATCCCACAACGCGGCGGCGACAACGGCGATTGGCGCCGCGCCCACATCGGTAGACGGGTACACCCGTTCGATCCACGACTCGCTCCGGGCCTCGGCACTCAGGAACTCCGGCGCGATCAGCACGGGAGATCCCTCGCGGGGCAGGATCGCGATCAGATTGCGGCTGTAACTGACCCAGGGGTGGGCGGCGATGTAGCCGGTGAAATAGTTGAAATTCGCCTCGTTTGTCACAAGCAGCGCATCGATCTCGGCGCGTTCCAGTTCCTCTCGCAATCGTTCGTATCGACCGGCAAACTCGCTCTCGGGAAAATTCATGCATCCTCCGGGAGCATGCGACCGTCTCCGCGATCCATCATTTGCGCCTCTACAGGTATCGCATATCCTCCCGTGTTGAGAAAGGGGCAACCGGCATGGGTTTTTACGAGGAACTCGGGCTGCGCACAGTCATCAACGCCAGTGGGACGCTGACGCGTCTCGGTGGCAGCCGCATGGCGCCGGAGACGTTGGCCGCGATGGCCGAGGCCGCGGCGGCGTTCGTCCCGATCGACGAGTTGCAGGCGCGCGCGGGAGAGATTATCGCCGGCAACACCGGGGCGGAGGCTGGCTACGTCGTCAGCGGCGCGGCCGCCGGATTGTCACTCGGGGTTGCCGCCTGCATCGCCGGGATGGACGTGGCGGCGATGGACCGGCTGCCGGATACCACCGGTCTCAAAGACGAGGTCGTCGTCCAACGTGGACACCGCAATGCCTACGACCATGCCATTCGCGCCGCCGGAGTGCGCATGGTCGAGGTCGGGTATCTTGGCTACCCTGGCGCGGGTGGCACCTACGGGTGGCAGATCGCCGGGGCGATCTCGGAGCGGACGGCGGCGGTGGCCTGTCCGATCCTCGATACGCCTGGAACGCTTTCGCTGCCGGAGGTCTGCCAGATCGCCCATGAGCGGGGCGTGCCGGTGATCGTCGATGCCGCCGCCGAGCTGCCGCCGCGGGGAAACCTGCGCCGGTTCATCGCCGAAGGCGCGGATCTGGTGGTCTTCTCCGGCGGCAAGGCGATCGGCGGACCGCAGGCCAGCGGCATCCTGGCTGGCCGCGCCGATCTCATTGCCTCCGTCGCCTTGCAGCATCAGGATATGGATGTTCGGGCGCAAACCTGGGCATGGCGGCCGCTGCTGGAAGCCGGTCATCTCTCCGGTATTCCCCACCAGGGGTTCGGCCGCGCGATGAAAGTCGGGCGCGAGGAGATCGCCGGTCTCGTCACCGCGCTGCGCCGCTACGCCGCGGGCAGCGATGACGATGATCTGGAACGCTGGCAACGGTGTCTCGACCCGATCGAGCAAGCATTGGTGGGGCTGCCTGGCGTCACGGTCAGCCACCATCTCTCGCCGCGCCGGCCGCTGCCGTCACTGCGGCTCAGTTTCGACGGGGACTCACCGGGAACCCGGGCCTATGATGTCGTCAATCGACTGATGGGCGGCGACCCGGCCATCGCCCTCGACCAATCCGCCGCCGAACTGGGCAGCCTCACCGTGAATCCGCAGGGATTGACCGTCGACGAGGCGGCGATCGTGGCCCAGCGGTTGCGGAGGGTGCTAGGGTGATAGGGTGATAGGGAGGTTCGATTGAGACCCGTGCTTTCGTCTCTCGTCGGACTATCATGACGAGAAAGGTTCGGGCTGCTTTGGTGAACACTATCTCTGTCACCCCGACACTCCGACACCCCGTTACCCTCTCGAGAGACCAGCCGGGGTGATCCGGCACGGTCAGCCAGTGCGTAGGGTCAAGTAGACAGGCGCGATGACCGACCTGCACATCGGAGACGACGTTCTCATCTCGGCCGTTGCCGGCGGTGACCATCCCGCGCTGCTGGCGTTGTATGACCGGCACGGACGGGTAGCCTACGGGCTTGCCTACCGCATTCTTGGCGATGCCGGGGCAGCGGAAGAGGCCGTGCAGGACGGGTACCTCCGGGTCTGGCGTCGCGCCTCGACATTCGATGCCGCGCGTGGAGGCGTACGCTCCTGGTTACTCACGATTGTCCACCACTGCGCCATCGATCTGCTGCGGCGGCGAACGGGGGCGCCGCCGGTCATCGCCGGTCTCGACGAGATCGCCGATCGGCAGGCGGTCCCCGATGCCTGGAGCGATGTCTCGCAGCGTCTCGAAAGCGAGCGGGTGCACACGGCGGTGGCGACACTGCCCGGAGAGCAGCGGCGCGCCATCGAGATGGCCTTTTTCGATGGGCTCACCCATCGCGAGATCGCGGAACGCGATGGTCTGCCGCTAGGGACGGTGAAAGGCCGCCTGCGGCTTGGCTTACGCCGATTGCACGGATTGTTGGCAGAACCGACACCGGCAGGAGAAGGTCCGGTGGAGTTCAACCGTGGAACCTAACCTGACCGTGGCCAGACACGTCGCGGTCCGAGACTTGCTCGGCGCCTTCGCTCTCGGCGCGGTCACTGCCGAGGAGGCCGCCGCGGTGCGGGAGCATCTGGCGACGTGCGCGGAATGCCAGGCGGAGGTTGCCGCGCTCTGGGCCGCGGTCGATTCGCTGCCCGCGCTCGTCGAACCGATGGAGCCGCCGCCG
>JACCXM010000399.1 GCA_013697005.1 Chloroflexia bacterium | reverse complement strand
CCGGAGGTCGCGCGCAAACTCGCCGGAGCCGAGCGGAGCGGCGGCATCCGGGGGGTGGGGGCGATGGCGCACCACGCCCGGAGGGTGGCGGGGAACGGGTTCCTGCTGGTAGGGGACGCCGCCAGATTTCTCGATCCCTTCACCGGTGACGGCGTCTACGAGGCGATACGCGGGGCGATGCTCGCCGCCCCGGTGGCCGACGCCGCGTTACGCGCGGGCGAGGTATCGGCGCGGCGGTTGGCGCCCTACCGGGCGGCGCGCCGAAGCGAGTTCTGGGCCAGGATTCAAGTCTGCTGGTTGGTGCAGGGGTTCATCGCCGCGCCGGCGCTGATGGACTACGCCACGACGCGGCTCGAGCGCCGGCCCTCCGCGGGAGCGACGCTGGCGGGAGTACTCGGCGGTCTGCGCCCGGCGCGCGAGGCGCTCTCCCCACGCTTTCTCGCCGAGGTGCTGCGGCCCTGAGCGGGTGGCAAACCGGGGAGCCGCATCAACCGGAACGGCTGGCGACGCCCGCGTCCCCCGCATGCTCACGGCCGGGACACACATCCAGGCTGCCGCGTCCATCACCACCGATTCAAACCGAACCGTCAGCTCCCTCTGGGACCGCCGCAGACGAAACTCCAGACGTGCGATTCGAGATCGGCCTCGACGAGCACGCTGCCGTTGGCATCGACGCGATCGCTCTCGGCGTAGCACCAGATGTCGCCATCGCCACCGAGCGCCGCGCCCGGCTGGAGGTTGTACGTTCCCGCCGCCAGATCGCCGAAGCGGGCGCGACCCTGTGCATTCGTGGCCAATGTCGTCAACGGCGTGGCCGTATCGCCCCCGTTATACAGATTGAAGGCCATATCGGTGACTGGCGTGGTGCATTGGCCGAACCAGTCGTAGTCCGGCGCCGCCACCCCAATCGGACAAAGCCAGGCCTCGGCGATGATGGCCCCGGTGGAGTTCTGTTCTTCGGCGACTTGCACCAGCGCCGGGCCTGTCGCGGGGCGACGACCACGGTCGGTATCAACCCAGTAGGTCGCTGGGCGGCCGGGTACGACATTGCCTTCCAGGGTCAGCGTCAGTTTGCTGAAATCATCGATCTGGGTGGAACTTTGGTCGATCTGTCCGCCGCCGGCGATGGCGACGTTGTTGTCACCGCCGGAGGCATCGGCGGACGCCGTGCCGCCGCTGGCATCGATGGCGATATTCGTGCCATCGCCCTCGACGTCGCCGACCGAAACCGTGCCGCCACTGGCGTCGGCATTGGCCACGCCACCGTTGCCGGCATTTGCTTCGCCGCCAGAGGCGATGTTCGTCCCGTCCGCCGGCCGCGCTTTCCCCGGCCGCATTTCTTCGGAAATGACGAACGCGCAGATATCGGCCGCGGGCAGCGTGATTTTTTGCACTGCCGGCGCCCCGTCGTTGCTCCGCCCGGTGCAGTCGCAGACCGTGCGATAGGCGGGCGCATCGAAGGTGCAGGCGACGTCGACCCAGTACGACGGTGGGGTTCCCAGCAGCTCCTGGCCGCCGGCAATGACGGTTTGCGAAATCTGTCCGCCCACCGCTTGTTGGTTGGTCTGGTTGCAGTTGTCCCCGGCGCACACCTGGTTATTCGTCTGCACTACCGGATCGCTCTGGTTACCCCGATTCTGGCCGTTGTCTTTCTCTTTATTCTTATCCTTGCTCTTATCTTTATTGGTGTTTTCGTCGTCATTGCCGCCGGCGGCGGCAGCCATCGAAGTGGCGATCGTTAGTGGCGCGACGATGGCCGACCCCGCGGCCCGGCGCAAAACGGAGCGCCGGGAAAGGCCGGTCGCCATCCTGCGCACCAGTCGATCGAATTCATGATGTTCCATGTCAATTCCCTCACGAAGCGACGAATGCTCTTCATAGCCAGCAAGCCGGTTTTCTTTACGGTGCAGGAGCCGTGCCACAGTAACGCATGGGCGAGGCGAATCGGAGGTCGGAGGTCGCAAGTGGTATTGGTAACGTCGGCAGCGCCACTTTCCATGCCCTGCGGTAGCATGATGCGCCGGGATGCGGGACCGCCCAGGGTTCACGTGCAGGGAGTGATATGCAGGCGGAAACCACGGTCGAGATACGCGGGCCGCTGGCGCGCATCGTCGAGCTTGGCGCGGACGTCGAGCGCTGGCCCGAAATCTTGCCCCACTACCGCTGGGTGACCTTGCTCGGCGGCGGTGGCGACCGCAAGGTGGTCGAGATGGCCGCCCGCCGCGGCCGCATCCCGCTGCGCTGGCGGGCGGTGCAGGAGATCGACCGCTCGGGACCGGCGCCGATCATCGCCTACCGCCATATCTGGGGTCCGACACGGGGGATGGACGTCGCCTGGACGTTTCAGGAGACGACCGGCGGCGTCCTGGTGGCGATCAATCACCTCTTTCGCGCACCGTGGCCGATCGCCGGCAACGCCATCGCCGATCGCATTATTGGTCCGCACTTCATCGCGCCGATCGCGGCGTTGACCCTGGGCACGATCAAGCAGATCGTCGAGCGCGAAGCCGCGACAGGAGGGGCGTCGTGGTGACCGGCCAGCGACGGGTCGCCGTCACCGGACTCGGGCCAATTACTCCGATCGGCAACGGTGTCGACGGACTCTGGGATGGAGTGCGGCGCGGCACATCGGCGGTGCGGGGTATTTCCCGCTTCGATCCCGCCGGTTTCTCCTCGCGGGTCGCGGCCGAGGCCGATTTCGAACCGCTCGATTTCATGACCCCCAAAAAGGCGCACCGCCTCGACCGGTTTTCCCAGATCGCGTTGGCCTCGGCGCTGATGGCGCTCGCCGACAGTGGACTGCGGGCGAGCGACGCCGCTTCGGCCGGGATGGGTATCTACACCGGGTCCGCGCTGGGTGGCATCGCCTTCGCCGAAGAGCAGCACGCCGTTTTCGTCGAGCGCGGTATCCGGGCCGTCTCGCCGATGTTGGCGCTCTCGGTCTTCGGCGGCGCGTCGTCGTGCAATATCGCCATCGAGTTGGGACTGACCGGCCCGTCCGTCGCCAATGCCAACTCCTGCGCCTCCGGCACGATCGCGATCGGGGAAGCGGCCCGTCTCATCCGGGATGGACGCGCCGCGGCGATGCTGGCGGGTGGGGTGGAGGCGCCCCTGGCCCCGCTCACGTTTGGCGCCTTCGACATCATCAAGGTGTTGAGTGGCCGCAACGACGATCCGGCAACGGCCTCCCGTCCCTTCGACCGCGACCGTGACGGATTCGTGATGGCGGAAGGGGGCTCCACCCTGGTGCTGGAGGAGTGGGAACGCGCCGCACGGCGAGGGGCGCACATCTACGCCGAGGTGCTCGGCTATGCCACCACCAACGACGCGCACCACATGACGGCGCCGCGGCCGGACGGCGCGCAGGCGGCGCGGGCGATCACCGACGCGCTGGCCGACGCCAATCTGCCGGTGGAGGCGGTCGACTACGTCAATGCCCATGCCTCGTCGACCGTGCTCAACGATCCCGTCGAGTGTCTGGCCATCCGGCGCGCCCTCGGCAGGCATGCCGACCGCGTGGCGGTCAGCGGCACCAAGGGTCTGCACGCGCACGCCCTGGGCGCGACCGGCGCGATCGAGACGACAATCTGCGCCCTGGCGCTGGAGCGCGGTCATCTGCCTGGCGCCGCCAATCTGTTCACCCGCGATCCAGCGTGCGATCTGGACATCATTCCGCCCGGCGGGCGCGATGTCGCGATTCGCTACCTGGTGAAGAATTCGTTCGGCTTCGGCGGCATCAACGCCTGTCTGGTCATGGGGTCGGCCGCGCGGGCGTAGCGGAGCAGGGCGCAATCTTTGGAGGAGCACTCGCCTTTACGGAATCTCGACGCGAAAGGCGATTGAAGTCGCGGTAATAGGATTCTGTGCGATCTGCCAGTTGATCGAAGAAGACAATTCGCGCCTTGTGAGCATTATGGTCTGGGATCATTCCTTGTGGTGATGGATACGCCTGTACGACCCTACCAGTTGGCAACCGGAGCGTCGTCCACCCTTCGGGCGGCACGGGATACCCTTTGGCCGCAATGAGAGCGCTGAGCACCCACTCATAGCCATGATAGGCGTGGAAAACCGCGCCATCGGCATAGCCCGATCTCATCAGCCGGAAGGCCATCCGCAGATGGCGGAGGCCAAGGTAATACCATTTGCGATCTTCCCGAATGGGAAGGGATGAGATCATCCCGTGCGAGCGAGCAACGGAATGCCTGCCGCATCGGGAACTCTCCGTTGCCGAGTAGATTCAGCCCCAGCCTGCCACTCCTCCAACGTTGCCAAGCGAAACTGAAAGAGGATATCGTCATCGCCCAGGTCCGCGAACACACGATCGGCGATCTGCAAGTACAGCGAAAATGGCCGCTCGCGTTGGCGCAAGACAATGAGGCGTACGACATCGTCAAAAGGCAGATTGCGTAAGTCCATTCCGTATCGTGCCCAATCGCCGACGGCCACGACCTTTTCGATTTCGTCCGCAAATTCGGTTTCCAAACGGCGGAGCGCCGCGTGCAACACTTCGAAAAGCCGCTCTTGCTGGGGGTCAAAGCGAGGATTGGCGAGGTTTGAATCACGCGGGCGGTCGCGCAGCAGCGCGATGCCGTCCTTGTGAACGCGCAGGGGATTGACCGCGACGTGCTCGTGCGCCACAACGTCCTTGTGGCGAAGGGCGGCGTCGGCCAGTTCAGCCTACCTCCCGCGAACTGGTCACATGACCGCCGACCGGCACGAGCAGCAATGTTGGCCGATGCCGATGCAAGACGTCAATGGCGCTTCGTCAACTGAAGATTGCGCGATCGCTCAAATGCTCGACAATGGCGCGGATTGTGGTATAGTGAGTTGACCCAGACGCTCGACGTATAGGTGCTCGTTCTGGATCCGCTGGATAGCGAATCTTGACGTCCCATTTCGCCGAAACGGTTGGTTCAAGGTTTTTTCTGTAGGGCCGTGGTCAATCACGGCAAGAGAGGTTTCGGCGAAGTGTCCGATCGGACGATCACCTGCCGCGATTGCGGCGAGGCTTTTACTTTCACGGCCGGAGAGCAGGCGTTCTACGCGGAACGCGGCTATTCCGAGCCCCAGCGGTGCGCCAACTGCCGGGCCGAGCGCAAGGCTCAGCGCGCGGCCAGTGGGTACGATAGCGGCAGCTCCGGTGGCGGGTACTCCCGCGGCGGTGGCGGCGGCAGCTACTCCAGTGGTGGCAGCAGCTACTCCTCCGGCGGCGGTGGCGGCTATTCCTCCGGTGGCGGCGGCGGCGGGTATTCGTCTGGCCCACGCCAGATGTATCCAGCGGTCTGCTCATCGTGCGGCAAGGAGACGGAAGTCCCCTTCCAGCCACGCAACGACAAGCCGGTCTACTGCCGTGAGTGCTTCCAGGAGAAGCGTTCATCGGCGCCAAGCTACGGCAGCCGCTACTAGGCCCATCCATTCCGCGGTGAACGCCGCGCTGAGATAGCCTGAGACCGGCCAGGCAGGGAGTGTTCCCTGCCTGGCCGGTATGTATGGTGAAACATCGTTATGACTGGCATTTTGTAACGGTATGACGTATCCTTAAGCGATGGGTCATAGGTGTCAGGCAGAGAAAAGGAGTGAATGTTGCCTCGAACCAACGAGATTGACGTTCCCCCGGTAGAATCCCCCGCATCGCTGGAAAGTCTCGAAAGTCTGGAACGGCAACGCGCCTTCATCGATGGCATCGAGATTTGCGCCGAGCGTTTTCCCGGTGACGAGGAGCGGCGGGTGACCTGCTTCGCGGAGGTCGTCAGCACGACCATTGGCCGCAGGCCATCGAAGCGGACTGGGACCGCCATCCCCGCCGATAGCGCGGAAAGCCGCCGGCGGGGTAGCGCACATGCCCACGCCGCGCTACGCGCCAAGCGCGAGGCGCGCAAAGCCGCCGCTACGAACTAGCCTCGCCACACTGGCAACGAGATTTGGATCAGAACGGCCCTGAGCAGGCGACGCTCGGGGCCGTTGTGCAGGGAGATCACTGATGGTCAATGTCGGATTGCTCGTCCTGCTGGAAGCCAAACCGGGCAAAGAAGCGGAAGCCGAGGCGTTCCTGCGCGGCGCGCAGCCCCTGGCCGAGGCGGAACCAGATACGACCGCCTGGTTCGCTGTCCGCATGGGACCGGCAACCTTCGGTATTTTCGATGTCTTTCCCGACGATGCTGGCCGCCAAACGCACCTGAGCGGTCCCATCGCTGCGGCGCTGATGGAGAAGGCTCCGGACCTCTTTGCCAAAGCGCCGGACATCCAGCAGCTCGACGTTCTCGCCTCCAAGCTGCCGGGCTAACCGCCGGGGCCAGAACTATCCAGCGAAGCGTGGCGGCGCGCCCAGAATGGCGCGTCCGGCCAGCGTTGTTCGTCTCTGTAGTAGCTGTGTCGCGTCCACAGGTATCTGGCGAACCCTTCGAGGGTGCGGTCAACATAGTGTGCGAACGCGGTTTCATCTCCGTTCAGCGCCGCTTTGACCGCACTCGCCGCGTGTTTCCCTCCCGCCAGGGCGCTGCCAATCCCGTGCGACGAGAGGGGATCGAACGCCGCCGCCGCATCTCCGGCGGCGATCCAGCCATCGCCCGCGGACCGGGTCAGGAGCGAGCTTCTCGCCGCCAGGATCTGAATGCGCTCCGGTTCCCCGTACCCATGCGATGAGACCAGATTTCCGACGAGATCGCTGGCGGTGAGGTAATCCCACCAGGATTGCGGGCGCCAGAGCGCAGCGCGTGCGAGCAAATCGGGGTCGGTGAACCAGGCGACGGTCAACCGGCCATCGGGCAAGTGCGCCGCGTACCACCACCCTCCCTCCGCCGCCTCGATGACGGTGGTCGCATCGGGGCACGTGGCGCCACCAGAACAAGGGTTGAGCACGGCGGCCGCCGCGATTTGCCGGTCAAACGTGCGCCGCGGCACCCGCTGGTGGCGCGCCACGAGCGCGGCGCGGCCAGAGGCATCGATCAGCATGGCGGCGGTCAGTGTTCGCGCACCGTCGGGAGTCTCCACCGCGATCGTCCACATCCCATTGTCGCGTGCGAGTGAGACGACTCGGCTGTGGCGCCAGACCGGGACACCGGCCCGTTCCACGGTATCGAGCAAGGACGCGTTGAAAGCAGGGCGATCGAGATGCCAACCATGGCCGTGTGGCTCACGCAGAAAGTCACGCTCCGCGGGGGCGCCATCGCCGCCCCAGGACGACCGGTTGGCATAGCTGGGGAGCGCTCCCGACGCGAGTAAGGCATCGTCGAGCTCGAGACGGCGCAGGAGGGGATTAGCCGATGGCGCGAGGCATTCCCCAATCGCATTCCCGCTGCCGTCGCTCCGTTCCAGGACGACCGTTGCGATCCCCTGCCGCGCCAGCTCGAGCGCGGCACTGGCTCCCGCCGGGCCACCACCGATGACCGCGACGACGCGAGTCGGCAGTCGACAGTCGACAGTCGAGAGTGGCGGGTTCAAGGGCGACGGGCGACTATTTACTGACGACTGACGAATCATCGACCAGGGCGTGCCCCAGCTCGACCCAGAACGTCGCGGGAAAGGGGGCGTCATCTTCCGGTCCGGGCTGTGGCGTGACGATTCCGGCGGCGCTCCATTGCGCGACGAACGCATTCATCCGCTCGCGGTTGGAGCGCCCAAAACCAGGGAGGTCGCGCAGCCATTTGACGCGGTGGGTGAAGGCGTCTTGCCGCTGCCCCAGACTGGCCGCCGGGTCGAGCACGACCTGGTAACTCGCCGGGGCGAGAACGTCGTTCGGCACGTGGGCCGGCCAGAACGCGGGGAGATACTCGTCGAGAGACCGCTCATACGCCGAGAGGCAGCTCGCGGTATCGGTCTGCCAGGGGACAGCCAGCCAGCGGGTGAGATCGCCCGGACCGCTGGCGCGGAGGGGACCATCCGCGGCGAGCGCAAGTTCCGAGGTCATCGCCGGTCCCCAATCGGGTTCCACGCCAACCCTACGACGCAATCGAAACGGCTCCGCGTAGAGCAAGGGCTGGCGCATCGGCCACGTCAGCTCGCACCCGGGATGGAAGGGACCGCCCAAGCAATCGTCGAGCACGGCCCGGTCGAGCATCGCCGGTTGCGCGGCGATGGGCACGTCCTCCAGCCGGGCGGGAAACGTGAGACCGGCAGCGGGCCAGTCGGCCTCGAAATCGCCCGCCGCCCATTGCCGGAGCCAGCCGTACTGGATCGGCAGCACCGCCAACCACTGCCGGGGGTCGGTTCCAGGGAAATTGACGCTGTCGCCGTAGTAGGGCGGCAGCTCGTCATAATTCATGCTGGTATACGCCGGATCGCGGAACCGGGCGAAGACCTCCTGGCGCAGGGGACGATGCTGGGGCGAGGGGCTGGCGAGGCGGCGGAGCTGCTCCGGGGCGAGAAAGTCGCTGGCAGCTCCCCACCCAAACCGGTGCAGGAACCCGGCGTTGACCCACTGGTTCTGTACCAGCCGCGCGAACATTGGGTATATCATGCGGGTAAATGAAGGAGGCATCGGGGCGAGCTCCGGCTGCAGGATCGTCGCCGCCTCGAACATCACGTCGTACATGGTGACAACCGATTGGATTCCCGGCGCGTAGTTTGGCGGGGCGACCACCACCCAGGCCCCGGTGACGGGGATAGCGCGGCCAGCGATGCTGACCGTGGCATCGACCGGGCCATCGCTGGTGTCGTCGTACCAGAGGTCGTTGTTGTCGATGTCGGTCGCTTCGAGACCGCCGGCCGCCGGACCGGACTCGCCGCTGCCGCCGAGCACGAGCAGCCGCCCCGCGTCATCCGTGCGCAGCTCGCCCAGGGGAACCTCGATGTCGAAAAACATGCCGCCAGCGAAGCGCGCACCGGCATCCTGACCGTCCGCGTTGGCATTGCGCCCGCCTACTGACCGCGCTCCCGGATCGATAGCCAAACTGGCGCGGTCAGCGACCGGCGCGTTACGCCGGAGCGATCGCGTCGGTGGCGGCGCGGCGAGACCGGGTCCGGCGGGAAGTCCCTTGGCGCCTGGAATGTCGAACGGAAGATCGAAGCTGTACCAGGCGGCTTTGCTGTTCGCGAGATGAACGCGCCAGCGGATATCGGCTCCGGCGGCGGTGACTTCCCCGACCACCTCACCTTCGGCATCGAATCCATAGAGCCGGAACCGCGCCGCCTGGCGCTTGATGCGGCCGGCGCTGTCCTTGAAGCCCTCTGGCGGGAGCGGATGCGAACCGGGCGCCTCCGGTCCCAGGAACCACTCGTCCGGACTGTTGCCGACACGGGCGATGCCGAGGGCGGGGTGAATCGCGATCCGTTCGATGCGGTCCCGCGCGGTCTGCGATTGGGCGGCCCGCGGGCCACTCCGGGCGAGTCCCGGCGCAAGCGCCGTGGCGCCAAGACCGAAGACGCCGTAGGTGAGCAATTGACGGCGGTTCATGGCGGTAGGCTCCGTTTCGATAATCGATTGTGGTTCGCGCATCCTACCCCTTGCGGCACGCTTCATCCCAGGACCATCGTCACCGGAAGGGGTAGGGGTTGGTCAAGGGGAAACTCGCATCTCCGGTGCGTAAACTCTCACCCCAACCCCTCTCCCTGTGCGCAGGGCGAGGGGCTCTGTACCTCGCCGAGTGGGTTCCAAGGGCCATACAACCCTTGTTCGGCGGGGCATTGAGATCAGGCGGTGGTGGGGTGAGGACGGTTGTCGCGGCGGCCGCGGCGGGGTGGAGCTGGTGGTGGCGGTGGGCGGATGGTCAGCTCGCGGCCCTGCCCACGATGCTCGTCGTACCAGGTGAAGCCACCGGGGTAGTCGCGCACGACCCCTTCGGCCAACTCCACGATGCGGGTACAGACGGTGTCGAGGAAGGCGCGGTCGTGGGAGATGGTGAGTATTGTCCCCTGACCCTCGTCGAGAAAGGCCAGCAACGCCTCTTCCAGGCGCTCCACGCTGGGGATATCGAGATTGTTCGTCGGCTCGTCGAGGAGCAGGAAGTTCGCTCCTTGCAGGATGAGCACGGCGATCTGCAAGCGCGCGCGCTGCCCGCCGCTGAGACCGCCGATCGTGCCGAGCATGTCATCGCGGGTGAAGAGATAGCGGTTGAGAAACCCGATGTCGGAGCAAGCCGCCATCGGCTGCACCCTGCGCACGGTCTCCATCGGGGTCGACGCCGGATCGAGTGTTTCCTGCTCCTGCGCGTAGTATCCGACCACGGCGGATGGCCCCAGCCGTAGCGTGCCGCCGCTGGGGAGCTCTTCGCCACGGATGATGCGAAAGAGGGTGGTTTTGCCGGAGCCGTTGGCCCCGACAAGCCCAGCCGCCTCACCGTGGCGGATTTCGAGATCGAACGGTTCGAACACGACCCGCTCGTCAAACGACTTGCTGAGCGCTTTCGCATCCAGCACGAGAGTCGAGCCGCGCTCGGCGTTGAAGGCGACGTCGATCTGGCGCGGATTGAGCACGGGCGCCGGGGTGCTCTCCAGCCGGTCCCGCTCCTCGGCCATCTTGCGCCGCATGTTTTCGGCGCGGGAGGCGAACTTCGGGTTCTGCCGCGCCCATTGGGTGAGCTGCTCGGCGCTCGCCTTCAGCTTGCGGAACTCCCGCTCCTGCAGCTCGCGCAACTGCGCCCCCCGCTCCAGGCGGGCTCGTTTGTCCTGGACATAGGCGGCGTAGTTGCCGGGATAGCCCTCGATGCGGCCGTGCTCCAGCTCGAAGATGCGGTTGGCGGTGCGGTCGATGAAATAGCGGTCGTGGGAAATGATGGCCACCGCACCGCGATGATCTCGTGCGTAGTTTTCCAGCCAGGTCTTGCCCGCGAAATCGAGGTGGTTGTCCGGCTCGTCGAGGAGGAGCACGTCCGGTTCCTCGACCAGTAACCGGGCCAACCCGGCCAGTTTCTTCTCGCCGCCGCTGAGCTGCCCGATCGGCTGGTCGCCTCGATCGAGTGGAAAACCGAGTCCGGCGAGGACACTGCCGCCCCGCGTCGCCTCGCCGCCGCCATCGAGCCGCTCCAACACGGCGGCATAGGCATCCATAATGGCGGTCAACTCGTCGTCGCTGGCGGACTCGCCCATCATCGCTTCGAGCGCGCGGGCCCGCTCGTCGAGCGCTTCAGGGTCGCCAGCGGCGAGGGCAATCGCCTCGTGAACCGTCTGGTTGGGATCGAAGCTCGGTTCCTGGCTGAGGAATCCGACCCGGGTGCCGCGGGCCAGGGTCAGGGCGCCGCCTTGGGGCTGGTACTGCCCGGCCAGCAACCGGAAGAGGGTGCTCTTGCCGGAGCCGTTGGCGCCGATGAGGGCCAAACGGTCCCCTTGGCGGATTTCAAAGGTCGCGCCGGTGAGCACGTCGTTACCGCCATAGGCGTATTCGACATGCGCGGCCTGGATCAGGAGGGTCATTGGATACCCATCAATTTCGGACTCTTCCGTGCAGTGTCACGAAGACGGTGTCATTCTGAATCCGCGGGCGAAGAATCTCGTCGTTAAAGAACGGGCGCGGCCTTCGGCCGAGATTCCTCGTGCGCTCGGAATGACACATGGTGTTCCCCGGAATGACACACGGTCTGCCTGAGTCTGCATTCCGTTGCCGCCAATTGTGCGCCAAAAGAGCAAAGACCTGTCGCCCCGCGGCCGGCCCGTGTAGGATGCCAGTTCTGGCTGCGGCGGGCGGTCAGTCGCGCAGCAGTCCGGAGGATTCACAATGCCTCGCGTGTCGCCAATTTTTGCCGTTTTCGCGCTGGTCGCGTTTCTCATCGGCAGCGGGTCCTGGGTGGCGCGCACCTCCGCCCAGATGGCCACCCCCGGCGCGGAGGATACGGGTGCGCCGTTGGTGCTGATCGAGCACGCCGATCTCGTGACCGAGGTCGATCTCGGTGAAGCGGGGCCGTCGATCGGCGACATGCTGGTGTGGGGTCCGAACGCGCTCTACAACGAAGCGGACACCACGGACACTGGCGCCACGACGCAGGGCGCGTGCATCACGTTCAATGCCGAAGCGGACTGCATCGCCAACGAGTCGATCCTTTTCCCGGACGGGAGCACGTTGGAACTGCAGGGGATCGAGCGCGGCGGTGGTGTGCCCTCGATGCGCACGATCGTCGGCGGTTCGGGCCGCTATCTGGGTGCGGCCGGGACCGTGGATGTCACGCCCTCCGCCGATCTACTGCTGTGGACGAAAACCTTTACGTTTGCCGCGCCGGAGGGGAGACGGTAGAGGCGGGCGCTGGGAGAGGAGCTATTGGCTTTTCTCAGGGAGGAGATCGATGTTCATCTATGCCGGCGCGTACACCGAACCGCCGTTGGGGACGGCCGAGGGTATTGCCGTCTTTCGCTTCGATCTCGACTCGGGGGCGCTGCGTCCCGTTCAGGTCGTGGCCGGGGTCGCCAACCCCTCCTTTCTCGCCTTCGATACGCGTCAGACCCACCTCTACGCGGTCAACGAGCTGGGCGAAGGGACCGTCAGCGCGTTCGCCCGCGATCCCGTTAGCGGGGAGTTGACCGCGCTCAACCGCGAGCTCTCCCACGGCGCGGATCCGTGTTACATCAGCCTCGCCCCCGGGGACCGCTTCGCGTTGGTGGCGAACTACACGGGTGGGACGGTGGCGGTGCTCCCTATTGCCGCCGATGGCCGGTTGGCACCGGCGACGAGTGTCATTCGCTACACGGGATCGGGGAGCAGACCGGAGCAGGAAGGACCCCATCCACACATGATCGCGCTGGATGGGGACGGCCGCTACGTGCTCGTCAGCGATCTCGGTGGCGACCGTCTGTATCTCTACCGGCTGGACACCGGCATGGGGGACCTCGTCCCAAACGAGGAGGGGATGGCGTCGGTGGCGGCGGTCGCCGGTGATGGCCCGCGTCATTTCGCGTTCGCGCCGGACGGCCGCCATCTGTATGCGATCAACGAGCTCGCGTCGACCTTGACCGTCTACAGCTACGACGGCGAACGCGGGGTGCTGCGGCCGGTGCAGACCGTCGCGACGCTGCCGGACGGCTTCACGGGTGAAAACTCGTGCGCGCATGTGGTCGTCTCACCCGACGGACGGTTCGTCTACGGGTCGAACCGCGGGCACGACAGTATCGCGATCTGGGCGATCGATGGGGAGGGGGGCACGGTTGTTTCCGTGGGCCACGAGCCGACGCGAGGCAAGACCCCGCGCGGTTTCGCCATCGATCCGAGCGGCTCGTGGCTGGTGGCAGCCAACCAGGACTCCGGCACGATCGTCACCTTTCGCCGCGATCGCGAGTCCGGCACGCTGAGCGCGACCGGCGATGTGACGGAGACGCCGTCGCCGGTGGCGATTTTGTTCAGCCAGATGTGAGTTATCAGCTTTTGGCTCTTGGCTTTTGGCTATTAGACGGTCAGACGGCAAAAATTAGCCAATTGCTGTTAGGTAGGAGCCGATAGCCTCGTCAGCTATCAGCCCGGAGAGCAGTTGGAACATCGCGGCTTCGCCGGCCGCGCGGGCATCGTCCTTGTGCGCTTCGGTGAGACCGAGGTGTGCGCCCTGGCGCGGATTGTCGAACGCGTACAGCATCGATACGTGCCGCATCCCGAAATACTTCGCGACGGCGAAGGTGCTGGCGGTCTCCATGTCGGCGGCCAGATAGCCTTCGCCATGCCACCGATCGATCTCCGCTTTTCCTTCGGCGAGGAGGGCGGCGGTGGTCCACACCGGCCCCGCATGACGAGGGACCGCCACCGCGGGGTCGGCCATGATCTTCGCCACGAGCTCTGGCGAAGCGGCCACCGTTTTCACCCCCGGCAGATAGCACTCGGCAGCGCCCTCGGCACACCGGGCCTCGGTGGCGATGACCAGATCGCCCGCCTCGATTCCGTCGCCGAGCGCGCCGCAGACGCCGGTCTGAATGACCATGGTGGCTCCCAGCACGCCAAAAACGTGGGTGATCTCGGAGGCCATCGGCGCGCCGTAGACCGAGGCGTAACCGACGTCGATCCCGCCGCGGCGGCCAATGAAGACATCCTCGAAGAGGGCGTTCGGCGAACCGATCTCGAGCACGTCATTGAAATGGGCGCGGTACTTTTCGTAGTTCGCGCGCAGGTTGCGCGTGCCGCGCAGAATCAGGATTAGCGGCACGCGTTCCTCGGTGAGATCGAGAAACCCGAGCCAATCGGATTTGGTGAGGTCTTTCAGCACCGGTGTGTGTCCTCCACGATCCTTGCGGCCGGCGAGGAAGGCGAGGAGATCGCGTGGTTATCATCGCCTCCCGCCGTTTTCGCTTGGCGCTAAAGCACCACGCTGCCTCCACGAAAGCCCCGTGAACGGGGCTGAGTCAGGGTGTGCTCAGTACATCGTCCAGGCAATGGTGTCATGCCGAGCGGCAGCGAGGAATCTCGGTCCGCCCCGAAGGTCCCCGCCGTTGAGAACAGATTCCTCGTTCCTCGGAATGACACGAGGGTCGTCGGAATACCGCGAGTGCGTGGACGCTGTACTGAGGATTGGAGCATGGGAAACGACGATTGCCGCGCCTACTGATGACGCTGCGTCAATCATGCCGCCTCAGCAATGCGCTCGGCGGCGATGCGCTCGAAGCGCGTTTGTATCTCTGCCGGAACGGACGAACGCTCGCCGTAGGAGAATTCGATGGGGGGCCAGTAGAAGATCAATTCCTCGATGCCGATCGCGGCGTAGGCGCCCACGTACTCGTCGAACGCGGCGAGTGACGAAAAGGGATCGGGGTTGGGGAAGAGCGCGAGTTGGGAGCGCTGGATCGTGGCCGGATCGCGGCCGACATCGGCGCAGATGGCATCGAGCCGCTCGCTCAGTTGCCGGGTCTGGGCGACGGCCTCCGACAGCGGTACGCGCTGGGCGGGATCGATTCCCGCCGGATAGGGTTGACCGGCGAGGGTGTTCCAGCCGTCGGCGTAGCGGGCGGCGACCCGCAGCGCGCGGTCACCATGGGCGGCAATCACGAGGGGCGGGCGCGGTCGCTGGACGGGGGCCGCGAGGCGGGCGTCCCGCACCGGATAGTGCGGTCCCGCGTGGGTGGCGCTTTCGCCACGGAGGAGGGTGTCGAGGATGACTGCCTGTTCCGCCAGGCGCTCGACGCGCTCCCGCGGTGGCCACTCGGTCTGACCGAACGCGCGATAGGGGTGGGGTGGTCCGCCCGCGCCGAGCCCGAGATTGACCCGGCCATCGGAGAGGTGATCGAGGGTGTGAACCTGGGCGGCGAGCAGCGATGGGTGGCGAAAGGTGATGGCGGTGACCATGGTGCCGAGCCGGATGCAAGCCGTGTCCCGCGCCAGGGCGCCGAGCAGGGTCCACGGTTCGAAATCGGCATAGTCGGGCACCATCAGATCGTCGTTGACCCAGGCGCTGGTGAACCCAAGCTCCTCGGCGAGGCGGACGGTCTGGGCGATGGCGTCGTACGGCGCGCGGCTGAAGGTGAAGATTCCGAATCGCATGGCAGTCTCCGACGTCGTTCCCGATCATTCCACTTTACGTCGAACACCATACAGCGGACGATACCTGCCATCATCGTGTGGGTTGCGCTGAGCAATCCTCAGCGCAATCCCTCTTCCAGTGTCCAAGTGCGGCTGGGAGCGGCGCTTTGCGCGGCGGCGTATTCCGCTTCGATCACGTCCAGTTGGCGCAGCACATGTGCGTGGATGGAGTCCAGCTCGGGATTGGTGTCTTGCCGCAGCCGCGCGGCCTGGAGGGCGACCTGCGCGATGCGGGAGACGCCGGCGGCCAGGCGCGAGGGGTCGGACTCTTCGGTGAGGAGCCGCATCAGCGTCAGGCGCAGGGCGCCGATTTCCGGCTCCAGGCTGGTGTCCTGGGCGGCGTCGCGCAGGGCGCGCCGAAGTCCGCGGCCGAAGACGGCGGAGTAATCGCCAGTCGCCACCCGGGCGCGGAAGGCGGTCAGGGCGTCTGGGTGATTCGGGTCGAGCAGGGGAGGCGTTGACGCTCGATCTGTTTTTCGGTGACGGGACATGGGGAACGATCCTTTCCGGATGGGATGCGCGGGGCGCAAATCGGCGTCGCGGGCCGTCCCGGGACCGGCGGGCCCCCCCGTCGCTCAACGCCCTGAGCGGGTGCCCGCGAAACGGGCCGGGGAGCGGGGCGACCTCAGGAGCGAGGCCGCCTCCGCGGATCTGGCGGGACAGCACGGCGGTACGGAACTGGTTTTCTTTTCGCGCGGTATGGTCGACCTGATAGCAGTCAACCGTGCGGTGAGCGCAGCATGGAGAGGGGCGGCCGACCACTCTCTGGCTGATGACCGCAGCGGGCACCCAGCCTGGGGCGTCAGGCTGGGGCAAGGGTGATGACGCGGCGGTGTCGACGGTGGCCGCGCGCGCCTGATGCGCCCTTTCTATCTCTAAAGACACTTTGAGGGGGCAAGAAGGTGACTACCTTTTTCGATATTGAACGTTCGTACGCGGGGAACTGGCCTTTTTGCCAGTTGTTGTGATTTTCGGTATGGCTCGCGAAGGCCGGTCCGGGCGGCAGAGAGGGCGTCAACTGGCAGTCTGATAGAGCATTCGGCTGCCATGGAAACCACCCGCACCTGGGACGAGATCAGCCGCGGAAGGTTTCAGCGGTGGCGGCGCGGCATCTGCTTGCCGCCGAAAAATGCGTAGTTCTCACCATTGAGCAGTCGCTCGCCAGCCGCCACGATGCAAGCGCTGGCCACGCCTGAGTGTTCCTGGGTGGGGAGCGGCGATGCATCGTGCCGGGTGACGGTAGACCAAGACGATCGCAAGACAGGAGTCAACATGGACCCGACCCGCTTCGACACCTTGACCAAACGGCTGGTGGCGCCGACGACGCGGCGCTCGGCGCTGGGGGCGGCTGTCACCGGTGGACTGCTCAGTGCCCTCGGGCTGGCGCGCGCCGTGCCGGAAGCGCGTGCCGCGCAAGGGGGCACGTGCGTGCTGGCCTTCGCCGCCCAGGTGCGGCAAGGACCCAGTGTGCAGCAGCCCCTGACAGCGGGCAGCGCCCGTGGCGGGGAGGTGCGCGGGGAGCTGAGCTTTTCCCTCATGCCGAGTGGCACCCTGCAGAACGCCACGTTGACCCTGGACGATGGGAGCCAGCTACCGGTGGTAGGCCAAGCCAATGGCTACGCCCTCCAGGTGAGGATCGAGCTGGAACCGCGGGTGGCGCTGGTGGCGATTGGCGTGGGCGAGCAGGAGATCGCGCGTTGTCAGGGAGCCGTCGACGGGGTGGCGGCGGGACCGCAGGTGGGCGATCTGGGGGATTGGCACGCCGCCGGGGTGCAGCAGGCGCGCGGCAGTGGCGGCAGTGGCAGCGGCGCGCAAGCGGGCTCCGGCACCACGGCGCGGGGCAGTAGCGCCGGCACCGGGCGCGGCAATGCCGGGAGCGGCAATGCGGGAAGCGGCAATGCCGGCGGACAAACATCGCCGCAGGCGCAGGGCACGGGATCGAGCGCGGCGAACCGCGACGGGTCCTGCGCCGTGGGGCTGGTCCGCTGTGTCTGTCCCGACCCACCCGTGGACGACGCAGTGTGTGAGGGGGGCTGCACGGATCTCAATCGCGATAACACGAATTGCGGCGCCTGTAACACCCGCTGCCGGCGTGACTTGAACGAAGTTTGCCTTGATGGTGTGTGTGTCGTCCTCGACGATGGCGTCGATGACTCCTGCGGCGGGGGCTTCACGCTCTGTGCCGGGGTGTGCGTCGATACCTTGACGAACGGCGATCACTGCGGCGCCTGTAACGCCCGCTGCAACATTGCGGCGGGGGAATCCTGCTTCAATGGCGTCTGCGGCATCCTGGACGTCGGGGTGCTCTGCGCGGTGGGCTTGTTCGACTGCGCCGGCACGTGCGTCAGCTTCTCCGACGAGACGAACTGTGGGGGTTGCGGCATCGTCTGCGAGGAGGGGACCTCCTGCGCGGGCGGCGTGTGCTGCCTCTTCGGCCTGACGC
>JACCXM010000390.1 GCA_013697005.1 Chloroflexia bacterium | reverse complement strand
CTCCTGAGCGGACTTGGTTTTGCCGGCATTCATCCCGGCGCCGTGATTCGCGATCTCTCGCTCGCCGACCGCCAATTGATCGAGATCGCCAAGGCACTCCGGCGCGCGCCAAAGGTGCTGGTCCTCGACGAAGCGACCTCGGCGCTCAACCGCCGTCAGGTGCAGCAGGTCTTCTCCGTCGTGCGCCGCCTCTGCGAAGCAGGCGTGGCGGTGGTGTTCATCTCGCACCGCATGGATGAGGTGCGCGCGCTCTGCAACAAGGCGACGATCTTCCGCGACGGCGAAGACGTCGGCACCGTCGATGTCGCCAAAGCCCGTGACGACGAGATCGTGCACATGATGATCGGGCGCACCTTGCGCGAGACCTTCCCGCCGCGCACGCAGCGGCCCGAGGTCGAGGCGCCGATGCTGGAGGTGCACGCGCTCGGCTGGGGCGATCGTCTGCGCGATGTCTCCTTTACGCTTCACAAAGGGGAAATCCTGGGGCTCTCCGGGCTGGAAGGTCAAGGTCAGGGCGACTTGCTCTTTGCGCTCTTCGGGGTCTACGCCGGTGTCAGCGGCGAGGTCCGCGTCGATGGCACAACGATTCGTCTCGGCGGTCCGAGCGACGCGATGGCCGCGGGTCTGGCGCTGGTGCCGGAGGACCGCAAGACACAGGGGCTGATCCTCCCCCTCTCCGTAGACGAAAACATGACGCTGCCGACACTTCCGGCGGTGTCGCGCAACGGGGTTATCTCCGCGGCAGCGGTCGACACGGCGACGACCGCAATGCGCGACCGGCTCGCCATCCGCATGGCGAGTCCCGCCGCGCCGGTGCGCTTCCTCAGCGGCGGCAACCAGCAGAAGGTCGCCATCGCCAAGTGGCTGCTCACGGACGCCGCCGTCTTTCTCCTGTACGATCCGACGCGGGGTATCGATGTCGGCGCGAAACAGGAAATCTACGAATTGATGCGGCGGCTCGCGGCGGAGGGACACGCTATTCTCTTCTTCTCCACCGATCTCGCCGAGATCGTCGGGCTCTGCGACCGCGCCCTGGTCATGTACGAAGGCTCGGTCGCGCGCGAGCTCAACGGCCCCGCGCTCTCGGAGGCGAATCTGGTCAGCGCGGCGGTCGGTTTGGCGGATGTTGCGAGTCGGCAGTCGGAGGTCGGAAGTCGGACGTGAAACGGAACGGAGGACAGACGACCTGTCGGGGCGACGCAGGCGTCGCCCGCAACGCTCGCATCCGGTGGTCGCGCTAATGGCGACCATCCCCGCCGGCGGCACGCTGCCACCCATGCCGCAGGACCGCACCGTGCGGCCGCGGCCATTCGTGGCGCGCAATGGCCGGCTGCTCTTCGTCTGGGCGCTGCTGATCGCCATCATTTCCGCCTATATCCTGGTGGTGCCCCAGTTCCGCCCGCGCGAACAGCGCACGCTCATCAATTCCGGACTGACGCTGGCCACGGCCAGTCTGGGGCAGACGCTCGTCGTGCTCACCGGTGGTATCGACCTTTCGCTGGGGCCGATGGTCAGTCTCACCAACAGCATCGCCTCCGCCACGACCGAGAAAGAATCGCCCAATACCAGCATGGTCAAAGCGGCCGCGGCCGCACTCGGGGCGGGGGCGTTGGGCGGGCTGATCAATGGCGTGCTCGTTGCCTACGGACGGTTGCAGCCGATCATCGTCACCCTCGCCACTGGGTCGATCTGGACCGGGATCGCGCTCTATATCCGGCCCTCGCCGGGAGGGTTCATCCCATTGGATTTCAGCAATCTCCTCGCCGGCACCGCCTTCGCCGAGCCGGTTCCGCTCCCGCTTGGCTTGACCTGGAATTACCCGCTACCGAAGGCGGCATTCGTCGTCGGAGGGTTGGTGCTGTTCTGGGTGCTCTTCCGCCGCAGCCGGTTGGCGACGCGGATCTACGCCGTCGGTAGTAGTGAGGGGGCCGCCTATCTCTCGGGGGTCAACGTGCAGCGGGCGAAGCTGGCCGCCTACACCCTGGCTGGGCTCGCGGCAGGGTGCGCCGGCCTGGTCAACAGCGCGCAGACGGCGACCGGCAATGCGCTCTCGGGCACCATTTTCACCCTCAATTCGATCGCCGCCGTGGTGCTCGGCGGGGCCGCGCTAGCGGGCGGCGCGGGGTCGTACCTGGGCACCCTGGCCGGGGCCTATGTGATCGCCATCATCCCCAGCGTGCTCCAGTTCTATGGCGTGAGCAGCTTTTACAAGGACCTCGTGCAGGGGTCGATTCTGCTCTTCGCCGTCGCCCTCGGCGCCTTTGGTCTGCTGCGAATCCGCAACCGGATGGACCGGCTATGAGCGACACGGGCGATGCAGGCATCGCCCCTACGGGCGGGGCATCGCGTGGGCACGGCGGGTCGAGGGAATTGGGCGGCGATAACTCGTGGCTGGGGCAAAACCGCGCGCTGCTCATTCCCTACGGATTGATCCTGCTGCTGCTGGCGGCGGCGGCAATCCGCGCGCCCGGATTCGTCTCGGCCCCTAATCTCACCCAACAGCTCGTGCTGGCGTCATATCTGGGCGTGATCGCCGGCGGGCAGACGCTTGTCATCCTGACCGGGGGAATCGATCTCTCGATTGCCTGGAATCTCAATCTCGCGGCGATTCTGCTGACCCAGCTCAGCGAGCAGATGCCGGTGTTCTGGGCAACAGCGGGCGCACTCGGATGCGCGGCACTGGTGGGGCTCATCAACGGGCTGGGTATCGCCTATCTGCGTATCCCCTCGCTGGTGATGACCCTGGGGATGAACGCGGTGCTGGCGGGCGTGACGCTGGTCTACACCAACGGTTCGCCGCAGGGGGAAGCGCCCCAGTTCGCGCGCGATTTGGCGGTGGGCAGAATCGGCGGGACCGTTCCCTGGGCGCTGCTGTTCTGGGCGCTCTTCAGCGCCGGACTGGTCTTCCTGCTCCGCGGCACGGTCTTCGGCAAGCGGCTCTACGCCATCGGCAACAACCCGCGGGCGTCCTACCTCTCGGGCGTACCGGTGCGGCGGGTGCTGGTCGCTACCTATACCCTCTGCGGGCTCTGCGCCGGTCTGGGCGGGATCATGCTGACCGGCTACTCACAGCAAAGCTATCTCGGCATGGGCGATCTCTATGTCCTGCCGGCCATCGCCGCGGTCGTCATCGGGGGGACCTCGATCCTGGGCGGTTCCGGCGGCTACGTCGGTACGATCGCGGGAGCGATCACCGTGGTCCTGCTGCAGAACGTGTTGCAGATCGTCGGCATCCAACCCGCCGGGCAGCAGATTCTATACGGGGTGATCATCCTGATCATGCTTTTCGTCTACGGCCGCAACGCCCGCGTGCAGGAGTAGCGTGCGCCCAGGTGAACCCCGAGCTACGCGGCGCACTTGCGAACCGGCGGGGTTGACCGTCATCCTTGCCAGAACATGAGCGAGCCAGTCATCAAACCCATCAGCCAAACTTGGCCGGACCTCGTGCCGTTTCCGGCGCGGCGGCCTCGCGTGGCGCCGCTCCCCGCGCCATTGACCCGCTTCGTCGGCCGCAACGCCGAGATTGCCGCGATCTCCGCCTTGCTCAGACGCGAAGATGTCCGCCTGGTGACATTGACCGGTCCCGGCGGCGCCGGCAAGACGCGCCTCAGTCTGAGGGTCGCGGCCGATCTCGCCGCCGATTTTGCCGACGGCGCCGGGTTCGTCCCGCTCGCGGCCGTCCGCGATTCCGATCTCGTGCCGGCGGCGATAAGCCTGGCGCTAGAAATCCGGGATGGGGAGGACAAGCCGCCCGCGGAACGTCTGCGTCTCTTTCTGCACGACCGCGAGATGCTGCTCCTGCTCGACAATTTCGAGCAGGTCGTCAATGCCGGTCCGTTGGTGGCCGAGCTGCTCGTCGGCTGTCCTGGTTTGACTGTCTTGGTCACCAGCCGCGCCACGCTGCACCTCTCCGGCGAGCGCGTATTTGCCGTGCCGCCGTTGGCGCTGCCACTGCGGGCGGCCAGCAGAGCCGGGGACATTTCCGCGCTGACGCTTTCTGATGTGGCCGCGGTCGAGGCGGTACGGCTTTTCGTCGACCGCGCCGAGACCGCCGCCGGGGAGTTCACCCTGACCGCGGAGAACGCGCCGGCGGTGGTGGCGATTTGCGAACGCGCCGATGGCTTGCCGCTGGCAAT
>JACCXM010000381.1 GCA_013697005.1 Chloroflexia bacterium | reverse complement strand
CAGCTGGCTCAAGGGCTTCCGCCGGCTGCGCTACCGAGTGGACCGAACAGCCGCCTCGTTTCACGCCTTTGTCTACCTCGCCATCCTGATCCTGTGCGTGCGCCGCGTCGTGAGCCCCTCCCGCGCTCCCGCTCGATGACCGTGCCTTGGTCACGCTGCCGTGTGAAACGAGTTCTCGGAACCAGAACACGGTGGTGATAGGGTATCTTCACGAGATCGGTAAGATTTTGCCCCCAATCCCGTTTACCTTGGTGCCACCGTCCTGCGTCCAGCATTTCCGCGGAGGCGTCTGTGCCCCAGCTGCTCCGAACCCGTTCCGGAAGTCAGCACTCCAGCGAGCCAGTGGTGGAGTCAGATTCCTCCGACGCCGATCTGGTTGCGCTGGCGATGGTGGACCCACGCCATTTTGCGCTCCTCTATGCGCGCTACCTCGATCCCGTGCATCGCTACTGCTACCGCCGGTTAGGGAATCGGGAGGCTGCCGAGGACGCGACCAGCCTCGTCTTCACCAACGCCTTGACAGCCTTCCCGCACTATCGCCACACCTCGTTTCGCGGCTGGCTGTTCACCATCGCCCACCATGTCATCACGGACCGCTATCGGAGCGAGCACCCGGAGCACCCGCTGGAAACGATCGCCGAGCTCCGCGACGGATCGGCATCGCCGGAAGAGCTTGCCCTGGCCGCCGATGAGTGGCAGAGCGTGACCCACCTTCTCCCCCGTCTTCCGGATCACCAGCGCCAGGTAGTTGAGCTGCGTCTCGCGGGGTTGACCAGTGCGGAGATCGCGCAGGTCCTGGGTCGCAGCCCGTCGAACGTCGACGTCACCCAATATCGGGCGGTCGCGCGATTGCGCGTCCTGCTTGGCCTCGCGGCCGCACCGCAGGAGGCTCGCAATGGGGCATAACCACCGCCACGATCCTGCCATCACTTCCTTACGGCGCTACTGGGACGAGGTTGTTCGTGGTCGGCCGGCCATCCCTGGCGACCTCGACCCCGCGCTCGCCGAGACGATCCGCCAGCTCCATGCGCGTGACGACGCGCCGGGTGCCACTCCGGACTTCTCGGCACGGCTTTTGACGCATCTGGAGGAACGTATGACCACGACGCACGGGGATCTGAGGACGCCGAGCGATCCGCTCCGGCTCAGCCTGATGCCCTCCACGAACGGCCGGACACCGATCTCATCGCTCTGGCCCCCGCTTCCCTCACCGCGGTCTTCTGGACCTTGGGGAAGGCCGATGACGCATCTTGCCACCGCAGCCCTCCTGGTCGTCACGCTGACCTTCGCCTACCTGGCCTTTGGTCCGCTGCGACCGGACGGTCACGACGAGCAGTTGGCCGGCATTCCGGCGGCAATCGTGACGCTAGCAACACCGAGTCCGACCGCGACGGCGGACGAGTCGTTCGTGGCGATCACGGTGCCGGCAGGGGTGGTCCCGGGGGAGATCGTCCGGGGACTGAATCACTACAGCGTCCCACCTGGCAGCAACGGGACCTGGGATTGGACCTGCTGCACCGGTGCCCGGCTCGACTACATCCTGGAGGGCACCTACACGATACGGGGTGCCGGTCCGATGCAGGTGCTCCGTGGCGGCGGTGACGGGTCCTGGGAGGAGATCGCGCCGGGGACCGACATCGTCCTGGAGGCTGGAGACGCGTTGCTATCGCGGATGGAAGATTCCTTCGCGGCAGTCAACGCCGGGTCGACGCCGGTGGAGCTCCTGGATGCGGTGCTCTTCGCGGGAACCCCGCTCGACGACCCAGTCCCGTATGAAGCCTCGGGTGTTGCCGCCTGGGAGTACCACGACCAGGACATCTGGACGGTGCCGGTGTCTAGGCCTCCTGGACCAGTCACGCTGCGCCTGCGGCAAGCTACCCTCGCGGCCGACGCCGAGCTTCCGCTCCCACCTGAGGCGGTGATGCAGCTGGCGGTCACCCGGGACGAGGGAGGCATTGTCTCGACGCAGGAGGATTTCATCGTGAAGAACCTCAGCCAGAAGACGGTCACCCTCTACGCGCTCACCCTCGAACCGGCGAACGGCGAGAACGGGACACCGACAGAAGCCACGGCACCATAGCGATCTCGGAAGATCGGCGGCGTCAGGGAGGCGACGACAGGACACGTCAGGAGCAGAGCGAAGGAGCACGTATATGGACCAGACGTCGTTCCGTTCAAAGTCCAGTCTCAGCCGCCGCACCGCGCTGAGTGGGGTTGGAGCCGCCGCTGCAGTGAGTTTGGGTCATCTGGACCGCGCCGCCGCCCAGGAAGCTACTCCCAACACCCGGGCCAATCACCCCAACGTCGGCGTCTGGATGATCGACTCCCCGATCGGCCGGGCCATCGCGGTCTACGCCGCCGACGGCTCCGTCGTGACCGCGCTCCCCGCCACGCAGGCCGGGGCGCAGGGCGTCACGTTCAGCAGCACCCAGGTCGGGACGTGGGAGCCAACGGGGGAGCGCAGCACCCACTTGACCGTCGTCCAGTTGCTCTCCGACGCGGCGGGCGCGTTCGTTGGCACGGTCACGGTCGATGCCTACCAGATGGTGAGTGCGGACGGCCAGTCCTTCACCTCCGGGGAAGGGTCGTCGGTGACCATTCGTGATGCGGCAAATACCGTGGTCGACGTTATGACCAGCTTCCCGCCCGCGACGGGAATCCGGATGGGTGTAGGATCGCCAGGCCTCCCAGGGGCTACCCCCGCGACCGGTACCCCGTCGGCCTAGCGCACGACCGCGACAATCTGCGACGACAGGCCGGGGATTTCTCCGGCCTGTCGTGCCGCATTGAGAGTGTCCCCCGGTTGTGAACGAGTTTTGAAACCGGTTCCTCGACCGGGTCCGCTGCTACCGCACGACGGAATCCTGCGCCAAGGCGACGCGCAAACGGCAAGTGTGGATGGAACCGCTGTTCGTCGAGACCAAGGAGTGACACGGCTTAAGACAGATCCGCTTATGATGTTTGCAAACGTGAATATCGAATGCCTGCTGATCGCGGCCGGCCAGAACCTCAGGCGGCTGCTGGCGGCGACCGGGAGGGAACGGCGCCACGCCCCATTCGAGAGCGACGAGGCTCTCCCCAAGTCGCCTCCACGGCTCGCA
>JACCXM010000380.1 GCA_013697005.1 Chloroflexia bacterium | reverse complement strand
GTCAACGACTGGTTAATCTTTACCGTCATTGCCAGTCCTCGCGGACAGCGAGTCAAACGCTGCGCGTACCGCCGCAGGAATCCGGGTTGGCATCCCGCGCTCGTTGACAAAGACCCACATCGTCACGGCTCGCACAATGAGCAATTCCTGAATCAGGTCCGGCCCTGTTTCTCCATCCCCGCGAAGCAGAGCCGCCGGCAGGCTCGCGCGATTTTCGCGGAGGATGAGCGAGCTTCGCTCGATTCGCGCTCCTCGTGGCGCACCAAGCCAGGTAACCACGCGTAGGAGATCACCGCCGAACGCCGGCTCCAAAAAATCAACTTCGTGGCGTCGCGCCACAAACACCCCACCGAGCGATCGAAGCCGCTCGAGGTCGAGACCGGCAGTCGTCGCGTGATTGATCGCGGCTTGTTCGAGATAGTTGAGATACGCCGCGTTATTGACGTGGCCGAGTGCATCGACCTCGTGGAATCGGACGCGGACATGCATTTCGAAACGATCGCAAGAGAATTCCGGGCGAGCATCCGGAGCGGGTTTCACGCCACCGCGCCCTGTTGCGAAACCGGCGCCGCCATCGTCAAATTGGCATCCGCCGGAATCGTTGCCTGGTGCAATACGCGGCGCAAGATCGCCACCGTCGAAGCGTATGTCGAGTCCAGACCGCGATACGAGAGACCACGAGCGCCAAGCGTCTGGGCGCGGGTGTATGGAGTATCGGACGCATAGTGGATGATCCCGAGATCAAGCGTACCAGGCCGATGCGTCTGGAGATTGATCGCCTCACCAGACGGAAATCGACGCAGATACAGATCTTCATAGAGCGCGTTCAGATAGGGTCCCGCTTCCATTTCGACGACGGTGTAATTCTCCCGATAAAAAAAATCCAGATAGCCCTCATTTTGCAGAAAAGTTCCCTTGACGGTCACCGCTTTTTGATTGTCCAATGCGGCTCCGTAATCAAGAAAAGGAGCAAGGTCCGCATACCGGAAGGCGTTGTCGAACGAATACGTGTTCCCCGAATGCTCGTCGTACACGACGTCGGAGATCATCACATCACCGATACGGCCATTCAGTGTTGCCGCTTTCCCCAATATGTAGATTCCCTGGAGCTCGTCAGTCGTCATTCCCACCTGGGTCATGATGTTGTACGCCGTGAGTCCCAAGGGGTAGTTGACGTTAACGATGATCGCCTCTGAGCGTCTGGGATCCAGACATACCCCGTCCGCGCCGCACAACCTGGGATCAAATTGCTGAGGATCGAGTTTCGCGAGCTCGATGATCTGGATGCCAACGTCAACGGCCCCCGTCGCGTCGATATGGTGAATGCCGACGGCTCGCTCTTCCTTACTGCGCTCGAGACGAGCCTCCGCTCGGACCGCACCCGAGAAGTACTGGCGAGCCGCAAAATAGAGCAAGTTCTCCCAGTTCGAGCGACTTGTTCCCTCTTCCAGCTGCGCGAGTTCTTCCTTGAGCTCGAAATCTCCTTCAGTGCGAACGTATTCGGTCAACTCCCGCTTGCGGCGCCGGGCCGTCCCGGAAAGCACGTTGACGATTGAATGCGTGTTCGAGGACACGAAATAGACCGGCCGCTCGGCCGCGCTCAGCTCGTGCAAGACACGCTCCGCGGGAAGCCACCATTGGTGGGTGGCCCGCGCATTCCCGAGGTGGCTGCCACCGATCATCTGAACGGTGTACCGCTTTCGGTGCTCTGCGACGAGATCGAGATTGCGCCAAAGCGACGCTCCCCAAACGCCTTTTAACCGCTCCCAACCTGGGGCCCGAAGCAAGAGCCGCTCGCCAACTTCCGCGGTCTCTCGTTCTTCCATGTCTTCGCCGGTCGCGGCACGCGCGATCAGCGACTTCAGTGCAGCGTCGGCGGCAATGATGCCGTGCATTTTGTTCCACTCGATCTGATACGACACGATCGAGGGGATGAGATCATCCAGGTCCGAAGCAGATGCGATGGTTGCCGCCAGCAGTGCCTTCCCGTCATATCGCCACCGGCGGCGGCGGCCCGGGGCCGATACGATTTGCCAAAGCTCCATCCCCGTATAACCATTGCGCCGAAAGTCTCGTGCGGATTGCCCGAGCACGATCTCCGAAACGTCGACAATTGATTCGGGCAATCGCTGCGTCGAATAGATGAACGCGTTGAGGTCAGGTTCGGGCTCCGCGGCGCCCGCATGAAGCGAGGACGACGCCGTCAGATGGGCAGGTACGAGACTCGAAACAGGAATCGCACCGGAACTCTGCAAGAGCGTAGTGTACGTTCGAACGTAAAGATCGACTTCACGTTTTCCTGGGACACGGTGGGCCATATCGATCCCGGGGCGAGCGATCCGTTCACCCGGGAAAAGTGATTCTTGCTCGGTATCCAGGTCGAGACCGCGTGTCATGCCGGTAAAGGAGGCTTCCAAGACGCCGGCGGCAACCGGCCCAACGCGACGATCACAAAGTAAAACGTAGTCAATTGGCCTGACCATTTCGCGGCCGCAACTCTTACATTCTTCACACGAAGCCAGCGCTGCTCAGGAATAGGACTCTAGCGCTTTGACGCTTTTCCTGCCGTGATGTAATCAATGCCGTCTTCGAGGCTCAAGGGCTTCCGTCCGATCAACTCCGCGGTCGCCGACGACTCGGTGGCATTGTCAATTGCCAACATCCTGAGCTGCTCGTCAGTGACCGGCGGCCGAAGTGCCTTCGGTAGTGGCTTGGAGAGTTTCACCACCAGTTTCATCAGGTTCACTGGAATATGAACCTTCGGTTTGGGTTTTCCAAGTTGGTGCGCTATGACATCGAGCATTGCTTCGTACGAATACGAATTTCCGCCTCCGAGCTCGTAGATGTGTCCGGCGCATTCGGGATGATCGAGCGCATGCACGAATGCGATTGCAACCTCACCGACGGCGACTGGTTGAAATCTGGAGCGGCCATTCCCCACGACTGGAACAATCGGAGCGGTTTTCACTAGGCGCGCCAAGGTGTTAATGAACTCGTCCCCCGGGCCGAAAATGACCGATGGGCGAAAAATCGTCCATGCGAGACCCGATTGTTCGACGGCTTTTTCCGCTTGCCACTTCGCTTCGAAATACCCGAACCGAGGATCGTTGCGCGCACCCAGCGCACTCATCTGGAGAAAGCGCGCAACACCGGCGCGTTTGGCCTCACTGACGACGTTAACCGTCCCTTGCCGGATCACGGTGTCAAAGGTCGCACGCCCCTCTTCAGAGATGACGGCCACAAGATGGATCACCGCCTCGATTCCGTCCATAGCCCCGCGCAATGTCTCAGGCTGGGTGACGTCGCCTTCGACAATTTCCACATTTGACCGGGCTATCTTGGCAGCACGGCGACTGTCGCGAACCAGGACACGGATCGGCCGCGTGCCCAACGCCGCAATCAGATTCGTCCCAACGAACCCGGCACCGCCGGTGATCAGGATTTTTCCCGTTACCGGCTGCGCCTCGGCTAAGTCATCGGAGTCGGTGAAATTCATTGGTGCTCCGCGGTTCTGTGCCAAGGGTTCGCTGCCGCCAACCGAACGTGGAATGCTAGGCGAATGTTGGCTCGTTCGTCGTGGCCGCCTGAGCGTGAGTCAGCAATTTCACCTGATCGACGGCAATTGCGTTCCTGCCCAGCGACCGAACCGCCCCTCGCTCCTGGAGCTCGAGCAGCTTACGTGTCACGGTCACCCGGTTGGAGCCAATCATGTTGGCGAGATTTTGATGCGTCATCGGTAACGTGATCGCGGTAAGGC
>JACCXM010000369.1 GCA_013697005.1 Chloroflexia bacterium | reverse complement strand
GGTCTATGCAAAACCGGCGAGCGTGTTCGTCGCTGGTTTTCTCGGCAGCCCGCCGATGAATCTGCTCGACGTGCGCGTGACGAGCATCGACGGGTCCCCTGGACTCGAGATCGCGGGAACGGCGGTGCCGGCGCCGCACAGTCTCGGCAGGCGTTTGGGCGCACTCGCGCCGGATCAGCGTGAGGTGATCCTGGGCGTACGGCCGGAGGAGATCGTGTTATCACGGGAAACGGGTCCGGGCCGCGTTCCTGGAGAAGTCTTCGTCGTCGAGGACCTCGGCAACGAGATGCTCGTTACCCTCGATCTGGGCGGCCAGTTCGTGATGGCGCGGATGCCGTCGGACTATCCGGCCGAGATGGGGGATCACCTCTGGTTCGCATTTGACGCGGACCGGGCCCATCTGTTCGATCCCGGCAGCCGGCGCCGGTTGGAGTAACCGCGTTGTCCGATATGCTCCTGCATCGCCGGGCCGCGCCCGCCCTGGGTGAGTGTGAAGCGAATGCGCGTGCCGGCGCCAACACCTCCCTCTAGCACAGAGTAGTCCGAGAACGCCGGGGGAGGATGCTCGGATGGCCGTCGGTGTAGGCGGCGAGCAATGCGTAGAGCGCCGCGGGTCGAGCAGAGATCAGGCGCTCGGCGGCGGCATGCACCCTGGCCATGAATCTCTACCTCCGCTGAAACTGCTTTTCGAGATCGCTGCCGGAGAGATGGAGCATGGTCGGCCGGCCATGGCCGCAGGCGCGCGGTTGCGATGAACGTTCCAGGGCCGAGACGAGCTCGCGCATTTCGGGAATTGACAGTGCCTGCCCCGCCCGGATCGAGGTGTGGCAGGCCGTGCTGACTGCGACGGCATCGAGCCAGGATTCCCCTTGCCCGCCGTCGGCCAGCTCGCGCAAGATCAACCGCAGCCGCTCGGCGATGTCGACCCCTTTCGCCAGTGCCGGCACCGCGCGCACGGCCACGGCGCCACCGTCCCAGCGCTCGATCTCGAACCCGATTGCGGACAGCTCCGCGGTCGAGCGCTCGAATGCCGCCATCTCATGGGGGGTCAGGTCCACGACCATGGGATCGAGCAAGGTCTGGCGGTCGACCGCACGTTCGCGCATCTGATTGAGAATGCGCTCGTAGAGCACGCGTTCGTGCGCGGCGTGTTGGTCGATCAGGTACATGCCATCCGGACCCTCGGCAATGATGAAGCTGGCCGTGATCTGACCGAGCACGCGCAACAGCGGCACACCGGAGGGATGACCGTTGGCGGCGCCAAGCGGTGCGGAAGATTCTTCCTCCGATGCAAGCGGTTCTCGTTGCGGTGAAATGAACCGGGGCTGCGTGAAGGGAATGGGACGTTGCCGTGCTGCCGGTGTCGTGGGAATCGGTGCGAATCGGACAAGCGGTAGATCGTCGTGGGAACGCCGCGCCAGTGCGGTGTGGACCGCGCGTTGCAGGGCGCGGCAGGCGGCGCGCTCATCGACGAATTTCACCTCTGCTTTCGTGGGGTGGACGTTGACATCGACCGCCGCCGGATCGAGCCGGATGTGTACCGCCGCCAGAGGATGCCGCCCGACGAGAAGGAGCGAGTGGTACGCCTCCTCCAACGCGAAGCCAAGCGCGCGGTTCTGTACCCAACGTCCGTTGACGAAGATGACGATCCCCTGGCGATGCGAGCGCGACAGCTCCGGCGAGGTAATCCAGCCCGCGACGGACATGCCAGGAACGGCCGCGGACTCATCCAGCGGCTCCAACAGCAGTGCTGCCTGACCAACATCCGGTCCGAACGCGGCGGTGGCCGCGGCCACGGCATCACCCGAGCCATCGCTGGCGAACGCGCGGCGGCCGTCGATCGTGAGCTCGAAGGCGACCGCAGGGTACGACGCGGCGTAGGCGGCGACGGCACGCTGAATGTATCCCGTTTCCGTACCCGGTTGGCGGAGAAACTTGCGGCGAGCGGGAACGTTGCCGAACAGATCGCGCGCGGTGACGGCGGTACCGATGGCGGCGCCGACCGAGACGGCTGGAGAAACGTCGCCGAAGGTCACGCGCAACAGCGAGGCGTGGCTTGCGTCCTGAGTCCGCGAGCGAATGGCGAGGGAAGAGACCGCGCCGACACTCGGTAACGCCTCGCCGCGAAATCCGAGTGTGGTCAAGGAATCGAGATCCTCGAACGCCGAGAGTTTCGAGGTCGCGTGCCGTTGCACGGCCAACGAAAGGTCGACCGGAGCGATACCGTAGCCATCGTCGACGACCTCGATCAGCTCGATGCCGCCGCCGCGAACCGCCACCCGGATGCGCGTGGCGCCCGCGTCGAGGGCGTTTTCGAGCAGCTCCTTGACGACCGATACCGGACGCTCGACGACCTCCCCGGCGGCGATCTTGCCGATCGTTCGTTCGTCCAGCAGGCGAAGCGACATAGGGTGTCCAGGAGAACGAGTGGCGCGCGGGAAAGGCAAAAGCAGGGTACCACGAGGTGGGAAGTCTTAGTCCACCAGGGACAGGGTGCGCCGGTGCGCGGAGACATGCGAATTGCCGGTCATCCAGTAGCGCCAGGGATGCTCCTGACCGCGGCTGATACCGATGCGGCCCGAGACAGAGATATGCTCGGCGCGCTGGTCCGCCGCGATCCAGAGGGTGTCGCTGGTGACCAGATCCGTGCCATGCATGTCAAGTGTTATGCCGAGTGCCTGGCAGAGTTTTCCCGGACCGGAGCAGAGGAGCCGGACATCGCCGACCCCACGGCGGACACGCATGAGGTCGATGCCGTCGATTGGTTCGAGCGCGCGAATGAGGACCGCTCCCGTTTCGCCTTGCGGTTTGGCGACCACGTTGAGCATGGCGTGGATGCCATAGGAGCGATAGACATAGGCGATGCCGGGCTTGCGGCGCATGACCTCGACTCTGCCGGTGCGCAGACGCGCGGAGTGGGACGCGGGATCGTCCGGTCCAAGATAGGCTTCGGTTTCCACGATCCGCCCCGACGTTCGCCCTTCGGCCGTGACGGAGACGACGATCTGCCCTAGTAGTGCTTGAGCGACCTCGGTGGTGGGACGCTCAAAGAAGGCGCGTTCGAGTGTCATGCCGGGATCGAACTTGGCAAACTTGGCAAACTTTTCGGGTAATGGGTCGGCCTGTACATTCTCGTTGATTGAATCGCCGCGTTCGACCTGACGCCGCATTCCTCAGACCGTCCAGGCATTCGTGTCGTGCTGAGTCCACAGGCGAAGAATCTCGTCTGCTGCGCAGGATCGCGCGCTGCGGCCGAGATGCTTCGTTCCTCAGTAGTCTGTCCAGGCAACGGTGTCATTCCGAGCTTGCGAGGAATCGCGCCTCCAGGCGCGAACGTACACGATCGGCTCCGAGATTCCTCCTTCGTCGGAATGTCACTATTGCGTGGACACTGTACTCGGCATGACACCGTTGATCGGGCACCGTCCTCAGTGACTCAGCCATTGAGCTCGGCGAGGCGGCGTTCGAGCACGGCGATCTGATCGGCGGCGGTTGCCAGCCGCTGGCGCTGCACCGCGACAACCTGCTCGGGGGCGCGCGAGATGAATGCTTCGTTGCCGAGCTGTGCCTGGGCCCGGTCGCGCTCGACTGTCACGGCGGTAATCTCCTTGTGCAGGCGGTCGCGCTCAGCATCGAGATCGACCATCCCCGCTAGCGGCAGCATGGCGACGATGTGGCCCGCGACCGCGGTGAGCGCGCCCCGGCCGCCTTCGGGAGCGTCAGCACGAATGACCAGCTCATCGTCCGCGATGCGCGCCAGCGCGCTCAACTCGCGTCGGGAGGACTCAAAGGCGGGCGCCAGAGATCCGGCGAAGACCTCGGCCGCGATCCACCGGCCCGGTTCGACATTGGCTTCCGTGCGCGCGTTGCGGATGGCGCGGACGGTGTCGATGAGCGCCGCGAAATCGGTCTCGGCCGATTCGTCGCGCGGGCTCGACGCGGGCCACGAGGCGATCATTACGCTATCTCCCTGGTGCGGGAGCTCCTGCCAGAGCGCCTCGGTGACGAACGGCATGAAAGGGTGCAACAACCGGATCGAGCGCTCCAGGGTGTAGGCGAGCGTCTGGGCGACGGTCTGTTGCTCGGCCTCCGATCCACGCAACCTGACCTTGGCCGCTTCGATGTACCAATCGCACAGCTCCGACCAGACGAACTCGCGGATCGCCTTCCCCGCCTCGCCGTATTGATGCATCTGCATCAGGCGGTTGGCGTCGTCGATCGTCGCGTCAAGGCGGCTCAGAATCCAGCGATCGGCCAGCGCGAGATCGCCTTCGGGGCGGGTGGGGCCATCGTCGCTCATCCGGATGCCGGCCGCGGCGATCGGTCGCAGCGCGAAGCGCGTTGCGTTCCAGAGTTTGTTGGCGAAGTTGCGGGCGTCCTCGACCTTCTGCAGGTCGAGCCGCAGATCGTTGCCGGGTGCGCTCTGGGTGATCAAGGCGAAACGCAAAGCGTCGGCGCCGTATTCGGCGGTGACGAGGGTGGGGTCGATGACATTCCCCTTGGTCTTGCTCATCTTGGCGCCTTCGACATCGCGCACCGTTCCATGCAGGTAGACGGTGCGGAACGGCAGCTCGCCCATGACGTCGAACCCGAAAATGACCATGCGCGCGACCCAGAAGAAGAGAATCTCGTAACCGGTCTCCATGACCGACGATGGATAGTAGCGCCGCAGATCGGGCGTATCGTCCGGCCAACCCAGGGTCGAGAACGGCCACAATCCGGAGGAGAACCAGGTATCGAGCACATCGGGGTCCTGCTCAACCAGTCCACCGCAGTGAGGGCAGGCGGCCAACGTCTCCTCGTCAGTGACGATGGTTTCGGCACACGATTGGCAGTACCAGACCGGGATGCGGTGCCCCCACCAGAGTTGGCGGGAGACGGTCCAGTCGTGAATGTTTTCCAACCAGTTGAGAAAGACACCCCGAAAATGGTCCGGGACGAATTGCAGGCTGCCGTTCCTGGCGGCGGCGATGGCGGGCCGGGCCAGGTCGTCCATACGGACGAACCATTGGGTCGAAATGAGTGGCTCGACGACCGTGTCGCAGCGATCGCAGTGGCCGACCGCGTGGACGTGCGGTTTCGTGCGCACCAGACGGCCAGCCGCGTCCAGACGCGCCACGACACCCGCGCGCGCGTCGGCGATGCGCATCCCGGCGAACGGTCCGGCCTCGGCGTTCATCGTGCCGTCGGTGTTCAACACGTTGAGCGTGGGCAGTCCGTGGCGTTTGCCGATCGCGAAGTCGTTCGGGTCGTGCGCGGGCGTGACTTTCACCGCGCCCGAACCGAACGTGGGATCAACCGCCTCGTCGGCGACGATCGGGATCAGCCGTTCCAGCATCGGGAGTCGAGCCTGCTTGCCGACGAGATGCCGGTAGCGATCGTCGTCAGGGTGGACGGCGACCCCGGTGTCGCCGAGCATCGTTTCCGGGCGCGTAGTGGCGACGGTAATGACCTCGTC
>JACCXM010000153.1 GCA_013697005.1 Chloroflexia bacterium | reverse complement strand
CGGTACGGGCATCGTGGTCTGTCAGGGCGTTGCTGAGTCGCCGGGGGAGCGACTCATCGATGAGGACGAGCACTCAGCGTTAGCACCGCTCCGCGGGCAATCTCGAGCGTCGCCAGGGCTTGCCCTCGTTCGACAGTGGGGAAATCGTCGAGGAACTCCTCCAGATCGTGCCCCGCCTCGAGGTAGTCGAACAGCGCATCGACCGGCACCCGCGTCCCGACAAAGACCGGCGTTCCGCCCATGATCTCCGGGTCGCTATGTACCACCAGTTCGGGGCGCTCCTCGACCGCGGCCGCCGACGCCGCGCGCGCGAGCAGATTCGCGTCAGCGCGCTCCGAGGTACCTATCGTCTCTCCAATCCATGACGTTCTCTCGCCTCCCGCCTCGTCACCCCACCTGCACCGGAACAGGCGCCGGCACACTTTGCACCTTCGGCAGCAGCGCGGCGTCGAGCACCTGATCGAGGGAGTCGACCTGAATCAGGTCCATCCCCTCGCGCACGACGGCCGGTAGTTCGGCGAGGTCCTTGGCGTTGCGCCGCGGCAGGATGAAGGTCTTGATCCCGCCCCGGTGCGCGGCCACCGTCTTCTCGCGGAGACCGCCGATGGGCAGCACCTTGCCCCGCAACGTGATCTCCCCGGTCATGGCCACGTCCTTGCGCACCTGGCGCCCCGTGAGCGCCGAGATGAGCGCGGTCGCCATCGTGATCCCGGCCGAGGGACCATCCTTGGGAATCGCGCCGGCCGGAACGTGGACATGGATGTTGTGGCGGTCGAAATAGTCGGGCGCCAGTCCGTAGTCATTGGTGCGGGCGCGGGCATAGGAGAGCGCCGCCCGCGCCGACTCCTGCATCACATCACCGAGCTGCCCGGTGAGCGTCAGATCGCCCTTGCCCGGCATGATCAGCACTTCGATCCCGAGCAGATCGCCGCCGACACTGGTGACCGCCGCACCGGTGGCCACTCCCACCTCGTCCTGCTCTTCGGCCAGACCGTAGTCGTACTTCGGCACCCCGAGGTAATCACTGACGTGCTCGGCGTCGACAGTAATCGCCGCCGGCGCGTCATCTCCAGCGAAAATACGCGCCACCTTGCGGCAGAGCGAGCCGATCTCCCGTTCCAGGTTGCGCACCCCCGATTCTTCCGTGTACTCGCGGATGAGACGGCGCAAACAATCGTCGGTGACGGTCAACTGCTCCGGTTCGAGTCCGTGCGAGACGAGGGTCTTGGGCAGCAGGAACTGCCGCCCGATCACCATCTTCTCGACTTCGGTGTAACCGGAAACCTCGATGATCTCCATCCGGTCGCGCAGCGCCGGCGGAATCGGCTCGAGCATGTTCGCCGTGGTGATGAAGATGACCTTCGACAAGTCGAAGGGAACCTCCAGATAGTGATCGGAGAACGTACTGTTTTGCTCCGGATCGAGCACCTCGAGCAGCGCCGAGGAGGGATCGCCCCGGAACGCATCGGATCCGACCTTGTCGATTTCGTCCAGCACCAGCACCGGGTTGCGGCTCTTGGCGTCTTTGAGCGCCTTGATCACCCGCCCGGGCATAGCGCCAACATAGGTCCGCCGGTGGCCGCGGATTTCCGCCTCGTCGCGGACCCCGCCCAGCGACATGCGGACGTAGTTGCGGCCGATGGCGCGGGCGATCGAGCGGCCGAGACTGGTCTTGCCAACCCCGGGCGGACCGACGAAGCAGAGGATCGGAGCCCGCAGTTTATCTCCCGCCAGCTTGCGCACGGCGATGTACTCGACGATGCGCTCCTTCACCTTTTCTAGCCCGTAGTGGTCCTCGTCGAGGATGCGCGCCGCCTCCATCAATTCGAGGCGGTCTTCGGTCTCGACCGACCAGGGGAGCTCGATCAACCAATCCAGGTAGCCGCGAATGACCCCGATTTCGGGCGAGAAGGGATGTTGCTGCTCCAGGCGCTCGACCTGGACCAACGCTTTCGCCTTGACCTCCTCCGGCATTCCAGCGGCGTCGACTTTCTCCCGCAGCTCGCTGGCGACGGCGGCCTCGGTACCGGCTTCGCCAAGCTCCTTCTGGATAGCGCGTAACTGCTCGCGCAGGTAGTACTCGCGCTGCTGCTTATCCATCCCGGACTGCGCCTCGGTCTGGATTTGCGCCCGCAGATTGAGCACGTCGAGACGCTTCTGGATAAGCACGCTGAGGCGGCGCAGACGCGCGATCGGATCGAGAATCTCCAGCAAATCCTGGCGCTGATCGGAGGTGAACTCCGGCGAGAAGGCGATCAGGTCGGCGAGCCAACCCGGTTCCTCCACCCCGCGCACCATGGTGAGCACCTCTTCCGGCACATTGGGCAGCATGCTGATGTAGTTCTCGACCTGTTCCATCACCGCGGTCATCGCCGCTTCGGCTTCGTCGGTCGAATCGACCGGGTCATCCTGGCGCACGACGCGCGCGACGAGGTATGGGTCCTGCTGCACCAGCTCGGTCACGATCCCGCGCGCCAACCCTTGCAACACGACATGGCGGCTGCCGCCGGGGCGGAACTGCGCGATTTCGGCGATGACCCCGACGCCGCACAGCTCGAACTCCTGCGGTTCCGGTTCGGGATCGGGGATCCATTCCGGATCGCCGTCGATCCCGCTGTGCGCGGCCGCATCGCTGATGGCATCGGCCAGCAACGCGCGCAATTCGCTATCGTCCGCGGCGGCGCCGTGCGGCGCGTTCGGGTCCGGCTCGGGATAAATCGGACGCTCCGTCAGGATGAGCACGTGGCGATGCTCGCCCCGTGAGGCCCGTTCGACGACTCTGGCCGACTCCTCGTCCTCGATCGGGAATGGGATCGACATGTGCGGAAGCAGCAGCGTCTCGTCGACGACGAGCACCGGGAGCAGAACATAGGGCGGTTTCCGGGTCGCGCTTTTTTTCTTGCGCACCCCTCCCGCCGCGCGGGGTTTCACCGTGGGGGCGACGGCCGCCGGGCTCTCGGTACGGTTGGCAGGCGCGGTGGACGATTCCGTATCCGCGGCAGGTCGAGACGAATTTGGGGAACGAGGTGGCATGAAGCACACTTTCCAGTTTCCGGCCGGCATGGGGTTCCAGGCCGCTCGGAGTGAGGGTGTCGGGCTGGGCGTCGGGGTACGTGCCGCGCTCAACCCGGACCGCGAACTTGCGCGATGCAGGGCGGCGAATAGCAGCGAAGTGTACCCGCTCGCGGGCGCTTGGGGCCAGGATTTGCCCGCACTCGCGCCACATTGGGAATGCGCGTAAACCGTGTTCGCATGCCAAACGTGACCAATCCGCTATAGTGCGCAACCATCGAACACGAAGATCGCCATTCCGCGTCGGAGTCGTCCCGTTCGGGTTCCCGGCGCTCGTGAGACTGGCAAAGGCTGATGACCGACGGCAATGCGCCCGGCATGACACCGACGCTCCGGGTCGCCGATGTCTCCAAGTCGTACCCCGGTGTGCGCGCGCTGCAGCATGTCGATCTCGAGGTGCTTCCCGGCGAGATCCACGCCGTGATCGGGGAGAACGGGGCCGGCAAGAGCACCCTGATGAAGATCGTTTTCGGGGTGACACAACCGGATTCGGGAGCAATCGAAGTGCAAGGGACGCCGGTGCACATTGGCTCTCCCGTCGAAGCGCAGCGGCTCGGCGTCGCGATGGTGCATCAGGAGTTGAGCCTGGTGCCGGCGCTCGACGTGGCGCGTAACATCTACCTGGGACGCGAACCGTCGCTGGCGCTTGGCATCATCGATTGGCCAGCGCTCTATCGCAACGCGGGTGCATTGCTGCGCCGTCTCGGCATCGCTCTCAATCCCCGCCAGGTCGTTCGCGGACTGAGCACGGCGCACAAGCAGATGGTCGAGATCGCCCGCGCCCTCTCCTGGCAATCGAAGCTGCTCATTCTCGACGAGCCGACGTCATCGCTGACCCAGGGCGAAATTCGCGAGTTGTTCCGCATTCTGCGCGATCTCAAGACGGGTGGGGTCTCGGTGCTGTACATCTCGCACCGGCTGGAGGAGCTTCCCGAGATCGCCGACCGCGTCACCGTGATGCGCGATGGGCATACCGTCGGCACGGTCGATGCTCGCTCGACCCCGATCCCAGCCTTGATCCGGATGATGGTCGGGCGCGGTGTCGACCAACTCTTCCCGCGAGCGCATGTCCCGATCGGCGATGAAATCCTGCGCGTCGAGGGGTTGACGCGGCACGGGGTGGTCGAAGACGTCTCGTTCAGCGTTCACGCCGGTGAAATCGTCGGTATGGCCGGTCTGGTCGGCGCCGGACGCTCGGAGACGGCGCGGCTGATCGTCGGGGCGGACAAGAAGGACGCCGGGCGCACCATCATCGATGGCCGCGTTGTCGAGATCGGCTCGCCCGCCGTGGCGATCGCCGCCGGGATCGCGCTCCTCCCCGAGGACCGCAAGCAGCAGGGTCTCGTATTGCCGCTGCCGGTTAAAAACAATCTGTCGCTGGCGACGCTGCGGGAATTCACCCGGTTTGGTATCGTCTGGCAACGGGAGCGGGACCGCATGGCGCAGCGTTTCGTGCGCGATCTCAGTATCCGCACGCCGAATCTCGATTTTCGGGTGCGCAATCTCTCCGGAGGTAACCAGCAGAAAGTGGTCCTCGGCAAATGGCTGGGATCGCATCCCCGCGTGTTGATCTTCGATGAGCCGACCCGCGGCATCGACGTCGGGGCCAAGGTCGAGGTCTATGAGGAGATGAACGATTTGATCGCACGCGGCGCCGGTATCCTGCTCATCTCCTCCGAGCTGCCCGAGGTGCTCGGTATGAGCGATCGGGTGCTGGTGATGCACGAGGGACGACTGGTCGCCGATCTGCCGCGTGCGGAGGCGACCCCGGAGCGGGTGATCGCCCTGGCGAGCGGAGAGGAGCTTCCGGTGCTCACGAGTGCGCACCATGGCTGATGGGCAGGAGCCCCCGGCGTTCTCCGCCGAGGCGCAGGTTGGGTCCGACGTCGCGCTCTCCGGGCGACGGAGCCGCCTGACGCAGTTCCTGCTGCGCTACGGCATCGTGCTCGCCCTGGTCGCTCTCGGCGCCGTATTTGCCTGGCGCTCGCCGGTCTTTTTGACAAGCGAAAACCTTTTGCAGGTCCTGTTGCAAGCCTCCGTCAACATCATCGTCGCCCTCGGTATGACCTTCGTCATCATCACCGCCGGTATCGATCTTTCCGTCGGCTCGACCGCGGCCCTCTCCGGGATGGTCGCCGCCACCACCATGAGCACGGGGTTGCCGATCGTCGGGATCGCGGTCTCGTGGCCGGTCGCGGTCCTGGTCGGACTCCTCACCGGCGTGCTTGTCGGGTTTGCCAGCGGGGTGATCGTCACCTCGCTCCGGATCACGCCGTTCATCGTCACCCTCGGCATGCTCAGTGTCGTACGCGGTCTGACCTTGATCTACAGCGGCGGCCGTCCGGTCTTCGGGTTTCCGGAAGGGTTCACGAACCTGGCGGGGACGATCGGTCCGGTTCCCACCCCGGCCATCATCGCTGGCATCCTGGCCATCATCTCGGCGTTCGTGCTGCGCTTTACCAGGCTGGGGGAGTACACCTACGCCATTGGTGGCAATGAAGAAGCGGCGCGGCTCTCCGGGGTACCCGTCGACCGCTACAAGATCGCCATCTACACCCTCTGCGGCGCGTTCGCCGCGGTCGCGGGCATCGTCCTCACGGCGCGGCTGCGCGTAGCCGAACCGAACGCCGCAAGTGGATACGAGCTGGACGCCATCGCCGCCACCGTCATGGGTGGCACCAGTCTATTCGGCGGTGAGGGGACAGTGGTCGGGACCGTCATTGGGGCGCTCATCATCGCCACACTGCGCAACGGGCTGAATCTGCTCAACGTGCAGGCCTACTATCAGCAGTTGGCGATCGGGCTGGTCATCATTCTGGCGGTCGCGCTCGACCGGTTCCGCCAACGATGAGTCATGGGCGGCCGCGCCCAGGAGGTAGCGCGGCCCAAAGACGTGTCATGCGATGGAATCGAGCAAAGAAGCAAAGAAGCAAAGGAGCTGATGATGCGACGACGGTTCAGTCTTTCCCGGGTCGCGCTCGCGGGCGCGGCGCTGACAATGGTTCTCGGTATCAGCCTGGGTCCGGCCGGCGCGCAGGATGCCACACCCGCGGGCGGCATGTCGGTCGAGGAGATCGCCGCGGTCACCGCCGGCGAGGAGTACAAGCTGCTCGCCGTGGTCAAAACCCTCTCCAACGAGTATTGGCAGACGATGGAGCGCGGGTACAACGAGGCGGCGGCGGAGAAGGGCGTCACCATCGACGTCCTTTCAGTGCCGACCGAGCAGGACACCGAGCAGCAGCTCAACCAGCTCCAGACGGCGCTGGCGCAGGACTATGACGCGATCATGGTCTCGCCGATCACCCCCACGAATCTCATCCCGGCACTCTTGGCGGCAAGTGAGGCGGGCATCCCGATCATCAACGTCGATGAAAAGGTCGATCCGGCGGCCGCGGAGGAAGCGGGCGTGGCGCTGACCACGGTCATCGCCTCCGACAACCGCGATGCTGGCGCCCGCGCGGCGCAGTACATGATCGACACCATTCCAGATGGTGGGCAGGTGGCGATCATCGAAGGCAAAGCCGGGAACCAGTCGGGGCTCGACCGCAAGGAAGGATTTGAAGAGGCGATTCTCGCCGCCGGAACCTTCGAGATCGTCGCCAGCCAACCGGCGGACTGGGACGGCCAGCGCGCGCTCGACGTGGCGACCAACATCCTGCAGGCGAACCCGGATATCGTCGGCTTCTACGCGGCGAACGACACCATGGCCCTCGGCGTGGTGGAGGCGGTTCGCGCGGCGGGCAAGCTGGATCAGATCACCATTATCGGCACCGATGCCATCCCGGCGGCGCTGACCGCCGTCGAGGCGGGCGATCTGGAGGGTACCGTCGCGCAGTTCCCAGCGGAAGAGGCGCGGATCGCCACGTCGCTCGCCATCTTGGCGTTGCAAGGCTCCCCGGTTGACGGCTTCATCCCCTCCCCGATCGAGCTGATCACGAGTGAGAACGTTGGCGAGATGCTGGCCCCGGCCGAGGCCACCCCGGCGGCATAAACGGGGTCATGGGGTGATAGGGTCATAGGGTGTCAGGGAGAAACGTCCCATCACCCTACCACCCTATCACCCCATCCCCCACGGAGAACGCCCCATGCCAACATTTGGCGCTCATGCCTTTATCTGGGTCGGTGACTGGACCCGGGAGACGGGGGGTGAAGCCATCGCCGCGGCCGCCCGCTCCGGCGTCGACGTCATTGAGATTCCGATGCTCAGACCCGACGAGTTCGACGCGGCGCTCACCAGGAAGCAGCTTGATGACGCGGGCTTGAAGGCGATCTGCTCGTTGGTGCTGCCACGCGAGGCGCACATGCCGGCCCATCCCGATCTGGCACGAGATTTTCTGCGACGCGCCGTCGACCAGGTTGCCGCGATCGACGCCGGGTTTCTTGGCGGCGTGCTCTATGCACACCTCGGCCATCTCACCGGCGCGGCGCCGACAGACGCCGAGCGCGCCACGTGCGCCGAGACACTCCGGGATGTTGCCGCGTACGCCAGCGACCGTGATATCACACTCGGATTGGAGCCGGTCAATCGCTACGAGACCTATCTCTACAACACCATCGGCGATACGCTGGAGTTGATCGACCAGATCGACGCCGCGAACGTCACAATCCACGCTGATACCTACCACATGAACATCGAGGAGCCGGGGTTTACCGCACCGATCGAGGCCGCCGCCGACCGGCTCGGGTGCATCCACTGCTCTGAGAGCGATCGCGGGGTGCCCGGTCAGGGCAACGTGCATTGGGACGACGTGTTTCGTGGTCTGTCGTCCATCGGGTATCGCGGTCCGTTGGTTCTTGAATCGTTCGCGGCCATCAACCCCGATCTGGCGGGAGCAACCTGCATGTGGCGGACTCCCACCTACACCTCCGATCAACTCGCGCAAGAGGGGGTTGCCTTTCTTCGCGCGCGGGCCGCCGCCGCGGGGATGCCATAAGATTTCAGATAGGGGTACAGATACGGGAGTGCGATGGACGAGAACGGATGGTCCGTCTGGACTGTGCGCGCGAGTAACGAGCTGGCCGGCGCCCTGGCGAGCGTTTCGCCCGGCGAGATCGAGCGCATGGCGGACGAGATTCTGGCGGCGGGGCGCATCCTCTGCTCCGGCGCCGGACGCGAGGGGCTGATGGTGCGTGCGCTCTGCATGCGCCTGATGCATCTCGGCTGCGATGCCCACATGGTCGGCGACATGACCACCCCACCGGTTGGCCCTGGCGACCTGTTGATCGTGAGCGCTGGTCCGGGGCACTCCGCGGTCCAGGAGGCGCTGATGGACCGGGCCTGGAACGCGGGTGCGCGCACGCTGGTGGTAACGGCACAGGTCGAGGGACCGACCCCGCGCGCGGCGGATGTGATCATTCATCTCCCCGCCCAGACCATGGCCGACGACACCGGTGCCCCGGCGAGCATGCTGCCCATGGGAACCCTGTTCGAGTGGCTGGAGCTGGCCTTTTTCGATCTGCTCGCGATCCGCCTGCGCGACCGCACCGGGCAGACCCTCGACCAGATCCGGGAGCGCCATACTAATGTCGAATAGGTCATTCGTTCCCCCCTCTCCCGGCTCGACGGGAGAGGGGGTAGGGGGGGTGAGGGCGCACCGGCGAACGAAACCCGCCGCACGGAATGGACCGCGCGCGTTGAAAGCTTCGCCCGCGACGCCGCGCCTAGAACGAAACCGTTCGCGGTGGCACTGGTCGAGCTCGAGCCACCGCCCCTTGGCGGTCGCGTGATCGATGTCGCAACCGGGACGGGGCTGGTGGCGGTCGAGGCCGCCAATCGCGTCGGCCCCACAGGAACGGTACTGGCCACGGATTTCATCCCGGAGTGGGAGCCGCACGTCGCCGCGGCGGCGGCGGACGCGGGGGTGACGAATGTCGCGTTCGCCACGATGCCCGCGGAGTCGCTCGCCGTTCCAGACGCATCATTCGACGTGGTCTATTGTCAGTTCGGGCTGATGTTCATGCCGGACCCGATTGGCGCCCTCCAGGAGATGCTCCGGGTGTTGCGTCCCGGAGGCCGCCTCGGTATCGCGGTCTGGAGCGTTCCGGAGAAGGTCGGTGTTTTCCTGATCTCCCGCATCGTCGCACCTGCGCTGCCACCGGCAGAAGGCGAGCCGCCACCCTCCCCGATGGGGATGGGTGCGCCGGGGATGGTCGAGCAGCTGGTCACCGCGGCGGGATTTCAG
>JACCXM010000341.1 GCA_013697005.1 Chloroflexia bacterium | reverse complement strand
CCCCTACAGTGGGTCCATGCGGTGAACGCCGCCGAAAGCCAGTCCGCGCCTTCCAGCGCGCCTGCTTCCATTGAACGGGACACGCTGAGCGGCGGGGTCGTAACGTCTGGCCGCATCGTTGCCTCCTTCCGCGCCCATTGGCCGCCTCTCGCCGTGCTCGTCGCGTTCGCGCTCGCGGCGATCATCGTACCCACCTTCGCGCCGGTGGCGACGACTGACGACTGGGCCTACACCCGCTCCGCGCAGATTCTGCTCGGTGAGGGGCGGCTGACGATCTTCCCGGTCGTGGCCGCGACCGCCGTGTTCCAGGTCGTGTGGGGGGCGCTCTTCGGTCTGCTGTTCGGACCGACATTCGGGGTGTTCCGCCTCTCGACGGTGGTCATCACCGCGCTCGGGGCCATCGCGCTCTACGCGCTCTGCCGCGATCTGGGTGTCTCGCGGGGGCGCGGCGCGCTCGGCATGGCGACGCTCCTGTTCAATCCGCTCGTCTTCGTGCTGGCCTTCACGTTCATGACCGACGCCCACTTCATGGCGTTGCTGGTGATTGCGACCTGGCTTTTTGTGAAGGCGCTCCAGGGCGAGTCATTGCCGTTTGTGGCGAGGCGGGCGACGCGGGCGTCGCCCCTACAGTGGACGTGGTTAACAGGGCGGTTCCGCCGTGAATTGAAAAACGACGACGCATGGACGAACGGCATTGATGGCCGGTTGATCGTGGCCGCGTCGAGTGTGGCGGGGCTGGCGTTTCTGGCCCGGCAGCAGGGCGCGCTGATCGTGCCGGCGGTGTTCGCGTTTCTGCTCCTGGCGCGGCGGTTGCGGTTCGACCGGGCCAGCGCGGTGCTGCTCGTGCAGCTCGTCACCCCGGTGCTGCTGGCGGTCGGCGGCTACTCCCTCTGGCTGCGCTTTGGCAACGACGTGCCGCAGGTGCAGGCGTCGTTCTTCCGCGAGGTGCTGGAGGAGGGGTGGAGCGGAACCTGGTGGCTGGTGCGGCGGCTGACGATCGTCGAGCTGATGTATCTGGGACTCTTCACCCTGCCCATCATGGCGGCTGCTTTGCCATTCGCGCGCGGATTGATACGAGGCATCCCGCCCCGCGGCTGGGTGCTGTTCGCCGCCTGGCAGGCGGTGCTGCTGGTCGGTGTGACCGCGCTCTGGGCGCGCGGTGCAACCATGCCGTACATCGCCCAGTTCTTCGGTGGGGGCGGGTTGGGCGCGCCGGACGTGCTCGGCTCGCGCCCGATTGTGCTCGGGCCGGAGATCCGGCCGGCGCTGACGCTCGTCTGTCTGATCGCCTCGCTGCTGCTCGCCCTGACCGCGGCGCGGGCGGTGGGTGCGCCGCTGTCGCGGGAGCGGTCGCGCGCCGGTCTGGTGCTCACCATCGGTCTCGGTCAGGTGGTGGGGGTCATGCCCCCGTCCTACCACTACCTCGGCTGGGCCGCGGGATCGCTCGACCGCTATCTGCTGCCGCTCGTGCCACTGGCGATCGCGCTGGCGCTGTGGGGAGTGCGCGACGTGCGGATGGCGCTGCCGCTGGGATGGGTGGTGGCCGCGGCGTTGGCCCTGTTCGCCATCGCGGGGACGCGCGACTACCTGGTGTTCATGCGCACGGTCTGGGCGCTGGGGGAGGAGGCGGTGGCCGCGGGAGTGCCGCTCGACCGTCTCGATGCCGGTTCCGCCTGGGACGGGTATCACCTCTATGAGCGGGGACTGGAGACGCGGATTCGCTCGCGTACGCCGAAGGGCGGGCCGTGGTGGGTCTACTTCTACGCACCGGCGACCGACTCGGCCTACGTCGTTTCCAGCAAACCCCTGCGCGGCCATCTTGTCGTCGCCCGACGCCCGTACTCTTCCTGGCTGCAGCGAGGAGCGCCGGCCAATCTCTACCTGCTGCGGCGATTGGGCGAGCCGTGGCCGCCGCGCGCGGATGCCGAGCAACTGCCGGCGGTGACGGCGGAAAACGGGTTGGCGACCGGGAATGAGTGACGGGCAGGATGGGGACGGAGATTGGGCGGAGCGAGGTCTGCTCCTGATCGCGGCCAGGGTGCCGGCGCCGGGATTCTGCAAGACGCGGTTGGGCGCGAGCATTGGCCCGGAGCGCGCGGCCGCGCTCTACGCCGCCTTCCTGCGCGATCTCGCCGCCCGGTTCACGCCGGGTGGCGGTGGGGAGCAGGTACAGGATTGGGGATTCGACGTCGGGTGGGCGTACACCCCGGCGGAGGTCGATTTCGCGGCTGTCTTGACGCGAATCGGCTGCGCCCTTCCTTCCACATCCGTCCGCTTCGTGGCGCAGCATGGTGACGGCTGGGATGTGCGGCAAGCGAATATCCTACGCTGGGGACACGAGCAGGGCTACGCGCGGACGATCCTGGTCGCCTCCGACTCGCCGCAGCTTCCGTTTGCGGTGGTGCGCGATGCTTTCACCGCGCTGACCACCCACGATGTGGCGCTGGGGCGCAGCCTCGATGGCGGCTATTCCTTGATCGGGATGCGTGGCTTCCACGACGTGCTCAGTGGGGTGCCGATGAGCACGGTCTCCGCCGCCGACGCTCTCGCCGCGCGGGTGGCGGCGCTCGGTCTGCGGCTGGCCGAGCTGCCGGAGATGTTCGACGTCGACGAGGAGCAGGATCTGGAGCATCTGCGACAGGCACTGGCCCCGGACGGCGTCGCCGCGCCGGCGACCTGGGCGGCGCTGGGAAGGTTGGGGCTGGACCGCTCGACAGTTGATTGAAGGTGCCGCAGCGAATGGCAATCAACCCGCTCAATCTGCCCCGGCATCGAGAATGTCGAGAAACTGGCGAGACGAGAGAATCGTGATGCCCCGAAAGTGACCAAGTGCCAGCAAAGCGCGATCCCCACTGACGAGATAGCGTGCATTGCCGCTCAATGCGGCGGCCAGGATCAGATCGTCCTTTGGTTGCGTAGCCACCCCATGAACCTCGATTGAAATCGGCTGCAGCACAGCGTCGGCGCGTAGTGTGAGGAGCGCCGTTGAGATTTCAACAGGAGTCAGTTTTCGCGTGAAATAGCGATCGGTAAAGGTCCGGGCGAGCTCGGCCAGAATGTACTCGGAGACGATCAGAGTGAAGGTTCCGTGTTGCCAACGACGAAGCAACTCGGCCGGGGCACTGACTGATCTGGTCAGTCCAAGAACCCCGGAGGCTAGAACATGGGTATCGAGGACAGCGGCGATCACGCCAACTTGCGCGTTGGCTCTATGTCATCGAGCTGAGGCCCCTCAGCAGCAATCCTGTCGAGTTGCGCCTCGAGTTCTTCAAGCGGCACGTCCTCGAACGCAAGGCTAATCGTCTCGAGCGCCTTCCACCGAGCCGATTTCTCGTGCTCCAACTGAGTGAGCCGCGCCAGGTCCTTCACAGTTACCAGCGCCGCAACCGGGATGCCCGCCTTCTCGACGAGCACCCGTGTTTCTTTGCGGTAGACCTCGTTGACGAGGCTGGAGAGCCGGGCTTTGACCTCCGAGATTTTCATCGTTTGGGTGGTGCGTTCTTGCTCGGTCATGCCTTCACCATTCACGTCACGCCGTCGATAATGGAATCATGCTGACTCGTTCAGGACTAGTGTAGTGACCATGCGTGCGAGATACTGCGGGCCGGTATCGCGTGTTCTGGAGGATTCCAGGACAATGAGTAGCAGAAACAGGGGTTGACGTGCGCATCGGAGTGACGTTTCCGCAGATCGAGTTCGGCAACGATGCGGCCGCCATCCGCGAATACGCGCAGACCGTCGAGGGGATCGGCTATACCCATTTCCTGGTCTACGACCATGTGCTCGGTGCGGACACGTCCGTGCGGCCTGGGTGGAGCGGTCCCTATACGTCGCAAACCCCCTTCCACGAGGTCTTCGTCCTCCTCGGCTATCTGGCTGGGCTGACCACATCGCTGGAGCTGGTGACGGGGGTGCTGATTCTGCCGCAGCGGCAGACGGCGCTGGTCGCCAAGCAGACGGCGGAGATCGACGTGCTCAGTGGGGGACGGTTGCGGCTGGGAGTCGGCGTCGGCTGGAACGAGGTCGAGTACGACGGACTGGACAAAGAGTTCGCCAATCGCGGCGCCCGCAGTGAAGAGCAGATCGCCCTGCTGCGTGCGCTCTGGACCTCGCCCGTCATCGACTTCGAGGGCGAGTGGGAACAGATCGTCGCCTCAGGGATCAATCCGCTGCCGGTGCAGCGCCCGATCCCGATCTGGATCGGCGGTTACGTCGAGGCCACCCTGCGCCGCGTCGGTCAGATCGGAGACGGCTGGTTCCCCTGGCGGGAACCGGACGAAGCGATGCGGGAGGCGATCGAACGGATTCATGACTACGCGCGCGAAGCAGGACGCGACCCGTCCACTATCGGACTTGAACCGCAGCTCAACGTCGGCCGCGGCACCCCCGACGAGTGGCGCGCCTTCATCGCCGGCTGGCGCGAACTCGGCGCGACGCATCTCTGTCTATCAACGATGGGCAACGGTTTTACCGCGCCGGAGCAGCACATCGCCGCCCTGACGCGGGCGGCGGGTGAGCTCGAAGTCGGCACGGCATAGACGCCGTGACAGGAGATGTCACGAGAACCCGATCCGTCTTGACGCCTTCAGCGACGAGGGATAGCATCCGCCTTACCAGCCGTGGTAAGGAACAATCAGAGTCTCGTTGTGCCCTTTGGGGTTTGTGCTCGCCACGGGGGCAGGCTCGCCCCCACGTTGCCAGGACCACCGATCACCGTGGCGTCGGGGGTTTCGCTCGTCAATCGGGAGGATATGCATGAGCACCCAGTCATTCCGCGCACGTTTGTCTCGCCGCCAGCTCCTCGCCGCGACGGCGGGGGCATCATTACTGACGGCTGGAGCAGCACCTTCCATATCGCGGTCGGTGCGCGCCCAGGATGCGAGCGGCGAACCACAGCCCGGTGGAGTCTACCGCTTGCTGGGGTCGGGCGATATCCGTAGTCTCGATCCGGCTGGCGCGGAGGGGAGCGAGGACTGGTGGAGCGCCGGGGGGCTCCTGTACAACCGGCTCTACGCCTATGACCCGGCCAACGAGTTCTACCCGGATCTGGCCGCCGAGTTGCCTGGTCTGAGCGACGATGGGCTGGTCTACACCATCCCCCTGCGTCAGGGGGTGAAGTTCCACAACGGGCGCGAGATGGTCGCCGCCGACGTCGCCTTCTCCCTCGCCTGGCAGCTCTGGCCCGAGGTCTACAGTTGGGGTAAGACCTACATGGAGAATGTCGTCGGCTACGACGAGGTGATCGCCGGCGACACCCAGGAGCTCTCCGGGGTGAAGGTCATCGACCCGTATACCGTCGAGGTCACGCTGAAGAAACCGCAAGCGGTCTTCCCCTCGATTCTCTCGATGACCATGAACGGGATCAGCCCGAAGCAGGAGACGATCGACGCCGGCGCGGAGTATGGCAAGTCGATCGTCATCGGCACCGGACCATTCAAGTTCGTGGAGTGGAATCAGGGCCAAAGCGTCATCTTCGAGCGCCACCCGGAGTATTACCGGGAGGGACTGCCGTATCTCGATCGGGTCGAGCTGTCGCTGAATGTTGAGCCGTCGGTGCAGATGCTGCGCTGGGAAAGCGGCGAAGCCGAGTGGGTCAGCACCATTCCCACTGCCGAGGTGTCAAATGTTCTCTCCGACGAACGGTTTGCCAATGCGCGTCGCCAGACGCCCAAACCCGTGACGATGCGGCTCATCATGAACACCCGAGCTGCACCCTTCGACGATCTTCTCGTGCGGCAGGCCGTTGCCACGGCTATCGACAGGGCGTTCTTTGCGCGCAGCACCGGCGGCACCGTCGAACCCGTGGAAGGGATTTACGTTCCGATCATGCCGCAGTTTGAAGCGTCGTTTCGAAGCAATTACGTCTACGATCCAGAGGCGGCAAAGGCACTGTTGAGTGAGGCTGGGCTGAGCGACGGGATTCGCGGCATCAAGTTGTTCGGTGGTGTCGATTACGAGACGCAGTTGCAGGGACTCCAGGCTGATCTCGACGCGATCGGCATCGAGGTCGAGGTGATCGCCGGAACGCTCAAGGACTGGCTGGACCGGATCAAGTCCGGCGAGGTGCAGATGGCGCTCTTCGGGTGGTCGGCCAGCTTCCCCGATGCCTACGACTTCGTTTCCGGGTGGATGACCTGCGCCTCGATCGAAACGGGCTACAACGCCGGCGGCTACTGCAACGAGCAGGTCGACGAGCTCGTCGCGGCGGCCGAAGCGTTGCCCCAGACCGACCCTGAGCGCATCGCCGCCTACCGCGAGATCGAAGAGCTGGCGGTCAACACCGACGTCGGCATGATCGGGATGGGCAACGAGATAACGGTCGCCCTCGGCCGGGAGAACGTCCATGACGATCCGCCGAACGCGCTGATCGGCGGCTGGCCGTTCCTGGAGGCGGCGTGGATCGAGCAGTAGACCCCTCATCTCCAGCCCTTCTCCCCGTGCGCGGGGCGAAGGGAGATAGTCTCACCAAGCGGGGTAAGAAGCCCCTCTCCCAGCGCACTGGGAGAGGGGTTGGGGTGAGGGTTTACCTCACACCATCCGCACCCTCGGATCGAGCCCTGATCGGCGAGGTGGGCGAGGCACTCCTCCGCATCCGCCGGCGTGCTGCTTGCCGCGGCGCCGATCGCGCAGATCGTCTCGCGCAGGAAGGCCACGAGCTGCGCCAAGCCGGTCCGGGAGGCGGCGATGACCGCCGCGCTCTTGTTGGCGCCTGAGCGCGTCCGCAGAGAGGCGGCCACGCCCTCCCCAATGGCCGGTTTCTGCGCTTGGGTCATAAAGTCTCCCGGTCTCGTCGTCCGCACGAGCAAGTCGGACCGGGGAAGGGCAATCCCGCCTCCTCGGCAAAAGTGGTTCCGATAACGCGGGATTTTCCTCATTATATGGAACCGGGCTCACACGCTGTCAAGCGGAAAAACGGGGAGAGTGGTTCCGATAATGGGCCAGCCTGTTGAAAAAAGCCTCCGGCGGCCGGAGCCGCGGTCGGTGGCCACCCCGGATCCGACTAATCGAGCGGCTCGATCC
>JACCXM010000329.1 GCA_013697005.1 Chloroflexia bacterium | reverse complement strand
GAACCTAGCTGACCGAGCTGCTCATTGGATCGAGTTTCAAACGGGGTCGCACCGATCGAACGTCCTCGATCGCTGTCTATCTCGATCAAACCTGCCGAATCCGCTTCGGCGGCAACTCGAGCGATGGTGGCCGCTAGCTCGGCACGTTCGCGACCAGAGGCAGCGCGATAGAGTGACTCAGCTCTGATACGCCACTCGTGAATTTCAACACGCTCCCGCTCTCGTGCCAGCTGATCTTCGTCACGTAGGTGAGCGCGGAGGACCCAAGCTGAGGTTTTGTCCCACGGAGATGGGATCATGTTGAACACGGGTTTGAGATCATCGTGGTTGTCAGGACTCAACTCTTCCGACAAGGAGAGCGACCAACTGAGCGTCGCAAGTCCTTCTGCCTGTGAGGATATAAACGCGATCTCGGCCTCACTGAGATCCCCAAATGGGGTACTGAAGATGGCGGCCTCATGCGGTGTTGATTTCGCCCACACACCCTCCGCGATCAGCCAATGGCGGATATCGAAAATTTCGCCGTCGGAGTCATCCGTCTGATTCATGCTGCCGATTGATTCGATCAAGAGTCTTCGTAACAATGCGGCGAGGATGATGCAGCGCGTCGCCACTTCCGCTGACGAGCGTAGCTTGATATCAAGCTCATCGTCGGCCACGGTGATACGCCCGAGGGAGAACTAGACGTTGAACAAGAAATTGATGACGTCGCCGTCTTGAACGACGTAATCCTTTCCTTCGCGCCGGAGCTTGCCCAACTTTCGGGCTTCAGGGAGACCTCCGGCGGCGATCAAATCGTCGTAGCCTACGACTTCGGCTCGAATGAACCCTCGTTGAATATCCGAATGGATTTCCGCGGCAGACTCGACGGCGGAGGATCCGCGGCAGATTGTCCAGGCGCGGCACTCATCCGGACCGACGGTGAAGAATGGAATGAGTCCGAGGAGCTCGAACGATCGCCGGATGACACGGTCGAGACCAGATTCACCGATCCCCAAATCAGCCATGAATTCGGCCGCGTCAGCGGGTTCCAGCCGCGCGATCTCCATCTCGATTTGCCCGGGAAGCGCATCAATCCCCAACCCGGGCCGGCTGAATCGCGTTCGCGTGGCTTGAAGCAATGTGGCCGCCGCTTCGTCCAGTTGGTTTTCTCCAAGATTCAAAAGGATCAACAGAGGTTTGGCCGTGAGAAATCCGAAACCACGTAATGTGGCGGCGTCTTCGGGATCGATATCGGGCACGATCTCCCGAATCGGGGTTTCCGATTCGAGCGCCACCATGAGCCGCTCCATCAGCGCCTTCTCTCGTTCCATTGCTTCACGCTCGCGACCGACGACTTTTTGTTTCTGGTTCTGAATCCGCTCCAGCCGCTTTGCGACCGCACTCATGTCGCTAAAGAGCAATTCCATGGTCAACGTGTCGATGTCGCGCACCGGATCGACCGACGTTTCACTGTGCGGAACATTCGGGTCCTCAAAGGCGCGCACAACGAGGACGAGAGCATCGGCTTGACTCAGCTGCCCTAGCAAAATGCCGCTCATGCCTTTCTCCGCGATGCCTTTCGCGATCCCGGCCACGTCGAGATATTGGACATCTGCCGGGACACGTTTTTGCGGCTGGAACATATCGGTGAGCCGATCGAGCCGGTCATCGGGAACCTTGACAGTCGCAAGATTCGGTTCGTCGGGATTGGCGGAATATGTGCCCGTCTCCGCTTGGGATCGGGTGAGGGCATTAAAAACCGTTGTCTTGCCACTCGAGGGCAAGCCGAAGATCACGAGCGTTGTCAACACAAAAACCACTTTCTCCTGAGCGCAGTGGACGCACTCGATCACGTATTCGTGGTGGATGATTATGGAGTGACTGATGAGGGTAGGGCCAGAACTGCCAGGTTCAAGCGTCAGCGACGATGCGCGCTACGAGTGCATGGTTGACCCGGATAATATCGCGCGGTGAGATATTGAGCAGAAGATTCTCATTGCGGCCTCCGCCGTAGGCGATGGGTAAGTCGGCGACGGCGGAATCGACGATAACGAAATGGAAACGCCGGAGGCGATAACCTCCGCTTCGATTTCGTGGCGACGGAGAAAGTCGATCAGTTGTGGTGGTACACCTGGAGTGGGATGCTTCACCGGCCCCGGCGCCGGGGATCAAGTGCGTCGCGAAGACCGTCTCCGAAAAAGTTGAGCCCCATCACCACGCTCATGATCGACAAACCTGGCGCCGCCGCATACCACCAGTATTGCAGTCCCTTGTCTGCTCCCTGTTTGATCATGGCGCCCCATTCCGGAGTCGGTGGCACCGCGCCGAGCCCGATGAAGCTCAATCCGGCCGTGAGCACGATCGCGGCACCGACGTCGAGCGTTGCTTTGACGATAATTGGGGCGTCGGTTGATGGCAATATGTGCCGGAACAATATCCGGGAGCGGTTCGCCCCGATGGACTCAGCGGCGGTCACGAATTCGTTGGCGCGAATAGCCAAGACCTGACCCCGCATGAGCCGTGCATATTCCGGCCATAGCACGATCGCGACCGCGAGCAGCGCGTTGCTGAGTCCGGGACCACCGCGGGCGGCGGTGATCGCAATCGCGAGAATGATCGAGGGAAACGAGAGAATCGCGTCCGCGGTCCTCATGATGATGTTGTCGAGAATGCCGCCGGTGTATCCGGCGATGGCGCCGACAAGACAGCCAACGATACCAGTCAAGGCGATGACCAGCATTCCCGCGGGCACGGATACCCTGGCGCCCCAGATGATGCGACTAATCATGTCACGACCGAGATCATCCGTGCCGAGAGGATGATTCGCGCTGGGGCTCTGCAATTTTTGCGACAAATCCTGAAAGTTGGGATCTTGAATAGGCAGCAGCGGAGCGAGGACCCCGACCAACAGCCAGGTCAGAAGAATGGCGAGTCCGGTCAACGCGAGTGGCTTGCGACGCAACGTGCGGAACGCGTCGCCGAGGGGTGATCGCATCTTACGGTCGGGAACGATCACCCCCGGGAGGTTGGGGGTCCCGATCATTTGACCCAAACGAGCGTTGACCTCGTCGACGGCGATGCCGCGAGTACTTACGGACATCGTACGATCGCACGCGTGATTCGGATCATCATGTGGAACGAATCCTTGGATCCAACAATCCGTAGACAATATCCACGAAGAGATTCACCAGGACATAAATGGTTGCAACTATCAGCGTTACCCCAAGCAAGGCGGGGTAATCGAGTTTGAGCGCGGCGGAGACGGCAAAGCTGCCGACACCGGGCCAGGAGAAAATCGTTTCGGTGAGCACCGCTCCCGCCAGCAACCCAGCCATTGTCAACCCGAGCACGGTAACCGTCGGGATCAGCGCGTTTCGCATCGCGTGTCCGATCACGACCGACCGCTCTCCCAATCCTTTTGCGCGCGCCGTTCTCACATAGTCGTCGCCGAGTGACGAGAGGAGTGATGACCGAAGCATTCGCGCCACGATGCCCATTGCGAACGAGCCGAGAACGATCGACGGAAGCACGAGACGCTTGAGTGCGGCGAAAAGTACGGTCCAGTCGCCGGTGACCAGGGCGTCAAACGTGATCATCCCGGTGATCTCGGGTGGCGCCTGCATACCGACATCGAGGCGCCCCGGTCCGGGCAGCCATTCCAGACGATAGAAGAATACGTAAAGCAACAAGAGGCCGAGCCAGAAGACCGGTACCGACGTGCCGAGCAAGGTGATGAATCGAGACAGATGGTCTGGCCAGCGGTCGTGATTGAGGGCGGAAACGATTCCCAGCGGAACCCCGACGATGATAGCGAAGGCAAGGGCGTAAAACGTAAGCTCGATCGTGGCGGGGACGCGAGCGCGAAGCTCCTGGGCGACGGGAGTCCGTCGGGAAATGGACTCGCCCCAATCGCCCCGCAAGAGATTTCCGACGTAGTAGAAGTACTGAACGGGGATGGGCTTGTCGAGTCCCCAGCGCCGTTCCAGCGCCGCGCGAACCTCCATGTTGTTGGCCTGGCGGTCGCTCATGATGGCAGTGATTGGATCCCCAGGGACGGCGTGGGCGAGGAGGAAGGTCGCGATGCTCACGACGATGAGAACGAACAGCGCGAGGATGACTCGACGCGCGATAAATGCCCAAAGCCCCATGCGGACACCTACTCCGAAGGCGATTGTCGGTTTGCGGCGCGATCGACTGACGACCGCGCCGCCCGATCGTCGCTATTCGGTTTTCGACGCGTTGCGGAGAAAGAGCATATAGACGGAGTGCGTTGCCACGTCCTGGACCGTAGTTCGAGCCGCCTTTTGATCGAGCGGCTGATAGAGGACCAGGAACGCCGAGTCCTCGATGATTTGGCCGAGGATATCCGAATAAATCGCAACCCTCGCGGCCGGGTCGAGTTCCGCAATCCCCGCGTCGAGCATTGCATCGACATCGGGATTCGAGTAACCGACGCGTTTGGCCGCTGCCGTGTCCGTCCGTCCGAATGGCTCGGCGTAGGTGTGAATGTCGGTGTAATCAGGCGTCCATCCGGAGACGGTGAACTGCAGCTTGCCCGCCCGGTAGTCCTCCAGACGCACCGCTGGGTCCATCGGATTCAGTTTCACGGTGAGGCCGTCGATTTGCTGAATGTCAGCCTGTAGCTTGGTGCAAAGGGTCTCCAAGTCGAGACCACCTTCGCCAAACGAGCCCGCCGCGTAGCTGAACGTCAGCTCGACCGGACCGACGCCTGACTCTTCGAAGAGTTGCTGGGCCATGTCCAAATCGGTCACGTATTTCTGGTCCTGAACTTCGACCGTCGCGAGCAGTGGCTCGGGTGCGATGGTGGCGGGTTGGATCGCCGCGCCTTTCATCAGATCGTTGATGATGCCATCGTAGTCAATGGCATGGCCAATCGCTCTGCGCACCAGCGCGTTGGCGATGGGGCCACCCGGATCTTCCTGGGTGTGCATCGCCAGATACTCAATTGCCAGAGAGGGTCCAGTAATGAGCTGAAGTGTCTCGTCTTCCGTCACACTGCCGGCAATGTCTGGGTCGAGGGAGTACGCCAAATCGGCCTCGCCCGCCTGCACAGCCTGCAGCTGGGAGTTTGGATCAACAATGTTGCGCCAGATAATGCGGTCGAGCTTCGCTGGTTCGCCCCAGTAGTCGGGGTTCTTTTCCAGAACTACCTCGCCTTCAATATCCCACGCGGTAAGTTTAAATGGTCCCGTTCCGGCGGAGTTGCCGGCATTGATCCATTCGCGCGCGGTATCGGTCTGATCCGCGTCCTCGGCGTCAGTTGCCCCGTTTTCCTTGAGAAGCTTGCTGTCACTTATGGAGAGGGGAGTCGAGGCGAGGATCGGCACAATCGCGGCGTTGGGCGATTTCAATGTGATCTTGACGGTGAGGGGGTCGACCGCCTCAACTGAGTCCCAATAGTCGAGGGCCAGAAACGACGCCTGAAACTTGATGTTCTTCAGCCGTGTCCACGAGAAGACGAGATCGTCAGCGGTCATCTCGTTGCCGCTATGGAACTTCACACCAGATCGCAGCGGAATAGTCACTTCCAGACCATCGTCTGAAACCGCCGGCATATCCGTGGCGAGCAACGGCTCGAATTCCGTCGGTTTCGAGGAATCCGGGAGGATGTACAACGGCTCGTAGTTGAGAATCATTCCCGCCTGGGAATTGATCTCGTAGATCCAGCCCGGATCAAGTGTGATCCACGTGTCCCGGAGGTTGTCGGCGATCACGAGCGTGGTGGCATCAATTTGCCGGCGTGGCGCGGCCGCCGGAGATGCCGCGCCTACGCCGCCGTTGGAGGCGATCAGCGCTGGCGCCACGACGGCAGTCGCTGCCACCGATCCGAGCAAGCGGCGGCGGTTTATCCGTCCACTGTGCAACCGCTCGACGTATTGTTGAAACTTGCGATCAGTCATCGAATACCTCCGCTGTTCGCGTGGCGACCGACGATGGACGCCGTCAATGCGGAGCCTCACCCTGAACTGGATGGCGTACCTAACGCCGCGAGAAACGTTATGCGTCTCTCCGTCGGAGAAGAACCGCGGTCCAGAGCGTCTTCGGGTTTGGCTTACGCAGCAGAGAATAACACGTGTGCAACCGCGTCAACCTCGGTGCGTCGCATGTGAATGCTCAACACGTTTCCGATGGCGAAGGAGAAAGGGTAATTCGGACGCTGTGGGTGCCAACGCTTATCTGGTCGGCGTACCAACCGTCGCGCAAGATGAGACCGCCCGGTCCCGCAACGACTTCGGGTTCGACCGCGTCCGAAGCCCCGGGGCTGGATTCCGCGATCAACCGCGAAGCTAGCGTCTCCCCCATTACATATGTTCGGTGTGCTTCGACGGCACGGACAACTCCGGGGTCCGCGATGAAATCGATGACTATGTAATCTTCAATTCGATAGCCCGCCCGCTTGCGGGCATCTTGCACCCCTCGCACAAAATCGCGGGCCCACCCCTCTTGAATGAGGTCCGGCGTGAGTGAGGTATCCAACACCACCGTCGTGCGCGGTCCTTGCGCGGCGGCAAAACCTGGGAGCTTCACGGCGTCGACAAGGAGGTCGTCCGGTTCGAGAGTGACCGGTCCGTTGGCGGTCGAAACGTCAATGGATAGCCCCGATGCGACGCTCTCTGCGATTTTGGCAGGATCGAGCTCGCTGAGTGCTTCACGTACCGCGCTAAGCTGTTTACCGAGGCGCGGTCCGAGCCGCCGTAAATTTGGTCTGATCGAGTACGAAACGAATAGACCCGGGTCATCGAGGGGTGCGATCGCCTTGACGTTCAATTCGTCCTCGACAAGAGCACGTAGGCGCAAGACGGAATCGATCAATCCCGGGTCGGGGCTGTAAACCTGTAGCTCCGCGAGAGGCTGGCGGACCTTGATTTGCGCCTCCTGCCGCGCCGCGTGGCCGGCCCCCACAACTTCCAATACGATGTCCATGTCCCGAGACAAGGATGTGTCAATTTGCTCCGGATCGGAGAGGGGATAGTCGGTAAGATGGACCGATTCCGCAGCGCCGGAATCTACTGACCGCTGCAGGTTCTGATAGATGGATTCAGCCAGGAACGGGATGAACGGGGCAACGAGTCGCGAAAGAGTCGTCAGGCATTCATGGAGGGTCTGATAGGCGGCCGCCTTGTCGGCATCGTTTTCACTTTTCCAGAAGCGGCGACGATTGCGACGAATGTACCAGTTGGAGAGCTCGTCGATGGTAAATCGCTCGATCGCAAGTGACGCCCGATCCGGTGCGTAATCGTCAAGCGCGGCCCGGACGCTAGTTATGAGACGGTGCAACTGAGAGATGATCCATCGATCGAGAACCGGACGTGCGGCGAGGGCGACATGATTTTCCGTCAACGTCGGATCGAAGTGGTCGATCGAGGCATACGTGGCGAAGAACGCGTACGAATTCCAGAGCGGTAGGATGAAGCGGCGCCTGACTTCGTCCGTAATGGGATGACCGAAGTTGAGATTCGCGTCGGGATTGGCGCGGCTGAAGAGCCACCGCATGACGTCGACACCGATTTCGTCCGCCGCTTCGTCAAACCAGATGGCGTTGCCTTTGCTTTTGTGCATCTCTTCGCCCTTTTCGTCGCGCATGAGGGCGTAAGCAAAGACATTCAGAAACGCCGGTCGATTCACGAGCGCGGCACTCTGCGCAATCATCGAGTAGAACCAATTGCGGAACTGCCCGGGGAAGCTTTCCGAGATCATGTCGGCGGGAAACCACTCTTCCCAATATTGCGGGTCATGCCGATAGTTGAGGGTCGAGAATGGCACGATCCCGGCGTCGAGCCAGGGATTGCCGACATCGTTGATGCGCGTGACGGTCTCACCGCATTGTGAGCAGGCGATTTTCACTTCGTCGACCCAGGGCCGATGCGGCGAGTGCCCGGCGAACGCTTCCCAACCCGAAACGGCGCGCTCTTGCAATTCGGTCTCGCTACCGATCACGTCGACATTGCCGCAGGTGGGGCATTCGTAGATTGGAAGCGCCAGACCCCAGTAGCGCTTCTTGGAGATCATCCAGTCGTCCATGTGGCGGAGCCAATCGAGCTCGCGATCGAGCCCAAATCCTGGATACCAGGTGGTCTGGCGCGTGGCATCCATCATCGGTTGCCGCAAATCGTCCATCGCGATGAACCACTCGTCGACGAGTCGAAACACCAAATCGGTATCGCACCGCCAGCAAACTGGGTACCGATGCCGGTGGTGCTCGGCGCGATAGAGCAATCCCTTAGCGTCGAGATCCTCAGCAATCGGCACGGCGACTTCGTGCACGTATTGACCGGTCAGCGACCCAAACCCGTCACCATACACTCCGAACTCATCGATGGGAGCGATGACCGCAAGTTCGTTTAATTTGGAAAGCGCGAAGTCTTCCTTGCCGGCGCCGGGCGCAATATGGACGATGCCGGTTCCCTCCGCAGCATCCACTTCGTCCCAGCCAATGACCCGGTGGGAGACGCCGGCCTGTGCGCTAAGCTCGTCAAACGGTCCCTGATATTCGCGCCCTATAAGGT
>JACCXM010000322.1 GCA_013697005.1 Chloroflexia bacterium | reverse complement strand
TCCGTTCTCGAGCTGCTCCAACCCGGAGTCGCCGAGCTCCGTTCCCGGTTGCAGCCGGGAAACGAGCGCCGCCTGCATGATTTCGGCGAACTCCGCGTCCTTGTCCGCTTCTCCCCAGAACGTCTTGGTGTAGTTCGGACCGGGCTCACCGAAGCTGTTGAGGTGAATCGAAACGTAGACGAACGCGTGGCAGAGATTGGCGATGATCCCGCGGGGTGTGTTCGCATAGCCGGTGCCGCCGTCGGCGCGCGTCAGCGCAACCGAATACCCCTTCTCCTCGAGGAGGACTTCGGTACGGCGGGCGATGTCGAGGACCAACTCCTGCTCAACGAGTCCCGCGGCATCGTTGATCGCGCCGGGATCGTCACCACCATGACCGGGATCGAGCATGACCCACGCGGCCGCCTCCGGGCAGCGCAATCCGCTCGCCGGCAGCAGGGAGATCACCCCGCCAACGATGACGATCCCCGCGAGCGCCAACCCGCTGACGACCGCGAGCCCTGCGGATCGACGGCGATCGCGCATCACGTCTCGCTCCAACTGAAGCACCCACAGCGTACCGTCGCCATTCCAGGATCACCGCGCACGACCCCTCGGGAAGCTACTCGCCTCTCGCGCTCGCCTGGCCACTGTATAGCTGCATAGTCAGCCGTTTCTGAAGGCGCCGGATGTCACGCGGCTGTAGGGGCGATGCCTGCGTCGCCCGCATGCACGCATTGTGGCGCGCCGATTGTCCATTACCTACCCATGTATGTCTCAACCGACCGCATGCCCCCGGCTCACACCCCTACCGACCTATCACCCCATCACCCGCGTCTCACCCCATCGCCCGGAACACCACCCCCGGGTTCTTCTCCTCCGCATACCGCCGTACCCAATCGGAACCGAAGAGCGCCACCAGGCGGCCTTCGCGATCTTCCGCGCGCAGTGCCTCGCGCGTCGGCCAGACCAGACCCTTCCCGCCCTCGCCCGCCCCCTCCACCCAGAGCGCGGTTTCATAGGGGAGGCGGTGCACGTCCGTCTCCACCCCGTACTCGCTGCGCAGCCGCGCGGCGGTGACGTCCAGTTGCAGTTCGCCGACCGCGGCCAGGATCGGCTCGCGCGCGCCGTCGATCGCGAACAGCACCTGGATCGCGCCCTCCTCTTCAAGTTGCGCGAGACCGGCGTGGAACTGCTTGTGCCTCCCCGTGCTGCGGTTCTCGATGCGGGCGAAGCACTCCGGGGGGAAACGTGGCACCGGCGAGAACTGGATCGGTTCTCCCTGGCAAAGCGTGTCGCCAATGGCGAACAGCCCCGGATTGACCAGCCCGACCACATCGCCGGGGAATGCCTCCTCGACCGTCTCCCGGTCTTGCCCGAATAACCGGTGCGGGCGGGCCAGGCGGACCGTCCGTCCCAGCCGGGGGTGGAGCACGTCCATGTCCTTGTGGAAGCGCCCGGAACAGACGCGCAGGAACGCCATCCGGTCGCGATGGCGGGGATCCATGTTCGCCTGGATCTTGAAGATGAATCCGGAGAAATCGGGATCCTGCGGCGGCACCGGACCGCGGTCGCTGAGACGCGCACCCGGAGGCGGCAGCAGCTCGGCGAGGGCGTCCAGAAACGGTCCGATCCCGAAGTTGGTCAACGCACTGCCGAACAGCACCGGTGTCTGCTCCCCGGCCAGGAACCGCTCGCGGTCAAAGACCCCGCCAACCTCCGTCACCAGCGCGACTTCCTCCTGGAGTTTGCCCCAGGCGGTGTCCCCCAGCAGCGATGACCACATCGGGTCGTCGAGCGCGCTGGTCACCACCGGCGCCCGCCGCTGCCCGCGCTCCGTGCGCTCGAACCGGTGCAGGCTGCGCTCGCGCAGATCGTAGACCCCCTGGAACTCCAGGCCATCGCCGATCGGCCAGCTCAACGGCGCTGTCGCCAGCCCAAGGGTGCTTTCGATCTCGTCGAGCAATTCCAACGGCTCGCGGCCCGGCTGATCGAGTTTGTTAATGAAGGTCACGATCGGCAAACGCTGCCGCCGGCAGACCTCGAACAGCTTCAGCGTCTGCTGCTGAATCCCGCGCGCGGCGTCGAGCACCATCACCGCCCCGTCGGCGGCCAGCAACGTGCGGTAGGTATCCTCCGAGAAATCGCGGTGCCCCGGTGTATCGAGCAGATTGAACCGGCAGCCGCGGTGGTCGAACTGCAACGCCGTCGAAGTAACGGTGATGCCGCGTTCGCGTTCGATGGCTAGCCAGTCGGCGGTGGAGTGCCGCCCATTGGCGCGGGCCCGCACCGATCCCGCCAGCTCGACCGCGCCGGCATACAGCAGCAGCTTCTCCGTCAGCGTCGTCTTCCCCGCGTCGGGGTGGGAGATGATGGCGAAGGTGCGCCGCCGCGCCGCTTCGGTGGCGACGCTTGCATCCGCGGGGGTTGGCAGTTCGGCGAGCACGGCAGACCTTTCGCGCACGTATGAATGAGGGACAGCACAAACCAACGCGGATCAGCAAGACACGCTAACGATTGAGCGTGCCCAGCAAGACCGCGATCGTGACACCGCAGGCGGAAGGCGAACGCATCGCGCAGACACATGCGACGCGACAGACCATTGTACCGCGCAATCCTCAGAACGGCGGAAGTACGGTGCCCCTCTGTACAGATCGAACGCGAGATCGACCCGCGGCCCGGTGGTGGCCGGTGGGCCAGGGAACGCGCTGGGCGATCCCATCGGCCTCATCGGCAGTGAAGGCCAGCATGGTCTGGGTCCACACGTCTCCGGCGCGCCGCAGATCGCCTAGCTGTCGGATGTTGCGCACGCCCTGGTCCGTGTAGTTCCCAAGAATGATGGAGACGGGCATGACGACCTCCTTTCGGTGTTCACTGCTTGTTACTGATTCTACTCAACTCGATGCCCCGAGCGCCGTGACGATCGTGCTGACGTTGCTCTGCATCATTGCTTCGTACGTCGCCCCAGGACTGCCTTCCGGTCCCAGGGCGTCGGTGTACAGCGTTGGCGCCAACGTGACCCCCGCCTCCGCCGCGATCGACGCCATCAAATCGACATTACCCACGTTTTCGGCGAAAATGGCCGGCACCCCCGCCGTCTCGATCTCCTCGATCAGCAGCGCGATGTCGCGCGCCGAGGGATCGCCCGCCTCGCTCGACAGCGAGCCGAGCGCGGTGCCGAGCACCTCGAATCCATAGGCATCGGCGAAGTAGCCGAACGTGTCATGCGAGGTAACGAGCTTGCGCCGCTCCTCCGGTAGCGTGGCCACCTGCTCCCGAATCGAGGCGTCCAGTGCTTCCAGCCGCGTGATGGCGGCGGCGGCATTCGCCGCGAACTCCGAAGTGTGCGCGGGATCGGCCGCAACCAGCGCATCGCGGATGTTGCTAACGATTACAACCGCGTTGGCGACGTCGTGCCAGATGTGGGGATCGAACTGACCGCGCTCATCACCCTCGTCCGGCGCCGCGCCTCCGTCGCCGGTGTCGTGGTCTTCCCCGGCGGCGCGGGGCGTAATCCCTTCCGTAACGACGACGCGCGCGCCGGGCGGTTGTGCCGACTCGTAAAACCCGTCCAACCACGGCTCGAAACCGAGACCGTTCTCGAAGACGACGTCGGCCTCACTGAGCAGCACCAGATCGGCCGGCGCCGGATCGTAGGTGTGGGCATCGGTCCCGGGACCGATGAGGGTCGTGACCCGCACCGCATCACCGCCGACCTGGCGCACCAGATCGCCGAGAATGCTGAAGCTGGCAATGACGTGAACCACGTCACCGTTGGCGGGTGTCTGCGCGGCCATCGGGGATGCCGCCGGAAGAGGGGCGACGAGCGCGAGCACCCAGGCCAAGAGAAAAGGAATCACTCGCGGCCTCATGGAAAACGCCTCCTCTGCTTCGCTACGATAAATGAGACAATGTTTCAATTACGGGTCTCGACTGTAGGAGACCTGCTCCGGCCTGTCAAGACCCAACGTGAACTGCACGCTCCCCTGCGATCAGTAAGACCGGCCAGCGAAAAACCGCGTCCCCACGCCGCAAACCGATTGACCCATCGGTCAACACGGTGCTACACTTGTCATCTGGCCTTGAGAGGCGACCGCGCCGGGGGCGATCTCCGGCGCGTTCCTGTGTTGTATTGTGTTGGCAGCGATACCCGACAAGGGGTAACGGAGGCACGAGTATTTCCAGACCCGTCCAGACACGCGTCAATGAGCGCATCCGGATTCGCGAGGTCCGGCTGATCGATGAGAACGGCGAGCAGGTTGGGATCATCCCCACAGTCGATGCGCTCCAGATGGCGCGCGAGCGTGGCCTCGATCTCGTCGAGGTGGCGCCCAATGCGATGCCTCCCGTCTGCCGCCTCATGGACTACGGCAAATTCCGCTACGAGCAGAGCCGCAAAGAGCGGGAGTCGCGCCGCCATCAGCATGTCGTCGAGCTGAAAGAGGTCCGCATCCGGCCCAAGATCGACGACCACGATCTCGAGACGAAGGGACGGCAGGCCGCGAAGTTTCTCAATGGCGGAGACAAGGTCAAGCTGACCGTGCTCTTCCGTGGCCGGGAGATGGCCCACCCGGATCTGGGCAAGGCCCTGCTCGATCAGCTCGCCGATCAGCTCCGTCCCCACGGCACGGTCGAGGCCTCACCGCGGATGGAGGGCCGCACCATGACCATGTTCATGGCGCCCCTGAAAGCGAAGGTGAGCGTGGCGGACCGGGAACGGGAACGCGAGAAGGAAGGAAACCGGGCACGTGAGCAAGAGCAAACCAGCGACGAAAATGAAAACCCACAAGGGAGCCAAGCGGCGCTTCAAGATCACCGCAACGGGCAAGATCATGCGCACGAAGGGAATGAAGAGCCACAACCGGCGCAAGAAGGCATCGCGGGTGAAGCGACAGTTTGATCGCATGCTGCCGCTGGACGGCGCCAACAAACGGTCGGTGCAGAAGCTCCTGCCATACGGCGTCTAATCGGCGCGTTTCGTATTCGTAGGTATGTTTGATGCCGGGGATCCTCCCCGGTAGAGCGCCAGATACACGACATGGCGCGCGTGGGGTGTCCACGCCGGGCTGCAGCGGCCCCGATGAGACCGCTGGAACGAGGAGTGAACGGCAACCATGGCTCGCGTCAAGCGCGGTGTCACCGCCCATAAGCGGCACAAAAAGGTCCTCGAGCAGGTCAAGGGCCATTACAGCACCAACAACCGTCTCTACAAGCGTGCCCACGAGTCGCTCATGCGCTCGCTGGTTTACGCCTATCGCGACCGGCGCAACCGCAAGCGCGACATGCGCCGCCTCTGGATCATCCGCATCAACGCCGCCTCCCGGCTCAACGGTCTGCCCTATTCCAAGCTGGTCAACGGGTTAACGCTGGCTGGGGTCGCCGTCGATCGCAAGATGCTCGCCGATCTGGCCGTGCGCGATGCCGCGGGTTTCACCGCCGTCGTCGCCACCGCGAAACAGGCTCTTGCCGCGCGGTAGCGGCTCCCCCGCCATTACCTCTGCCGCCAATCCGGCGATCGTCTTCGTCCGCTCCCTGGGCCAGCGCAACCGCCGCGCCGCCGAGGGAGCGTTCATCGTCGAAGGGGTGCGCGCCGTCCGCGACGCGTTGGCAACCGGCGCCATTCCCCGGCTCGTGCTGCTGCGGCACGGTGACGACGACGCGCTCGCCGCCTTCTCTGCCCCGGCGCTCCCCACCCGCCACGTCGAGCCCCGCCTGTTCGACCGGCTGAGCGACGTGCGGACCCCGCAGGGAGTCCTGGCCGTCTTTCCCATGCCTCGACTTCTCCCGGACGCGAGCGCGGCGGCGCCGTTCGTGCTCGTGCTCGACCGCCTGCGCGATCCCGGCAATCTGGGCACGCTCCTGCGCGCCGCCGCCGGGGCCGGAGTGCATGCGGTCTATTGCTCCCCCGGGTCCGTCGATCCCTGGAACCCGAAGGTGGTTCGCGCTGGCATGGGCGCGCATTTCCGGTTGCCCCTGCTGCCACTTGACCCGGAGGCGATGGATGAGCTACGGGCGCGCCTGCCGCGGAGGGTGATTGCCCGCGCTGAGGCCGCTCGCGCCTACGATGAAATCGATTGGACCGGACCGGCGGCGTTGGTCATCGGCGGTGAGGCGGAGGGCGCCGGTCCCGCGCTGCTGGCCTGGGGCAACGAAGAGGCCGCCATCCCCCTCGCCGCGGGGGTGGAGTCGCTCAATGCGGCCGTCGCGGGGGCGGTCATCCTCTTCGAGGCGGCACGGCAGCGGCGTCAGCGAGGTGCGGAAAGAGGCATGTAAGGACCGCTAGTCTGGCCAGTGATTGCGTCGCACCCTTTCAATTCCCGCGTATGTTCGCGGGTTTTTGTGGACTCCCGGAATGCTTGGATGGTAGACTCAGGTGTCGGACCGTTGATGTGCGACCGGACGACCCGCCCGCGCGGTCTCCGGGCGCGGCAAGCAGACCAGGCAAAGGCGTCTGGGAAGACGATGCTGAAAGGAGCACGAGCGTGCGTAAGCAGGATCTCATCAAGGAAGTGGCGAACGAGGCTGACCTCACCGAGGCGCAGGCGACCAAGGCGGTCAACGCCTTTCTCGACGCCATTCAGAACAGCTTGTCCCGCAACGACGAGATTCAGTTGAGCGGCTTCGGGTCGTTCAAGGTGGTGGAGCGCGCGGGCCGCGAGGGCCGCAATCCCCGCACCGGCGAGACCATGCAGATCGCCGCGCGGCGCAGCCCGACCTTCAAGCCGGGCACCCAACTGAAGCGCTCGGTCGAAGGCACCGCCTGAACCGAGACCCTATCCCGAACCAGAATTCGTGAGAGCCGGGCGCTGAGCCCGGCTCTTTACGTGCATGCGAGAAGTGGCGTCTGCAGATCAGCGGAATCGCGTGCCTCGCTATACTGCGCCCGACTCCCGGAGGGACGCGACATGGCGCTCACGAAACCAGCCGGCACCTGGACCTACGACGATCTCCTTGCGCTTCCCGACGATGGCAAACGCTACGAGATTATCGAAGGGGAGCTCTACGAGATGCCCGCACCATCCTGGGCGCATGCGACGGTGATCGCCAACCTCATCACCATGCTCGTTCCACTCGTGGCAACGCTCGGCGGGCGCTGGAGAACCGCTCCGATCGATGTCGTATTCCCGGGCGCCGATCCGGTGCAGCCAGATATCGTCGTGCTGTTGCCGGGCGGCAAGGCGCATCCGACGCAGCGCGGCGTGGAAGGACCGCCCGATCTCCTCATCGAGGTGCTCAGTCCATCGAATCGCGCCCACCATGTGCTCACCAAGCGTACGCTCTACGGCCGCGCCGGGGTGCGCGAATACTGGCTCGTCGATCCCGATGCCCGCACCATCGAGATTCTGGCCCGGGACCGTGATGCCATGCACCTGGTCTCTGCAACCTCGGGAAGCGAGACGCCAGACTCACCCGTGCTCGGTCCCCTCCCCATCGCCGCCGAAGACCTCTTCGCCGGTATCGACCCCTGATTCACGAGTCCAAATCGCCACCCCCGCTCCCGGCCCGACCCCATAGGGGTTCTCATACGACCCAGGGCATCCCCGTTGCGCCACTCGCCACCAGCACCCCGAGGGCGATGAAAATGACACCCACCGCGAGCGCGGTTTGCCTCCCGTAGGCAAAAACCTTCTCCGTGAAAACCACCAGCGCCAGCAACACCATCCAGGCCAGACTCATCACTCCGGGCGCGACCAGCACCGCAAAGAGCGCCCAGCAGCACCCCAGGCAGTAGGCCCCGTGGACGATTCCCATCCGTAACGCGCCCGTTGTGCCATCGTGCCAGTGGCCCATCACGAAACCGAACGGCGACTGGCACTGGCGCAAGCACGCGTGCTTGAGGGGGGTGAACTGATACAGTCCGGCGATGACCAGAATCGCCCCCAGTGCGTAGGGCGCCCACATCTGGCGTTCGGCCACGCCAAGCTGCCCGGCCACCTGGCTGCCAAACCGCACCAGGGCATAGGCCCCGGCGCCGGCCGCGGCCCACACCACGAGGTACCCCGCGGCCAGCACCCAGTTCGACACGAACGCTCCGCCATCCGCCTGCTTCTTCGCCGCTATCGTCCGATAGAGCAGCAGCATGGGCGCCACCGCCGGCAACATCATCGCCGCCATCATCACCGCCCAGGCGCTCACGAACGCCGCCAGCCCGCCGATGGACCACCTCACCGCCATGCTGGCCATCCCGGTGGGGTTCATCCCGACCATCGTATCCATGTCGCCCATGCTGTCGGAGGCGGCATCTGGCGGTGCGCCAGGCACGACAACGCCCATCCCCATCTCCATCGAGCGCGCCTGGAAGATGGTCAAGCTCCACGCGCCAACGGTGAGGAGGATGAGCGTGACGAGCAGCGCGAACTGGCTGCGTTGGAGCAGAGCCGTGGCCCGCTGTCCGCCGCCGGCCAATTCCCCCCTCTCCCGGCTCGACGGGAGAGGGGGGTAGGGG
>JACCXM010000312.1 GCA_013697005.1 Chloroflexia bacterium | reverse complement strand
CCAGCAACGATCTCTACCGCGCGCTCGGCTATCGGGAAGCCGGGCGCGTTCCCGGATGGGCGCGCGACGCCGCCGGCACGCTCAGTGCCACGGTGTTCTGGTACAAGCCGCTCCATTGACACGGGAGCCGCGACGGGCGAAGATCACTCCACACAGCCCGATCCACGATGCGGTGGCAATGTCTGGGACGCCCAGATACCTTACAGGCACATCGACTGCTCCAGGGGAATGCCTGGCGCGCGCACGGCATGGCTTGTGACACTTGAACACGGTGAGGAAGGTTTTCATGAATCCACGGACGGAACGCACCGGCCATTTGGGACAGATGGCGCAGCAGATTCACGAGGGTCGCCTCGACCGCCGCTCGTTCCTGACCCGCGCGTTGGCGCTGGGTCTCTCGCTCCCGGCGGCGGACATGATGTTTCGCACCTACAGCGCCCGCGCCCAGGATGAGGCGGCAAACCCGATCACGGTAACGGTCGGGGGCACCCCGATCGCGGCCATGGAAGAGGATCTCTCCAATGCCACACCGGGCGGCGTTCTCCGCTTCGGGCGCGCCGTCGATTCGGACAATCTCGATCCGGTCACGAACGACGGCAACGTCAATATCTGGTATTTCATGAGTATCTACGACCAGCTCGTGCGGGTCGGGGCCGATGGCATCTCCCTCGTCCCGGCGCTGGCCGAAAGTTGGGACATCTCCGAGGACGGGCTCACTTACACCTTCCATCTCCGCCCCAACGTGCTCTTCTCCGACGGCACGCCGATGACCGCGGCGGACGTTCTTTACTCCTGGGTCCGTGCCGCGAACGATCCCGAAGAGCACTGGACCTTCACCCTGACCGCGCTGAAGCGCGACGCCGAGGGCCAGGTCGAAGGGATTACCACCCCGGACGACGCCACCGTCGTCGTGGAGTTAGCGCAGCCGTGGTCGCCGTTCCTCTCCGACGTGGCGATGTTCAACATGTCGGTCATCTCCGAGGCATTCGCCGCCGGCAATGAAGAGCGCCTCACCCAGGAGTGCATGGGGACCGGTCCCTTCGCGTTTGCCGAGTGGAACAAGGGCGAATTTCTGCGCCTGGTTAAGAACACCAACTACTGGGAAGAAGGGCTGCCGCTGCTCGACGAGGTCGTCGTCTCGGTGGTGCCGGACGACAACGCGCGCATCCTGCAACTGCAGGGCGGCGAGCTCGACGGCATGAAGGACGTCCCCTCCAGCCGCGTCCCGGAGCTTGCGCAGGATCCGAATCTGAAGGTTTATCAGTTCCCCTCGACCGAGACGCGTTACATCACGCTCAATACCCGCGATGCGCCGCTCGACGATCCCTTCGCCCGCCGCGCCTTGCAATACGCCACCGACCGCCAGACCCTGGTCGATGTGGTCCTCTTTGGCGTGGGTGTGCCGGCGACGTCATTCATGCCAAAGGGCGCGCTCTACTGGAACGACACGCTGGAACCGTACGCCTACGATGTGGCCCGGGCGCAAGAGGAGCTGGCGCAGTCGGCGACGCCGGAAGGCTTTCCGCTGGAGCTCAAGATTCTCGGCGGCAGCGCCGACGACGAGACCCTGGCGACCGCGCTCAAGGACATGTGGAGCCAGATCGGGGTCGACGTGACCATCGCCCCAACGGAGGGGAGCGTTCTCAACGAGGACTACAACTCCCAGAACTTCCAGGCGATGACCAACTACTGGACGAACGACATCATCGACCCGGATGAGCTGGTGGCCTATGCCGTGCTGCCGGAGAGCTCGCAGGCGTTCCAGACCGGCTGGAACAACGAGGAGGCCCAGGAGCTGGCGCGGGCGGGCGCGGCCGAACCGGATTCGGCCAAGCGGGAAGCAATGTACTTCCGTATCCAGGAGCTGTTCCACGAGGAATCGCCGATGCTGGCCCTCTACTACAAGCCGTACGTCGACGTGACGACGACCCGCGTCCACAACTTCGGGCATCCGCCCACCGGGCAATACACCTGGACGACGACCTGGATGGACGAAGGGTGATGGGGAGTTTCCGGGATTATCCCCGGCCAATTCCGTAGCCCGATGGCGATGGAGAGTTCAGGGAGCACGCGTTTCACCCGTGACTCCCTATCACCCTATCACCCTATCACCCTACCACCCCATCACCCGCGGTCATGAACCGCGGGCAGTTCATCGCGCGGCGGCTGGCGCAGATGGTTCCGGTGCTGTTCGGAATCACGCTGGTCGTCTTCGCGTTGTTGCAGCTCATTCCCGGTGATCCGGCAACGACGATGCTCGGGTTGCAGGCGCGGCCGGAGTCGATCGCCGCGCTGCGGCAGGAGCTAGGTCTCGATCGCCCGCTGTGGGAGCAATATCTGCGCTACGTGACCAATCTGGCGACATTCGATCTGGGCGATTCGTTGAAGTTCCGGGTCAGCGTGGCTTCGCTCCTGGGTGACCGGTTGGAGGTCTCGCTGGCGCTGATCGTCTACGCCACCGCGCTGACCGTGCTTCTGGCGTTGCCATTGGGGATCATCTCGGCGCTGCGCAAGGACGGGCTGTTCGACCAGATCACCCGCGTCGTGCTGATGGTGACGCTAGTGATGCCGGCGTTCTGGATCGGTATTCTGTTCCTTACCTATTTCAGCATCAGATTCCGGCTCTTCCCGGTGGCTGGCTACGGTGATGGGTGGCGGGAGCATCTGCATCATCTCTTTTTGCCGGCGCTGACAATCGCGCTCAGCATCACGCCGCTGCTGGTGCGGGCGCTGCGCACGAGCATTCTGGAGGCGATGGGATCGGATTATGTCCGTACGGCGCGGGCCAAAGGACTGCGGGAGCGAGCGGTCGTCACCGCGCACGTGCTGCGCAACGCGTTGATCCCCGCTTTGACGTTGCTCGGGTTGTCGGTCGGGTATCTGCTGGGCGGCACCGTTATCGTCGAGAACGTGTTCAGCCTGCCGGGGGCCGGGAAGCTACTGGTCGAGGCGATCGCCGCCCGCGACTACCCGCTGGTGCAGTCGACGACGTTCGTCTTCGCGATTCTGGTGATCCTGGTCAACTTGCTGACCGACATCATCTATACGTTTCTCGATCCACGGGTGCGGTTGTGAGACGGTCCCTCACCCCCCTACCCCCC
>JACCXM010000308.1 GCA_013697005.1 Chloroflexia bacterium | reverse complement strand
GTTGCCGGATCTTTCCAAATGAACACTTCAGAGGCATCAAAACGGAAAGCGGCTGGCAAGCGCACCGCCTGGCTGCGACCGTTCATGAAGAGTTTGGCTGTTTGGCTCATCGTGCACCTCCTATTGGCCACTATCATGAACGGTATGATGGTGGTCGGAGAACAGGCCAGCGTGTTGAAAAAAGCCTGCGGTGGCCGGCGTTGCCGTCACGGGTCCTCCAGATCCAGTTCGCCGGTGCCCCGGTCTCCAGCCGGATCGGTCATCACCCGGAGACGGCTGAGAGCTGTCAGGGCTCCCTCGGAAGGGCCAAGAGGCTCCCACATGGGGCATGGCGCCGGCCCCACCCATTCGCAGCCAGGAAGCGCTTGAGGTTCTGTCCCGCGGCGATCAGCAATCCCTCGATATTGACGTCCTCGAGCCCTCGCCGCCGAAAGCGACGTAAGCCATGCCAGAGCTTCGCCTCGGCGAAGAGCGGCTCCACCCACACCTGCCGCTTGCGCATGGCCCTCTTGTAGGCCTCGGTGGCGTGGTAGCCCCGCACCTTCTCTAGGTACGCGGCGTAGACGGAGCGCTGGATGGTGCGGCCGCGTTCCGCGTCGGTGCATTGGGTCTTCATCGGGCAGGCGTTGCAAGTGGCGGCGTCGGCGCGGTAGACGACGACCTCCTCGGTGTGCTTGGCCCGGTACCGCGGCAATGGCTGGCCCTCGGGGCACCGGTACTCGTCCCGTTCGGGATCGTAGGTGAACGCGTCCCGACCGAAGAACGACGTGCGATGGTCGAAGTCGGGCAAGGGGACGTAGGCGCGGATCCCCGCGTCTTCGAGGGCGACGACGTTCTCGGTGGTGCCGTACTTGGCGTCCCCGGTGACGTGGTGGGGCCAGATCTTCCGGCGGAAACAGACCCGCCACAACAGATCGCGCATCGGCACGTTGTCAGTAACGTCGGCCGGCGTGACGAAGGCGGCGAGGATGATGCGCCGCTTACCGCCATCCACAATATAGTGGTCGTGGTAGCCGAGGGTGGTGCGGGCTCCCGTGCGCATCGGGGTGGCGTCCGGGTCAGTCGTGCTCACCCGCCACGCACTCATCCGCTCGTAGTCGCGATCCGAGGGCCGGTGGGGGTCGAGACGCCGCTCCTCCAGCAACCGCCAGGGACGCTCCCCCGCCGGTGATGATTCGGTGTCTGGCGCGGTCGGTAGTTGAACGATCATAGCGGGTGGTTCTGGGTCAGCGGGAAGGCTCTCGTCAGGCAGCGCTCCGCCGGTGAACAGGTGACTGACGTGGGTTTTCGCTTCGTAATAGAAGCGCGGGACGAGCGAGTCGAAGTCGGCGTTGGCCTCGACCTTGGTGCCGTCGAAATAAAGCTCCTTGCCCCAGACCAGGCCGGCTTCCTGGCACAGATCCACGATCTGCTCGAAGAACCGCTCGAATACCTCGATCCCCAGCCTCTGCCGGATGCGGGTCAGGCTGGAATGATCGGGCAGCACCTCATCGAGGGCGTAGCCGAGGTACCACCGGTGCGCGAGATTGAGGCTAGCCGTCTCGATCAGTTTCCGCTCGGAGCGGATGCCTTCGAAGAACATGACCAGCTGGAGCTTGAAGAAGACCACGGGGTCGATGCTCGGCCGGCCCCGTTTAGCGTACAGCTCCTGCGACAGCTCTCGGACGAAATTGAGGTCGAGCGTCGCCTCGAGATGGCGGTAGAAGTTATTTCGGGGAACGAGCTCCTCCAGCGACACGGCGATCGGTTGGTCGAGGCGGCGGGGCTTGGGCGGGCCGAGCATGACGACCTCTCGGGGCAGGGAAGATCACTGACGCAACCGTGCCCATGGACGCGACGGGCACGGTTCCTCGGGTGGACGGGAAGCGGCGCACGGCGCGAACGTTACGCCTCGTCCGCTGCGCCGTCCTGCGTCTTCCGGACCGACCCGTTACGGCCCCGGCGTCCCCGCCGCGGATGCGCCCGCGTCGTGCGGTGTGAGCGTCAGGCGGTAAAGGACCAGCGGCTCGTCGCCGGCGTTGCGCAGCAGTATCCGCGTGCCCGCGGGCAGCGACGGCAACGGTCGTGCGCCCGCTGACGGCAGCGGCCCTGGGCCCTGGATGTGCTGCTCCTGTCCCGCGGTCCAACCGACAGCCAGTTGGTCGCCCTCCAGGGTCAGGCCCAGGGTGCCCGCCCGTACCCCGGTCCAGACCAGCGGGTTGGCTTCTTCCCACGGCAAGGCGCTGCTCGGGGCCAGCGTCAGCCGTTCCAGAACGAGCCGGCCCGCGCCCCCAGCCACGGCGTCGAGCTCGAAGGACCAAAAGAATTCCTCGACGTGTGCCTTCGGATCGTAGGAAATTGGCAGAGCCGAATCACTGAGGACGGGGACCACGAACGCTGTCGCGTGCTCGGGTCCATCCGCGGCGACGGCAACCTCCTGATCCGGATCGGTCGCGGCATAGACCTCCCCCGCCGCCAGCCGGTGCTCGGTCCCGGCCTCCGTGATCACGATGTTCCCGGACTCGACGACGATGAATATCGGGCCTTCGCGTCGTGCACCCAAGGAATTGCGGGCCGCCACACGCAGCGGCGGTGAGTCCGGCCGCAGTGTCCAGTGGGTCAGATCGAAGGTGGCCGGCCCGGCGGGCAGGGTGGCGGGAGCATCGAGCAGCGTCTCCGTGACAACAACCTCCGGCGTCGCGGGCGTCCCGCTGATGGACGGCAGAACCAGCAGGGTGTCGTTTTGCTGCCCCGGCCGGCCGGGACCGAACACGAGCATGCTGCCGGCCAGCACGAGCAGCACGAGCACGGCCGTCGCGAGCCGGTCCGGCGCCCAGCGCATGGGGACCGTTGGACGGGCGGGCGGCGCCCAGGGGAGCAGGCCCGGGCCGACCGGCGATCCCGCGATGCCATTCGGGGAAAGCGCACGCGTTGTCACGTCTGGCTCCTTCCAGCGTCGATGCCGTTGCAGGTCCCGCCAGACTCGCTCGCGAGCCGAGTCTCGTTCGGGCGAATCGCCGAGCGCGTGCAATCGCCCGACGAGGTCGACGGTCTCGCCGTCGAGGGCGTGCGGACCGACCGGCGCCCGGCCGAGCGCCACGTCGTCCCAGAAGGCGTTCAGCGCTTCGGTGTGGCGGAGGGCGTCACGCTCCATCGCATCCCCCTCTCCGGTCACCGAGTTCGGCACGCAGCCGCGTGATCGCCCGCCCTTGGAGCATCTTCACCGCGTCGACGCTGCGCCCCAGCTCGGCGGCCACCTGGCGCCCGGTGAACCCCGCGATTCGCAGCTCGATGGCCCGCCGCATGTCCTTCGGGAGTCGCGCGACCGCCTCACGCAGCGCCCGGCGCTCGGCGGCGTCAAGGGCGAGCCGCTCGGGCGATGCCGCCGCGTCGGGCAGGTCGTCCTCGAGCGCCAACGACGACGCCGTCCGCCGCGCCGCCTCGTTGGCGACGACGTTGTGGGCGATGACGAAGAGCCACTCGCGGGCATGCCCGCTCTCCTGGTAACGGTCGATCGCTTCGAGCGCGCGGACAAAGACCTGCTGCGCCGCGTCCTCCGCCCGCTCCTGGCTGCCGAGCCGGGCGTAGCAATAGCGATAGATCGGGTCGAAGTACCCCTGGTAGAACGCGGCGAAGGCGTGCCGGTCCAGCGGCGCAGAGCGGGCGCCCGGATCAACCGCCGCGACGGACGGTCTCTCAAACGGCGTGCGGCGGCGAAAGATGGACACCACGGCTCGGCACCTCGCTCCCCATGCCGGCGATGACCCAGATCCGAATGCGCTCTATCAGAGTAAACAGGTGACGGGCGAAAAGGTAACGGACCGCCCGCAGGGAGACGGCGGAGCCGGCATGCTCGGTGTCCCCGCTTTTTCAACAGGCTGAGGCATAAGGTTATCGGTTGCGGGCGAAGAGGGCGAGGTAAGCCTCGCCGAGGGCACGGCATGCCGTGCCCCTACAGGCCGCGTTGCGTTTCGCCGTCTGGCCGTCCGACTGCCGACTTCCGACTTCCGACTTCCGACTCACGCGCATGCGTGTTGACGCCCTCCTCTCCCATTGCTAGGATGCGCCGGCCAACACCAGATTCGTGCCGACCGCCAGCGGTGACATGCCCTGGGTTGTTGGCTCGTGTCGCGCGGCCCGGCGTTGGGCGCGCGCCTCGTCGACGGGTAGACAGGTAGACGGAGGAATTGCATGGACCGTTATCTTGGACGTCAGGTCGGCCGCCGCTCGCTGATCCGCGGCGTGGCCGTAGGCGCGGGCGCCGTCGGGCTCAGTTTCAGCGGGGCTGGCCGCCCCGCCTCCCCGGTTTGGGCGCAGGACTCCACCCCCGCCGCCGGTGGCTTCGATGCCGCTGCCTGCTACCAGCCCTTCGCCGGCGCCGAGCCGGTGCAGTACGAGAAGCTGGCCGATCCGCCGTACAACATCGCCCTTTCCAACTCCTACATCGGTAATGTCTGGCGCACCCAGATGATCAAGATGGCGAAGGCCTACGCCGAGTCGCCGGACGTGGCGCCGCTCATCAGCGAGTTCCAGGTCAA
>JACCXM010000303.1 GCA_013697005.1 Chloroflexia bacterium | reverse complement strand
CCAGCCACCGGCCGCGTAGCGGAAAAAATCCGCCCCTGGTTTGACCGAGACATCCATCTGCGGCAGCAGTGCGCCCGCGGCAACGCTCCCCGCCACGGGCGAAGCGGCTGCCCGCGGCGCGGGTGTGGCAACCTGGGCCATCAGCGTCGACGGCCAGGACAGCATGAGCGCGCAGACCAGCGCGAACCCCAGATCCGGTTTGGCGAACATCGGCATGCTCCAAGCAAAGATCGTGAATGCGGGCGAGCGCCATTGTGACCGAGAATGCCCTCACCGGCAACGCGACCGTCGTCTGGGCGATGTCGCCACACCGGCGACCCGGCATCGAGGAGAACGGCGCGGACCGTAACGCGACGCGATCGGGAATGGCGCGGGACGACCCCGCGCTGCGTGACTGGCTAACCTCCGAGTTGAAGCGAGCCGTGAATCAGCGGGTGCCAGCGGTGCGAGCCCGGGCGCGGCGGCTGCTCGTGAGCCTCGCCGCGGAGTGAGATGCGGCTCCTGTGCTGACTCGTCGGATGGAACGCTCCGACCGGCGGGGCGTGTCCAGAGGGAGCACATTCAGCACCGGCGTGTTAGAATTGAGAAGCAAATGAGAACTAATGTTCTAAATCGGTTCTCAACCTATGACGCCACCACCGCTGGCCTCCGTACGCTAGAGCGCTCCAACGCTGAGATTGAGTAATTGAACGTGGGGCCGGATGATGCCACGCTCACTGCTCGCCTGCCGCCGCCAGGTACTGATGCACCGCTTGCACCACCACCGAGCCTTCACCGACGGCGGAGGCCACCCGCTTGACCGAGCCGCTGCGCACGTCGCCAACCGCGAACACACCGGGAATACTCGTTTGATAGGGAGATAACGGTCCGGCCGCACCATGCGCCGGGGTGAGGCCGGTGTTGACGAAACCCCGCTCATCCAGGTCGAGTGCGCCCTGGAGCCAGTCGGTGCAGGGATCGGAGCCAATCATCACGAACACGAACGGCGCGGCGATCTTTTCGCGCTCCCCGCCGTGCGTCCAAATCTCGACCGACTCCAACCGCTCCGCCCCGTGCAGCGCGCAAATCTCACTCTCCGTGTGGATGTGCACGTTCGGCGCGTGTTCCAGGCGCGAGAGGAGATATTGGGACATGCCGCGCCCCAGCTCGGCTCCCCGGTAGACGAGATGGACAAAACTCGCGGGCCCGGCCATGAACATCGCGGCCTGCCCCGCCGCATTGCCACCGCCCACCACAACCACCTCGGCGCCTTTACACCGCCTCGCTTCGAGATCGGTCGCGGCGTAGTAAATCCCGGCCCCCTCGAACTGATCTTCGTTCGGCAGGTCGAGCCGCCGGTAGCGGGCGCCGGTGGCGATGACCACGCTGCGTCCCCGCAGCTCCGTCTTGTCGTCGAGCCGCACCACGAAGGACCCATTTTCGCGGGAGAGCGCGGTCGCCTCGCGCGGTACGGTGACCCGTGCACCGAACTTGATCGCCTGCACTTCGCCCCGGAAGGCGAACTCGCCCCCGGAAATGCCGGTCGGGAATCCCAGGTAGTTCTCGATCCGCGATGAAGTTCCGGCCTGACCGCCGATCGCCACATCGTCGACGGCAACGGTGGTCAGACCTTCCGAGGCGCCGTAGACCGCCGCCGCCAGCCCCGCGGGACCCGTCCCCACGACGACGAGATCGGCGGGTTCCGTCTGCTGCAATGCGAGATCGAGCCCCAACGCCTTGGCCAGTTGCAGATTGGTCGGATCGCGCAGGGTCTGCAAGCCACGCACCAGCACCCGCACCGCTTCGGGCCGGGGCGGCCATTCCATGAAGTTGACCTGCATCGCGAAGGGGTTGTCCGGCGGCAACCAGCGATGCGGGATGCGGTTGCGGGAAGCGAATTCCTGTAGCCGCACGATACTTGGTGCTTCTTCCGGGCCGATCAGGGTCAGCGTCGCGGCCGCCGATTGCATCAGCATCTGCCGGCGCGCCGCGAACGCCGTCACGATCGTGTCACTCAGGACGGGAATCATCGTGATCGCCTCGCGCACCCCCTGCGGCGGAATCAGCAGGACTTCGCCCGGTTCGGTCACGACGCAGGCGACGAACACCGTCTGCCCGGTGAGCAGCCCCAACTCCCCAATGAACCGGCCCGGGCCGCTGGTGCCGATAATCCGATCGACCCGTTCCGAGCGGTCGATGACCTGCGCCTGACCGGAGAGGATGACGACGAGGGGATACTCCGCATCGCCGATCTCGAAGAGCACGTCGCCGACTTGCGCCGGGCGCACCTCGCCGAACGGCCGCAGGAGATCGATCTCCTCGTCGCTGAGAATCGGAAACGCCTGCCGCTCCAACTCGGTTTGGGGAATGCTCATTGTCTCGTCCCTTACCCACCTACCGATACCTAGTATGCCGCGCTGTCACCATCCGGGGTATCAGCGCACGAATACCCATGCTAAGGTTTGCCGGCTGCCACGCAGACGTCGCCGCATGACACTGAAACCGCATGAGTTAAATCGTGACCGGTGGGCGTCGCGGTTGCCCACGCGTATCGGATTCGCCCCGTGGAAACCGACCTTCCCCCGATCGACGACGCGCTCCCCCCACCGTTTAGCGACGGTGATCGTGACGCGGCCGCACGGACGCGTTCCGGCCATTCCCCCGGGAATCTGGGGACACTGGGCAGCATTCGCGTGCTGCCGGTCGCGGTCGCGGCTGGGATCGCCGCTGGCGAAACGATCGAACGGCCGGCCTCCGTGGTCAAAGAGTTGGTCGAGAACGCGCTCGACGCCGGGGCGACCGCGATCCGCATCGACATTCGGGGGGGTGGGCTCGATCTCATCCGTGTCGGCGATGACGGCCGTGGCATCCGCGCCGCCGATCTCTGGCTCGCCTGCCAACGCCACGCCACCAGCAAGTATCCGCGGGAGGGACTCGGCGCGGTGCGCACCCTGGGGTTTCGGGGCGAGGCGCTGCCGAGTATCGCCGGGGTGGCCGAGCTCGATCTGGTTTCCCGCACCGCCATCGGCAGCGGCGACGGCTGGCGACTGACACTGCGCGGCGGGCGGGTGCTCCGTGACGAACCCGCGCCCCGCCCAACTGGTACGACCGTCACCGTCCGCGGACTCTTCGCCGATCTCCCCGCGCGCCGGGCGACCTTCACCGGCACGCATGGGCGGGGCGAGACGGCGCAGATCGGATCCACGCTGCGCCGGCTGGCGCTGGCCGCGCCGGGTGTCCGCTTCGCGCTCCACGTCGAGGACCGGCTGGCGTTGCAGACCTCCGGTTCGGGCGATCTCCTGGCCACGCTGGCCGAGGTCTATGGGCACGCGTTAGCGGGCTCTCTGATCCCGCTTGGTCCGATCGCGACCGCCGGCGCGACGATTCACGGCGCGATCGGTGGCGGCGAAGTCACCCGTCCCGGCCGCAGCGGGGTGACGCTGCTCGTCAATGGCCGCCCGGTTTATGGCCGCAGTCTGCAATCCTCGCTGGAGGCGACCTACCGCCCCCTCCTCCCTCGCGGCCGCCATCCGGTGCTCGTGCTGGCCATCGACGCCGACCCCTGGCGGGTCGACGTCAACGTCCATCCCGGCAAACATGAGGTACGCCTGCGCGACGAGCGCGAGATCGCGGCGGCAATGGCGGCCCTGGTGCGAGACGCGCTCGGCCGCCGTCCGCTGCGACTGCGCTGGGAACCGCTGACCGGAGCCGCGGCGTTGGCGCGCGATGCCGAGGGGCGCCTCGCCGAGACATCGGGACTCTGGGACGACGCCGCGCCGATCGTGACCCCTGGGCTGCCGGAGCTGCGGCTCATCGGTCAAGTCGGGGCGCGGTTGCTGCTGCTCGAAGGGGACGCTGGACTCTACCTGGTCGATCAACATCGTGCCCACGAGCGCATCCTCTACGAGCGGATGCGGGCCACCTATGGCGAAGGCGATGATGGACCGGCCACGGAATCGGTGGTGCTACCGGAGCCGTTACTGATCGAAGTCGGTTTTCCCCAGGCGGCGGCGCTCACGCGGCGGCTCGCCGATCTCGGCGCACTGGGGTTCGCCCTGGAAGAATTCGGCGGAAGATCGTTCCTTCTCCGTGCGGCCCCGGTCCTGCCGGGAGTGCTACCGGGGTCTGATACCCTCGCCCTCAGTGAGCTCGCCGACCCGTCCCTCCTGGCCGAGGCGCTGGCACTCGCCTCCGATGAAGCCGAGAGCCCCGGTGACGGCGAGACCTGGCAGGAGCGGCTCCTGGTGCGACTCTCCTGCCGCACCGCCGTCCGTCGCGGCCGTACTCTCGAGCGGCCGGCCATGCGCGCTCTGGTCGAGGGTCTCGGCCACACCGCCGCACCCGCCGTCTGCCCCCACGGCTCGCCGCTCCTGATGAACGTCGGCGCGGACGTGCTCGAGCGTCAGTTCGGGTGGTCATGAGGAGCGATATGGAGCAACCGACCCGAGTCGCGAAAGGCCCCTAACTTCAAGCAGCATTTTTCTGCGAGCGACTGCTAGAGGAAGCGGACGGTGTGATGAGCGCCATCCGAATCGTGGACACAATTACTACCCACGGCGACGGAATCGTTGTCGGAGAGGTCTTCGACACCTTCTCGCGAAAGCTACATGCGGACGATTCTTTTCGATGGCGGAGAAGATCACGGCATCACGATCATCATGCCGATTGCCATGACAGTGGACGAGGCAGGCGTCTATTGGTTCGGCGTCTATCTCGGCGCGCAACTCGTCACGCGATTGCCACTTCGTGTCGTGATCCCAAGACAAAACTCGCCGACCGGCCCTCGATAATGTCATTGGAACCTGTCATCGTCACGGGCTTGCCCGCGGCTCGATTCCAGGGCGTCGCGGCGACGAAGTATATCGATGCTACTTCCTGCAGTGTCCGTCGGGCATCGTCCCGCGTCACAACGCCCGCCGAAAGTTCAGCGAAGAAATGGGCGAGGTCGCGGGTGAGGCGAATTGCCTCGAGATTCGCCGTGCGTTCCACTTCCAAGGTCGCGGGGACGAACCAGGCGTAGAAATCGCGCAAGGCGACCTCGCCCGCAAGTACCGCGGAAAGTCGGGATCGGATTTCACGATCGAGTGGAGTTGCCACGGCTATGCGCTTCCGGGTGGTCAATGAGGACAAAATCCGCAAACTCTTCAACGACGGCCGCTACTACGAGCGGATGAGAGCGGGCGAGTTCCAGGCTCGAATAGTACGGCCAATACTCATCAGGCGGGGAGATCGGCGCATTCGCAACACCATGAATCAGACGGTTGAATACTGGGATACTTTCGGCAACTTCATTGCACGCGCGCATCAGTTTCGTAGGCATGATGGGTCGTTGGGCGCGTCGGGCCGTCCGGACCCGAAAGACTTGCGCCATAACGATGTGCCGTACCGTCTCGACATGAGCGAAGATTGGGACCTATGCAAAGATTGAATTTCTAGAGGAGGAGTTGTCATGCCCCAAATGCGTATCCGCGGACTGATTGTCGCCTGCCTCGTAGTTCTGGCAGTGCTCAACCCGCTCGCCATCCTCGCGCGCGCGCAGGACGCCACCCCCGCGGCCTCCTGCCCGGCCGCAACGCCGGACGAGAGTCTCGCGGTGGTCCGCCGCTTTTTCGAGGCGGTCAACGAGGCCGATCTGACGATTTTCGATGATGTGGTCGCCCCCGACGTCATCTACCACGGCGCGACGGTCGGCGAGGAAACCGGATTGGAGCAGGTGACGGGCATCTACGGTGAGGCGCTGACGGGCTTCCCGGATATTGCGTACACCGTCGTCTCCTCGGTTGCGGCGCCGGACGCCGTGGCGGTGCGCCTCGCCGTCGAAGGGGTCCATAGCGGAGATTTCCGCGGTCTCGCGCCGACCGGGAACCGCATGACCTGGAATCACAGCGCATTTGCGCACGTCGCCTGCGGCAAAATCGTCGAGATGTGGGCCGAGATCGACCAGCTCGACCGGCTCTCGCAGTTCGGACTCCTCACCGCCGAAGGACCGGCGGCGAGAATGGTGAGCGCGCTGTCCGACCCCTGGGCATTCGCCGAGGGTTCTCCTGATGCCGCGAGCTGCCCCGCGACAACCCCCGCAGACGTCATCGC